>NZ_WTLH01000042.1:0-27152 GCF_011421595.1 Streptomyces sp. YIM 98790 | reverse complement strand
ACCCCGCCCGGCGGGCGCCCGGCCCGCGCACACCGCGGCGGGGCGGTGCCGGAGTCCGGTACCGCCCCGCCGGGGTGTGCGCCGCGCCCTCCCGGTGCGGCCGGGTCAGGAGAGCGCGCCCAGCAGCTCGGCGGCGACCGGGCCGGCGTGCGAACCGCCGGAGCCGCCGTCCTCCAGCAGTACCGCGAAGGCCAGGTCACGGTCGGCCAGGAAGCCGATCATCCAGGCGTGGGTGGAGAGCTCGCCGTCCTCGCCGGTGGCGAACTCGGCGGTGCCGGTCTTGGCGCCCGGCCCGCCGGGGATGCCCTGGAGCGCCGAGGCGGTGCCCTGGGTGACGGTGTCCCGCATCATCTGCCGGAGCTGGTCGGTGGTGGACTCCTGCAGCCCGGCCGGCGCCTCGAAACGCTCCTTGACCGCCTCCGGCACCAGCACCGGCTGGTGGAACTCGCCGGCCAGCACCGTTCCGGCCACGGCGGCCATCACCAGCGGGCTGGCCTGCACGCGGGCCTGGCCGATCAGCGAGGCGGCCAGGTCGTTCTGGCTGTCCGACACCGGCACGCTGCCGTCGAAGGTGGAGGCGCCGACATCCCACACCCCGCCCACGCCGAAGGCCAGCGCGGTCTGCTCCAGGGTGTTGTCCTCGAACGTGTCCCGGTTCTCGATGAACGCGGTGTTGCAGGACCGGATGAACGCCTCGTGCAGGGTGGTGTCCGGGCCGAGCTCGAACTCGTTCTGGTTGTGGAAGCTCTGGCCGTTGACCTCGCTGAACTTGGGGCAGCCCACGACCGAGTCCATGGTCAGGCCCTGCTCCAGCAGCGCGGCGGAGGTGACCACCTTGAAGCCGGAGCCCGGGGCGTACTGGCCCTCGGCGGAGCGCGGGAAGCCGGCCGGTGTGTCCGCCAGCGCGAGTATGTTCCCGGTGGAGGGCTGCACCACGGCGATGGAGCCGCCCTGCTCCTGGCCCTCCAGCGCGGCCTCGGCGGCCCGCTGGACCTCGGGGTCGATGGTGGTCTGCACGGGCGTGCCCTCCTGGGCGCCCTCGGCCTCGACCAGGGTCTCCACCGCGCTGCCCGAGGTGCGGTCGGCGATCACCACACTGGTCTGCGGCTGCCCGGCGAGCTGCTCCTGGTAGCGGGCCTGGAGCCCGGAGGTGCCCTCGCCGGTCTCCCGGTCCACCCCGCCGACAACCGACTCCGCCAGATAGGACAGCGGCCAGGTCTCCTCCCGGATCTGGAGGCCGGAGATGGAGTTCAGCTCCACGCGGTTGGGCTGGTAGATCTCGTCCCGGATGGCGACCACCGGGACCGCCTGGTCCGGGTCGGAGGACTCCACCCGGTCGGCCAGCGCCTCGGTGTCCACACCGACGTCCAGGCCGTCGATGGCGCGGTAGGCCGTCTCCGGCTCGTTCAGCTGGGCGGGCCAGATGCTGATGTTCCACACCGTGCCGCTGCCGGCCAGCTCCGAGCCGTCGGCCGCCAGGATGGGGGCCCGGTCCGGCTGCCGGACCGTCTTCACCAGGGTCTGCCCGTCGGCCAGATCGGGGTGCAGGACCGCCGGCTCCCAGCGCACCAGCCACTCGCCGTCCGCCGCCGGGTCGGGGGTGAGCGTCATCTCGGTCTCGTAGCTCCAGTCGGTGAGCGGTTCGCCGAGGTCATGGGTCAGCGTGTACCGGACGACCCGGTCCTGCCCGCCCTCCACCGGCTCGGACGGCTGGACCTGGTAGGTCAGCCCCTCCGACTCCAGATTCCGGCTCACCGACTCCAGCAGCGAGGCCGCGGCCTCTTCGTCATCGGTGAGCGCGGCGGCCCCGCGCTGGTCCGCCTCCGGGTCGGGGCTCCAGGCCGCGAGGAACGCCTCGGCGTGTCCGCGGGCCGTGTCCGATTCCTCGCCGCCATCTCTGAGCAGCCAGAACGCCGCACCGCCGGCGGCCAGAACCAGCACCACGACGGCGATCACGATCTTGCGCACGACGGTCCACACTCCCCCCGCCGGGTCACGTCAATCCCAGCGCTCTCGACTGGCCCACCACCATACAGACGCGGGGTGACAGGCCCTTGGACACCCTCCGTACAGTGCACGCATCCGGCGCCCGTCCGGTTCGCGCCACCGCCGGACCCGCCCCGCCGTGCCGTGCCCCGGCCCCGCCCGGCCCGGCCCGGCTCCCGCCGTCACTCCCCGAGGCCGATGGTCATCCGCTGGGCCTTGTGGGTGGAGAGACCGTCCGGGCCCCGCAGCCCGAAGGAGGAGACGCGGACGTCCGGTGAGACGTAGGTCGCGTCGAGCCGCCACAGCCAGGCGCCCCGGACCGCGAACGACACCGGGTAGAGCGAGGTGCTCGCCCGCGCCGCGTCGCGCAGCGGGGCGAGATGCCGCAGCTCTCCCATGCTGGGCAGGGTGTTGAGGGCGCCCGAGACGACGACCGGGTGGGGATTGCCGGCCAGGTCCTCCCGCAGCACCCGCCACTGCGCCTCCCGGTAGGCGCTGAGCTGGTGCACGGCGGTGTAGAAGCCGGTGGTCAGCGGGGACTGCCCGAGGTCGAACGGGTCGGCGATGTGCACGTTGTAGAAGCTCACCGTCCGTCCCCCGGCCAGCAGGTCGGTGCGGAGCACCCGCACGTCCCAGTAGTCGGCCCAGGGGGTGAGCGGCTCCATCGGGCTGGCCGTCAGCACCCGCTGGGCGACCACCGGCAGCCGGGTCAGGGTGAGCAGTTCGCCTCTGGCGACCAGGGTGTACCCGGGGAACTCGGCGCGCAGCCGGGCGGTGTCGTCCACCGCCACCGGTCCGTCCTCGCCCTGGACCATGTACTCCTGGAGCAGATAGACATCGGCCTCCATGGAGGTCAGATAGTCGTAGAAGTGGTCGGGGTCCTCGTCCTGGTGCCAGAAGAGCGTGTTCCAGGAGACCACGTGGAGCGGGTGGGCGGTGGACTGCCGGTCGCCGCCGGTCAGCGCGTGAAAGTTGATTCCCGAATCCGGCACACCCAGCACCAGCGCGCTGAGTGTGCAGGCCAGCGCGGTCCGGCCGGCCCGGCTGCGCGGCGGGCGGCGCAGCGCGTACGCCGCGCCCATCGCCGCCAGGATCAGCAGCGGCAGCAGCAGGTAGACGGGCGGCGGCACCATGTCGGGCAGCACCCACCACCAGACCCGGCCGGTGAGCAGCGCGTGCGCGACGGTGAAGGCCAGCCAGCCGGCGGCGCAGACCGTCAGCACGGCGCTGCCCCAGCGGCGGGCGGACGGCTCCGGTGCCGGCGCCGCCTCGCCGTCCGGCCGCCGCCCGCTGTCCGCGCTGTCCGCGCCCTGCCCGCTCTGCCCGCTCTGCCCGCTCTGCCCGTTGTCCGGGCCCTGCCCGGTCTGCCCGGTACCGGCGGGCGCGCCGGGCACCTCCGCACTGATCACCCTGGACGGTTCTGCCGCTGTCATGTCAGCCGAACCTAAGCCCGCGGCGCGACGGTCGCCGGACCGCTCCGGCCCAGGAATTCCAGACCAATCCGCACCGCCGCGGTGATCCGCTCGGCCACCCCCGGGACCGCCGCGTCCGGCAGATTGCCGTAGCCGATGACCAGCGCGGGGTTCCGCGGATCGGCCTGGAGCCGGTAGGTGTCGAGTCCGGCGAGCTTGACGCCGGAGCGGACCAGACGCCGGACCACCGCCGTCTCCTCGACACCGGCCGGCAGGTGCGCGACCAGGTGCAGTCCCGCGTCGGCCCCGCCGACCCGGGCCTCCGGAAGGGACTCGGCGAGCTGCCGGATCAGCGCGGCGCGCCGCCGCCGGTAGCGTGCCCGGGTGGTCCGCAGATGCCGGTCGTAGGCGCCGGCCTCCAGGAACCGGGCCAGAGTGGCCTGCCAGAGCCCCGACGGCCGGACCTGGTCGGTGCCGGCGGCGTCCAGGCCGGCGGCCCAGGACCGCGGGGGGACCAGCCAGCCGATCCCGATGCCGGGGGCGAGCGTCTTGCTCGTCGACCCCAGCAGGAAGACCCGGTCGGGATCGAGGCCCTGCAGGGTGCCGGGGGGCTGCCCGGCGTACCGGAAGGGCGGGCCGGAATCGTCCTCCAGCACAAGCCCGTCCACGTCACGCGCCCAGGACAGCAGCGCGGCCCGGCGGGCGGGCGACAGCACGGCCCCGGTCGGGAACTGGTGGGCGGGGGTGACGAGCACGGCGCGCACCCCCCGGTGGCGGGCCAGCTCCTCGACCCGGATGCCCTCCTCGTCCAGGGGGATGCCGAGCACGGCGAGCCCTTCCGCGGCGGCCGCCTGCCGCAGCCCGGGCCAGCCCGGGTCCTCGACCGCCAGGGTGGTGATGCCGGCGCGGCGCAGCGCCCGGCTGACCCGGGCGACACCGTCGGTGACGCCGGTGGTGATCAGGACGTCGGCCGACTCGGCCCGGGTGCCCCGGACCCGGCGCAGGTAGTCGGCGACCAGGTCGCGCAGGCGGGGATTGCCGTCCGGGGTCGGGTGGGCGAGGTCGGTGAGCGCACCGGCCACCATGGTGCCGCGCAGTGCCTCCAGCCAGCGCCGGTGCGGAAAGGCCCGCAGGTCGGGGAGGCTGGGGGTCAGGTCGTAGCGGGTGGGGACGGGCGGCGGCGGGCCGGGCTCGGCGGCCGGCTGCGGCGACACGGCGCGGACCCGGGTGGCCGAACCGGTGCGCGCCTCCAGCAGGCCCTCGGCGGCCAGCTGGCCGTAGGCCTCGGTGACCACCCAGCGGGAGCAGCGCAGTTCGGCGGCGAGGCTGCGGCTCGGGGGCAGGGCCGCCCCGGCGGCCAGCCGTCCGGAGCGGATCGCGCTGCGCAGTGCCGCGGCGAGCCGGTCCCGGAGCGCGGGGTGGGACTGGGCCTCCAGGTCGAGGAAGACGTTCCACGCGAGATTGGATCGTAAGTTCGCGTCCCGATTGGACCGGGGTATCTGCGTCGGCGGTCGATATAAAGGGCGCGGTGCCACGGGGGACTCGGGCAGCCGTCGAGTCTGGTTTGGAAGCGCTCCCATGGGGTGGAGGATAGCGACCGGTCCTCACGCTTTCAGCCCCTCCCAGGCACGCCATGGAGGGGAGGAAAACATGTCGTCGGCGGTCTCGGTGGTCATTCCCTGTTTCAACGCCGCCCGCACGCTGCCCGCCTGCCTGGCGGCCATCGCCGCACAGCGGACCGTCCCGGACGAGGTGGTCGTCGTCGACGACGCCAGCACCGACGCCAGCGCGGAGATCGCCGCCGCGGCCGGGGCCACCGTGGTGCGCCAGCGAGTGAACCGGGGCGTCTCCGCGGCACGCAACCTGGGGGCGGAGGCCACCACCGGAGCGGTGCTGTTCTATGTGGACGCCGACGTGGCCCTGTCCCCGGACGCCATCGGCAACGCGCTGGCCGTGCTCGACGCCGATCCGGAGACCGGCTGCGTGCACGGCATCTACGAGACCACTCCGCTGATCGACGACGGCCCCCTGGAGCACTACAAGATCCTCAGCAACCACTACTGGCGGCGGCGCAGCGTCGGCCGGGTCGGCACGGCCCTGTTCGCCCTCGGCGCGATCCGCCGCGAGGTGCTGGAGCGGGCCGGCGGCTTCGACGAGAGCCTGCGCGACGGCGAGGACGTCGAACTGAGCATCCGGCTGCGGCCGCTGTGCCGCATCCGCCTCACCGACACGGTCACCGGGCGGCACGACGACGCCGACCGCTGGCGCGCGGTGCTCGGCGAACAGTTCCGGCGCAGCCGGCTGCTGGTGCCGATGGCCCTGGCGGAGCGGCGTGGCCGCCGGCCGGAGCCGGAGCCCGCCGCCGACGACGCGCCCACGCTGACCGGGCAGCGGCCGGCCGCCGTCGCGGCCACCGCGCTCGCGCTCGGCCTGCTGGCGCTGATGCCGGCCGTGGCCCTGCTGACCGCCTGGTGGCCGTTGCTCGCGCTGCCGGCCGGGCTGGCGCTCGCCGGTGCGCTGCTCGCCGATCCCGGGCTGCTGGCCTTCGTCCGCCGGGAGCGCGGCCCGCGCTATCTCGGGTTCTTCCTCGCCGCCCAGGCGGCCGTGCTGGTCACCCTGGTGGCCGGGGCCGCCACGGGTGCGCTCTCCCCGGCCTCCGGGCGGCGTTCCCGGGCGACGGTGCGCAGATGAACAGGCGCGTCCTGCGCTGGGGGCTCACCACCGGCTACTGCGTCGCCGCCGCGGCCGGCATCGCCTGGGCGCTGCGCGGCACGCAGTGGCACGAGGCCGGTGAGCTCGTCGCCCCCCGTGCGCTGCCGTTCCTGCTGCTCGCCGCGGCGGTCAACGTGGCCGGCATCTGCCTGGGCATGGTGGCCTGGCGGGGCCTGCTCACCGGGCTGGCCGGACCGGTCCCGGCACGACCGGCGAGCCGGCTGTACTTCATCAGCTTCCTGGGCAAGTTCGTCCCCGGCCGGGTCTGGACCCTGCTCGCCCAGATACGCCTGGCGGACAGCGTCGGCGTCCGGCCGGCCCAGATCACCGCCACCTTCGGGCTGAGCCTGGCGGTGGTGACCGTGACCGGTCTGGTCGCCGGCGCGCTGATCGCGCCCAGCCTGGGCGCGGGCGCCGCCTGGCTGGCCCTGCCGGCGGGCGTGTTCGCCCTCGGGCTGGCCCGGCCCGGGTGGGTCGCCGCGCCCCTGCTCTGGGCGTCCCGGCTGGTCAAGCGGGAGCTGACGCTGCCCGCGGACGCCGACCGGCGGCTGCGGGTCGCGATGTCGGTGCAGTTGCTGTGCTGGGGCGTCTCCGGGCTGCACCTGTGGCTGCTGGCGGTGGTGCTGGGCGCCGATCCGCTGCGCGCCCTGCCGGCCGCCGTCGGGGGCTTCGCCCTGGCGATGGTGGCGGGCTCCTACGCCATCGTCGTGCCCGACGGAGCGGGGGTGCGCGAGGTGCTGCTCGCGCTCGTCCTCGGCTCCGTCCTGCCTCCCGCCGCCGTCGGCGTCGCCGTGGTGGCGAGCCGGCTGCTCTGTCTGGTGACCGAGGTGGTCACCGCCCTGGCCGTCTGCTTCGGCCACATGGTCCGCACGAGAATCGAGGTATCGCATGCCGACACCGCCGAAAGACCCGGCGAAGCCGAGAACGCCGGCGCTGATGTCCGTTGAGGATGCGGAGGCGCTGGACGTCGGAGAGGTGCACCGCCTGTACCGGAGGTACGTCAACAAGAGCCAGGTGGGCCTGATGACCTCGTTCGGCTTCGGCCGCGAGCTCGTCGAACGGGCCGAGGGCGCGTACCTCCACCAGCGCGACGGCCGGCGGATTCTCGACTTCACCGGCGGCGTGGGGGTGCTCAGCCACGGGCACAACCACCCGCGCATCCTCGCCGCCCGCCGCCGCTTCGCCGAGCGGCAGCGGATGGAGGTGCACAAGACCTACTTCTCGCCCTACCTTGCCGCGCTCGGCCACAACCTCGCGGCCGTGCTCCCCGGCGACCTGAACATGTCGTTCCTGCCGAACTCCGGCGCCGAGGCCGTCGAGGGCGCGGTCAAGCTCGCGTACAAGTACCACCAGGGCCGGCGCGGCACCGTGCTGCGCGCGGACATCGCCTTCCACGGCAAGCTGCTCGGCTCCGGCGGGCTCACCGGAAGTGCCCAGAACCACTTCGCGTTCCCGACCATCCCCGGAATCGACACCTTCCGCTACGGCGACCTGGAGAGCGCCGCCGCGGCCGTCGACAGGCACCCGGGCGATGTGTACGCCCTGCTGATCGAGCCGTTCAGCGCCTCGACGCTGACCTGGTGCTCGGAGGAGTTCCTGCGCGGGGTGCGGGAGCTGTGCACCCGTCACGACATCGTGCTGATCTTCGACGAGATCTACACCGGCTGGGGCAAGACGGGAACCCTCTTCCACTTCATGCGCTACGACGGGCTGCTCCCCGACGTGCTGACCACCTCCAAGTCCTTCGGCGGCGGCAAGAGCTCCATCTCGGCGTTCGTGGCCCGGGAGCCGGTGTTCCGCAAGGCCTACGACACCATGCAGGACGCGCTGCTCCAGTCGACCTCCACCACCTACTACGGCTTCGGCGAGGAGTGCGCCACCGCCATCGAGGCCGTCAACGTGGCCGTCGAGGAGGACTTCCCGGCCCGCGCCCGGGCGATCGGGGCGCAGCTCGGCCCCGGCCTGCGGCGCATCGCGGAACGGTACCCGGAGGCGATCGGGGACGTCGCCGGCGCCGGGGCGCTGTGGGGCGTCTTCATCAGCGGCGGGCCCAAGGTGCTCGACCTGGTGGCGAAGATGGCCCCCGGCGGCCTGGCCAAGGACCCCAACTTCCGGGTGAAGCTGGTCACCGCCGCCGTGATCAGCGCCCTCTACCGGGACCACGACCTCTACACCTACTACACGCTCAACGGGCGCAGCCCGCTGGTCTTCGGCCCGCCGCTGGTGGCCTCCGCCGACGACGTGCAGCACGCGCTGGACGCGCTGGACGCCGTGCTCGCCCAGGGCCTGACCAAGCTGGTCACCCGCTTCTTCGCGGAGAAGGTGAGCGCGCTGTGGTGACCGAGCGGCCCGCATCCACCATCGCGGTCACCGGCGCCGCCGGCATGCTGGGCAGCCACCTCACGGCACGCCTGCTCGCCGACGGCCACCGGGTGCACGACATCGACCTGCGCGAGCCCGGCGGCGCCGGGCTGCACGAACGCCAGGAGTGGACCGTCGCGGACATCCGGGACGGCGACGCGCTCGCCGCCGCGCTGGCGGAGTCCGGACCGGAGGTGCTGGTCCACACCGCGTCGGCGCTGCCCAGCTACCCGCGGGAACAGATCCGCTCGGTGATCGTGGACGGCACCCGGTCGGTGTTCGAGGCGGCGTGCGCCGCCGGGGTCGGGCGGATCGTGCACATGAGCTCGACCGCCGTGTACGGCCTGCCCTCGGTGGTGCCCACCACGGAGGAGTATCCGCGCGAGCCGACCGACGACTACAGCCGCGCCAAGGCCGATGCCGAGACCGTCGCCGAGGAGTACCGCGCCCGCGGGCACTGCGTGAGCATCCTGCGGCCCAAGACCTTCCTCGGGCCGGGCCGGATGGGACTGTTCGCCATGCTCTTCGAGTGGGCCGAGGAGGGGCGCAATTTCCCCGTCCTGGGCAGCGGAAACGTTTTGACGCAGATGCTGGCCGTGGAGGACCTGGTCGACGGCGTCGTCGCCGCCGTCCGGGCCGAGCCCGACGTGGCCAATGACACGTACAACCTCGCCGCGACCAGCTTCGGCACCGTCCGGGAGCAGTTCCAGGCCGTGCTGGACGCGGCGGGGCACGGCCGCCGCGTGGTGTCCGTCCCCGCCGGGCCGGCCGTGGCGGTGCTGGGCGCGCTCCAGCGCGTGGGCCTCTCCCCCGTCTACGGACGCCTGCTGCACAAACTGCGCGGTGACTCCTACGTGAGTGTCGACCGGGCCGCGAAGCGGCTGGGCTTCAGCCCCCGCTACTCGACGGTGGACGCCCTGCTGCGCTCGTACCAGTGGTGGCGTACCACCGGAAAGTCGGTCTCCACCAGCGGAAACACCAGTCAGCAGCCGTGGCGGCAGGGCGTGCTCGCCGCCGCGAAGGTCTTCTTCTGAGCCTGCCCGGCTCCTTTCTGCGGAGGCTCGTCGTGACATCCAAACCGATCGTCGGCAACTCCCCCGGTCCCCCCGCACCACCGCTGCCGGCCCCCGGCCGGTCCGGCCCCCGCCCGCGCAGCCGCCCGCGGCTGCCCGACCTCTTCGCGCTGTTACGCCCCGGCCAGTGGGCCAAGAACGTCTACAGCATGGCGCTGGTCGCCCTCGCCACCCAGGCGTGGACGCTGCCGGAGGCCGGGCGCCTGGTCTGGATGACGGCCGTCTTCGTGCTGGCGTCGGCGGCGGTCTACATCGCCAACGATCTGGCGGACCGCGAGAGCGACCGGCGGCACCCGGTCAAGCGGAACCGCCCGATCGCCTCCGGGCGGGTCGGCGTGGGGGCGGCGACGGCCCTGCTCGTCACCTGCCTCGCCGCGCTCGCGGCACTGGTCGCGCTCTGCCCGCTCACCCAGTGGTGGCCGGTCGTGGCCTACCTCGCGCTGAACCTGGCCTACAGCACCGGGCTGAAACACGTGCCGCTGGTCGACGCCTTCATCGTGTCGATCGGCTTCCAGCTCCGGCTGGTCGCCGGCCATCTCGCCGTGGAAACCTCCGCCTCGCAGTGGCTGATGACCGCCGTGCTCGCCGTCTGCCTGGTGCTGATCCTGGGCAAACGCCGGCACGAACTGGTCGTCAACGGGCCCGCCGGCCGGCCCGCGCTGCGCGGCTACACCGTGCAGCTCATCGACCAGATGATCGTCATCTGCATGGTGGTCACGATGGTCGCCACGCTGCTCTACCTCACGCGCGACGCGCCGCTGGGGGGCTTCTCCGAGCAGGCGCTGCTGATCTACGCCCCGTTCATGCTGTTCGGCCTCTTCCGCTACCTCCAGGTGCTCGTCGTCGAGCGCGGCGGGGCCGATCCGGTCCGGGTGCTGCTCAGAGACCGGCCGCTGCTCCTGTGCATGGCCGCGTTCGCGCTCACCCACCTGTTGGTGACGCTGCTCGCCACCGACCCGTCCCTGCCCGACTCGACAGCACGGATCCTGCCATGACGACGACACCCGACCCCGCCGGGACGCCCCTGGTCTCGGTGATCATCCCCAACTACAACTATGCGCGGACCCTGCGCCTGTGCCTGGAATCGGTGCGGGCCCAGACCCACCCGAACATCGAGCTGATCGTGGTCGACGACCGCAGCACCGACAACTCGGCCGAGATCGCCCGCGAGTACGGCGCGGAGGTCACCGTCACCCCCACCAACATCGGCGCCCCCGCGGCCCGCAACCTGGGCGCCGAGCGCGCCCGCGGCAGCGTGCTGTTCTTCCTCGACTCCGATGTCGCGCTGGCGCCGGACGCGGTCGCCAACGCCGCCGCGCTGCTCTCCGGCGACCCGGCGGTCGGCGGGGTCTGCGGCACCTACGACGCCGAGCCGCTGATCCGCGACAGCCTGGTCGAGGAGGTGCGCAGCCTCCAGCTCTACGCCTGGATCCACGGCGGCCAGGGCGACATCTCGACCGTGTACACCGCGCTGTTCGCGGTGCGCCGGGACGTCTGGGACGAGATCGGCGGCTTCGACCCGGCGCTGCGCCACAGCGAGAACGCCGACTACGGCCACCGGCTGTCCGCCCGGTACCGCATCGTGCTCACCGGGTCGGTGCACGGCCGCCACGACCACGACGACACCCTTCGGGTGCTGATCAGCAAGATGTTCCACCGGGCCCGCCTGCACATGCCGCTCTACCTGCGCCGCCCGGACTTCTCCGGCGGGCCCTCCAACGGGCTGCGCGGCTGGGCGACGCTCGCCGCGCTGGGGGCCGTGCTGACCGCCCCGCTCGCCGCCCTGGCCGGGCCCCTGGTCCTGCTGCTGCCCGCCGTCCTGCTGGTTCTCTCCGTCGTCTGCGATGCCCGCATGTACGGCATGGTGCTGCGCCGCAAGGGCCTGTGGTTCTGGCTCTACTTCACCGCGGTGTGGTTCCTGGTGAACGTCACGGTGGCGCTCGCCGTCTTCGCCGGACTGGCGCAGTGGCTGCTGTCGGCGCGCTTCCGGCACACCTATGACCGCCCCCTCCCGGCGGCCACGACCGCGAGGAGCGCCTGATGCCCGGACCGCTGACGGACGGGGCCGCGGAGCAGCCGCTGGTCTCGGTGATCGTGCCGAACTACAACTACGCGGCCTCGCTGGAGCTGTGCCTGCGCGCCATCCAGGAGCAGACCTATCCGCACATCGAGCTGCTCATGGTCGACGACGGCAGCACCGACAACTCCGTCGAGATCGCCCGCTCGCTCGGCGTCACCGTGGTCCGCACCCCGCGCAACCTCGGCGTGGCCGGCGCCCGCAACCTGGGCATCGCCGAGTCCGCCGGAGAGATCTGCTTCTTCGTGGACTCCGATGTCGCCCTGGCGCCGGACGCCGTGGCCACCGCCGTCCGCCTGCTGAGGGAGAACCCCGAAACGGGGGCCGTGTGCGGCATCCACGACCCGGAGCCGCTGATCCGCGACAGCCTGGTCGAGGAGTACCGCGGGCTGCAGTACCACTACTGGTCGGTGAGCTCGGCCGGGCACATCTCGTTCCTCTTCCCCGCCTCCTGTGCCATCCGCCGCACCGTGCTGGAGGAGATCGGGCCCTTCAACGAGCGGCTGCGCAACACCGAGGAGGTGGACTACGGACACCGCCTGACGCAGCGCCACCCGCTGCTGCTCTCCCCCGAGATCCGCTCCCGCCACGACCACGACGCCGAACTGGTGCCGCTGCTGCGCAAACTGTTCCGGCGCGGACACGCCCGGGTGCCGCTCTACGCGGAGCGCCGGAAGTTCGCCCGCGGCTTCGAGACCTCCTCCCGGGCGGGCGGCAGCCTCGCCGCGCTGGCCTCGCTCGCCCTGCTGCCCTCGGCGGCCCTGCTCGGCTGGTACGGGCTGATCGCCGCCGCCCTGGCGCTGGTGGTCTCGCTGGCCGCCGACGCGGGCATGTACCGCTTCGTCGCCAGGCGGCGCGGACTGCTTTTCACCGGCTACTTCACCGCCGTGCACTGGCTGGTGAACGTGGCCATCGCCGCCGGAGTGGTGGCCGGAGCCGTGCACTGGCTGTGCTCCCCCGCCTTCCGCCGCCTCTACGGACCGGCCGTGCCCGAGCCCGCCCGATGAGACGGCGCCTGGCCCGGACCGCCGCCGTCCTGGCCTTCGTCTGGCTGGCCTACGTGGTGGTGCACACCGCCCTGACCGGGCGGTGGTGGCCGGTGCTGCTCCTGGACCTGGCTCCGCCGGTGCTGCTGGCGGTGGTCCCGCTGGTGCTGGTGGTGCCGGCCGCGTTCGCCGTCCCGGCGCCGCCGCGCGCCCCGCGGCGGTGGCTGCCCGTCGCCGCCTGCGTGACGGCCTTCGCGCTGGGGGCGGGGCAGTCCGGGCTCGACCTCGGCGGCTGGGGCCGCGGCCCGGGGCGCGTGCCGCCCGGCGCGGTGCACATCGTGGTGTGGAACACGCACTACTGGCACCAGGACGAGGACCCGGAGGAGTTCTACTCCTACCTGCGCTCCTTCGACGCCGATGTCTACCTGCTGCAGGAATACCTGAACTGGCACCACGGCACGGACACGCCCGTGCCGGTCGACGACACCGCCGGCCTGCGCCGCCACTTCCCCGGCTACCGGATCACGAGCGCCGGGGAGCTGCTGACCCTGTCGCGGCTGCCGGTGACGGACAGCCGCGCCCTGGCCGACCCGCCCGGCCACGACTCGGTGCCGCCCGGCTCGGACTTCCCCGCCTTCTGGAGCACCAAGACGCTCCGCACGGACGTCCGCCTCGGGGAGGGGACCGTCTCCCTGTACAACACCCACATCCCGGTCCAGCTCGACTTCTCCTCCGGGGTGTTCACGCCCGCCTTCCTGAAGGCGGTGCGGCGCCAGGCGGAGCGCCGCACCACCGCGTGGACCGCGCTCACCCACGACCTGACCTGCAACCCCCTGCCCCGGCTGGTCGCCGGCGACCTCAACACCACACCCGCGATGGGGGAACTCTCCCACCTCGACGACCTGCTGGTCCGCGGCCGGCTCACCGACGGCGGGCCCTACCCCGTCTCCTGGGACGCACGCCGGCTGGCCCTGTGGCGGCTCGACTTCACCCACCACGACCCCGGCATCCGGCTCCACCGCTACCGGTTCTCCGGCAGCCGGGGCCTGTCGGACCACAGCGCGCAGGAACTCTGGATCACCACGGAAGGGAAACATCACACATGACACGCATACTCGGCCGCAGCGGCATCGAGGTCGGCGCGATCGGTGTCGGCTGCTGGGCCATCGGCGGCCCGCTCCAGGCCGGCTCGGACCAGTTCGGCTACGGCCCGGCCGACGATGACGAGTCGATCGCCACCCTCCGCCGGGCCCACGAACTGGGCGCCACCTTCTTCGACACCGCCAGCAACTACGGCGCGGGCCACAGCGAGAAGATCCTCGGCCGGGCCTTCGCCGGCCACCGCGACGAGGTGGTGCTCGCCACCAAGTGGGGCTACACCTCGGACGAGGCCACCCGCGAGGCCGGGCCGGAGGACGCGAGCGCCGCGTACCTGCGCTCCAGCCTGGACGACAGCCTGCGCCGCCTGGGCACCGACTGCATCGACCTGTTCCAGTTCCACCTCGGCGGCGCGGAGATCCCGGTCGCCCTCGACCTGATCCCGGTGCTGGACGAGCTGGTCACCGCGGGCAAGATCCGCTCCTACGGCTGGAGCACCGACGACCCCGGGCGGGCCGAGGCCTTCGCCAAGGCCGGCGCGGGCTGCACCGCCATCCAGCACGACCACTCGGTGCTGAACGACGCCGCCGATGTGCTCGCCGTCTGCGAGGCGCTGGACCAGGCCAGCATCGCCCGCGGCCCGCTGGCCATGGGCCTGCTCTCCGGCAAGTACCACGCCGGCCGCACCGTCGGCGAGCGTGATGTGCGCGCCATGGACTACGACTGGATGACCTACTTCACCAACGGCACCGGCGACCCGGAGTGGATCGCCAGGATCGACGCCGTCCGTGACGTCCTCACCTCCGGCGGCCGCACCCTGGCCCAGGGCGCCCTGGCCTGGCTGCTGGCCCGCAGCCCCGCCATGATCCCCATCCCCGGCTGCCGCACCGTCGCCCAGGCCGAGGAGAACCTGGGCGCGCTGGCCGCCGGCCCGCTGAGCGAGGACGAGTTCCGCCAGATCGAATCCGTCCTGCGCCCCTGACCCGGCACAGCGAGGCCCCCGGCCAGGACACGCGCCCCGGCCGGGGGCCTCGCCCGGCTGTGCTCAGCGGTGGGCGACAGCTGTCACGAACGCCGACCAGGCATCGGGACGGACAGCTATCACGTCGGCCCTTCCGGTCTTGGTGTCGGCCACTCCGACCAGGTGCGGAGCCCTCGCCACGGCGACGCAGTCATCCGTGCTGTGGCTGCTCGTCCGGAACGGTGCGCCTTCGAACATGGTCAATCTCCCAACGCGGTGCGGATCGCCTGCCTGCTTTCGTACTCCCCCAGAGACGACGCAACGATATCCGCGAAGAGGCCATGGCCCCGGGAAAGATCATCGCTACGCGTTGAGTACCAGCCGCCGAGACCCGTCTCCACATATGCCACGCGCCTGTACGAGGGGGTGGCCTCGGTCAGTTCTTCGGGCGCCTCGTCGAACGACCAGAGCACCAGGTGCGACAGCAGCCCGGCGGGAACGACCCGGCGCGGAAGAACCTGCACCCGGGTCCACGGAAAGGCGGTGGACATCACGTGCAGCAAGTGGCGCAGCTGCGCCCGGTGCACGTCCACACTGGCGAACGACTGGTAGAGCGCCTGTTCGCCGATGACGAAGAGTGCCTTGGGGCCGGTACGGGTACGTGCCCGCTCAAGGAACATCTGCGAACGGCCCGACTTCAGCAGCATGCGTCGCCTCACCTCGGCCCTGGGGAGCCTCGGCAGGCTGGCGCGGATGATCTCCTCCGAGTAGGCGGGGGTCTGGAGCAGGCCGGGGACGGCCTGGAGGTTGAAGGAGCGGATGACCACCGCGTGGGCGTCCATCGCCGCCAGGCGGTCCAGATTCGTCGCCCCGTAACCCAGCTGCTCGACCCGCCCGGCTCCGAACTGCTCACGGGCCCGCAGCTCCCTGATCAGCTGGTCAACGGTCTTCTCCATGACTCCGCACCTCACTGCCCTCGCGTGACCTGCACCACACGGGGCAGACTACCGACAGTGCGAGAGTGATTACGGTGAGATCCCGACATCTGGCATATGCCAAAGCCCTCGGCTGGACCCACCGCAGCCCGGCATGGTAAAGGCCCCCTCGGCGGCGCGGACGCGGCCGAGGGGGCCTTCGATGAAGTGTGGAGATGGCGGGAATCGAACCCGCGTCCAACGGACCCGGGACAGGGCTTCTCCGAGCGCAGTCCGCTGCGCTTTTCTCGGCCCCGGAGATCACGCGGACAAGTCTCCGACGGGCTCAGTCACTGTGAGATTTCCCGCTGCCCCCCGTGACCGGGAGCAACGGTTGAGTTCCCTGAATGATGCCAGACACCGGGTCGGGAACACTCCCGGGCTGACACTTCACTGTCGCTGCTCAGGCAGCGAGGGTGAAGGAATCGCGCTTCTGGTTGGCGATTATTTTTTTGCGGCACATGGTTAACGAGATCATTGCCGCGTTCCTCGGCTCGCTTCCCCTGGTCCGACATCCGCTGTCGAAACCGATCATCCCCATGTTGAGTTGACAACCGCCGCTCCGCCGCGAGGCGGGGTGGTGGCGCACTGTGCAGCCCATGATACGGGACCGGGCCGCTCCTGTTCCAACCGATTTCCGCGCCGGAGTATTCCGGCACCCGGCCAGCGGGCGGACACCCCGTACAACCGCATACCGGGCAGGGGTATTCCGGCGCCGACGAGGCACGGTCAGCGGCGCTGGCGGCGGCGGGCGGCGGACACCGCGCGCTCCGCCTCCCGGCGGTCCTGCCGCTCCCGCAGCGCCTGCCGCTTGTCGTACTCCTTCTTGCCCCGGGCGAGGCCGATCTCGACCTTGGCCCGGCCCTCCTTGAAGTACAGGGACAGCGGGACCAGGGTCAGGCCGGTCTCCTGGAGCTTGCCGGTCAGCTTGTCGATCTCCGACCGGTGCATCAGCAGTTTGCGCTTGCGGCGCGCGCTGTGGTTCGTCCACGTCCCCTGTGCGTATTCGGGGATGTGCACGTTGTACAGCCACGCCTCCCCGTCGACGATCTGCGCGAAGCCGTCCACCAGGGAGGCGCGGCCCTGGCGCAGCGACTTCACCTCGGTGCCGGTCAGCACCAGACCGCACTCGTAGGTGTCGAGGATGTGGTAGTCGTGCCGCGCCTTCTTGTGCTGCGCGATCAGCTTGCGACCCGTCTCTTTAGCCATGACACGGCCATCCTACGGCGATCGGCGGGACGGCTCGCCGCAATTTCACGCCCCGGCCGGCCCCGGTTCCGGGCCGGACGGCGGCGGCCGTCGGGGCCCGGAACCGGGGGTGGGGCTACCGGGTGCGGTAGGCGTCGATGATGGTCTGGGTGGTGCGGTTGCCCTCGGTGTCGGACACCTTGCTGCGGAAGGAGACGCTCCCGCCCGGCGCCGGCCCGTCCACCAGAATCCGGCCCCGGTGCACCGCAGCCTCCTGCCAGGTGTCACCGCCGTCGTAGGACACCTCGACCCGCAGCGACCCCAGGTTCCCGCCGGCCGCGGCGCCGTGCACGGTCACCGGCACCCGCAGCTTGCGGTGGGCCGGCGCGGTGGAGTCCAGCGCCAGCTCCGGGCTGAAGCGGACCACCGACACGGGGATCTCCCGCCCCTCGTCACCCGGCACGTGGGCGGAGGTGAAGAAGTAGGACGTGCTGACCTCCGTGCTCACCGGCAGGTCCGGACGGACCACCGACCGCAGCTCGTACCGGGCTTCGCCCTCGGGCAGCGGACCGAAATCCAGATCGTGCAGAGGCTCGGCGGACGCCCAGATCTCCTCCCCGCCACGGTAGAGCGCGGCCGTCCCCTCGTAGGCGAGGCTCTGCTCGGTGTTCCCGGCCCCGTCCGCCAGGGGATACAGGTGGGCGTACAGAGTGTCCCCGTACCGCCACACACCGTCGGTGGCGGAGGGGGCTCCGGGCCCGAAGACACCGTTCCCGAAGGTCAGCTCAAAGGTGCCGCCCTCCTCGAAGGTCCGCGGCGGCGCCGAGTAGAAGTGGCCGTCGAGCACCAGCTCTCCGTCGGCCATGTGTCCTTGGAACAGCATCGCGCCCCACAGGATGTCCGGACCCCCGCCCAGGTACCAGGTCGTGGTCGTCGGCAGGTCCATCGGCGGGGAGAGCCACGAGCTGAGGTATTCCGGCCAGGCGGATTCCGCCGACGCCAGAAGGGCACTCACGGAAAGCCCTCCCGCGGCGCCGGGGACCGCCGAGGCCAGCGTGAAGGAGACCTGTGCCAGATCCTCGGCCGTGACGTGCTCGGCCAGGCCGGTGAAGAAGCCGCCCCGCTGGTGGAAGACCCGCTGGTACAGGGTGTCGCCGTTGCGCCAGAAGGCGCTCACCGCGGCTGCCGCGTCCGGCACGGCCGGCCCGACGTGCAGGCTGTGCAGCCCTTCGGACAGCGGGCCGGGGGTGAAGAAGGTGCCGACGGTGCCGTCCGGCCGGACGGTGTGCAGATACAGCTGCTCCAGCCCGGCGTTCTCGTCGAACAGCGTGGGGCCGAGGGGTTCGGCCTGCCGGGCGTCGAAGACGGAACCGGTGTCCTCGGTGATCTCCACCAGCGGCAGCACCATGGCATCGGCACGCCTCATGCCACCGGTGCTCTCCTCGGGCTCATAGGCCAGGACTTCGACGGAATACCGGCCCGCCGGCACCCGGAAGGTGAGGGCTTCCTGACCTCCTGCGGAGCCCCCGCCGGAGCCCCCGCCCCCGCCCGCGGCGGCCGGGCCGCCGGACACGGCGGTCCCCCACGCGGCCGGCAGCGTCCCGGAGGTGCCGCCCGCGGCGGACGGACCGGTGCCGGCGTCGGCGTCGGCGTCGGCGTCGGTGTCGGGGAACCGGAACCCTTCGACCACGACGTTCCCGGTCACCGGATCGCCCTCACGGTCCAGAACCTGCACCGTGTACTCGTAGGTCTCGCCCTCCACGGTGATCCGGCCGGCGGTACGGACGGTCTGGCCGTCCCCGGCGGCCGTGACCAGCAGACCGTAGTCACCGGGGTTCTCGCGCCCATGCCACGGCGTCACGACCGCCTGCACCTCGGTCGTGCCGCCTGCCGGAACGGTGATCCGGTCCGCGCTGAGGGAGAACATGCCCTCGGGCTCCGGAAGGCCCTCCGGGCCCTGGCCGAGGACGGACAGGTCGAGGGTGACGTCCTCCTCGCCCAGATTGCGGTAGGTGAGTGTCCGGCTGACCTCCTCCTGCTCCGGATGCGGCCACAGCGCGGTACCGAAGACCAGCGACGTCTCCTCCACGATCACCGTCTGGCCGACCGCACGGCTCAGATCGACGCGGCCGGTTCCGTGGGCCAGGACGCCGCTGTCGTCGGAAAGGCCGGTGGCCGACGCGACCAGCGCCGCCTTCAGCCGCTCCCCCGTCCAGTCCGGATGCTGCTGCTTGAGCAGCGCCGCCGCGCCCGCCACGTGCGGAGCCGCCATCGAGGTGCCGGAGATCGCCGTGTAACCGTCCATGACCGGCGTGCCCTCCTGCTCGGCCACGCTGCCCTCGGCAGCCGCCGCCCCGATGCCGACCCCCGGCGCGGTCAGGTCCGGCTTCACGGCGCCGCTCTCGCTCCCGCCGTGGCCGGAGAACCCGGCCAGGGCGTCGGCGGAGTCCACCGCACCGACCGCCAGCGCGGCGTCGGCGCTGGCCGGTGAGCCGAGGAGGCCGGTGTCGCTGTTCCCGGCGGCTGCGACGAAGAGTGCGTCGCTGGTCTCCGACAGCCGGTTGACCGCCTCCTCCAGCGGGTCGATACCGGGGGTGTCGTACCAACCCAGGCTCAGGTTGACGATGTCGGCGCCCTGTCCGACCGCCCACTCCATGCCGTCGACGATGGCCGAGATCTGTCCCCAGCCGTCATCGCCCAGGACCTTCGCGCTGATCAGTTCCGCGCCCGGGGCCACACCGGTGTAGCGGCCACCGGACTTGGCGCCGGTTCCGGCGGCCGTGGACGCCACATGGGTGCCGTGGCCGGACCGGTCCCGTGCGTCGGGGCTGCCGCTGAAGTTCCGTTCCGCGATCACCCGCCCGCCGGCCAGGTCGGGATGGCCGGTGTCGATGCCGGTGTCCAGCACGGCGATCCGCACGCCCGTGCCGTCCAGGCCGGCCTCCCAGGCGGCCGGTGTGCCGATCTGCGGCACGCTGGTGTCGAGATCGGCCTGCACCAGGCCGTCGAGCACGACGGCCGACACCCCGGCCGCCAGGCTCCGGGCCGCGGCACCGGCCGGTTCCGCACCGGTCAGTTGTTCCCAGGTCTGTGCCGCCTGACCGGCGTCCAGGGTCAGGGCCCGGCCGGCCACGCTCTCCAGCTCGGCCCGCACCTCGGGCCCGGCGGCGGCGAACAGCCCGGTCTCCGCCCGTGACGGCGCCTCCTCGTACAGCACGATCACCGGTACACCGTCACCGGCGTGCGCCGCGTACTCGGGCCGGCTCAGCTCGGTGACATCGAACAGCCGGGCGTCCACGATGCCCCGGCTTATCGGCTCCCGGGCGTCGAGCGGCACCACGAAGGTGCTCCCCTCGCCGCTCCGGATCGAGAACGGCATGTTCTCCCGGCCGGGCGCGGGCTCGATTCCCGCCACCTGCCCCCCGGCTCCGACGGTCACCTGATCCCCCGTGATCAGCGTCACCCGGTGTGTCCCGCCGTCGTGCGGCAGGGGCGGGTCTCCCGCCGCCGAGGCCGAGGGCGGGGCGATCGGACCGGCCGACAGGGCCAGGACCGTCCCGGCCGCCGCCGCAACGGCAGCGCCCCTCGTTCGCCTGTTCCGCAATGTGCTCAGCACCTTGTTCCCTTCCGAAGGTCTCGTCGGACGATGCGGAAGGGACAGTAGGAAGGGCGGGCCGGGGCGAGCACAAAGGGCGGGCAAAGCCGCTTATGTTGGCCGGGTTTCGGTCACATGGCTGATGGTCCGGCCCGCGGCCGGAAGGGCTACCCGCCGGAGCCGAGGGCGTCCAGGACGTCCCGGCCGCGCTGCACGGTGTCCTCGCCGACCTGCACCACCACATCCGGGACGATGCCCTCGCCCTCCCGGACCACCGTGCCCGACGGCGTGGCGTAGTGCCCCACGGTCAGCTCGGCGACCGAGCCGTCCGGCTGCTCTATGGGCATCTGCACGGTGCCCTTGCCGAACGTGGGCCGCCCCACCACGACCGCCCGGTTGCGGTCCTGGAGCGCGCCGGTGAGCAGCTCGGCGGAGCTCATGGTGCCGGCGTCCACCAGCACCACGAGGGGGCGCGTGGCGTGCCCGCCCGGCTCGGCGTACAGCGCCTGCTGCTCGCCGTAGACGTCATAGGTGGCGACCAGGCCGCCGTCCAGGAAGACCGAGGCCACCGCCGCGGCCTCGGTGACCAGCCCGCCGGAGTTGCCGCGCAGGTCCAGCAGCAGGCTGTCGTCCGGCGGGGCGTTCTCCACCGCGGCGCGCACCAGATCGGCCGAGCCCTCGGTGAAGGCGTCCAGCCGGATCAGGGTCGTCCCCTCCGCGGCGCGGTCCACGGTCACCGGCTCGGTGGACAGCACCGCGCGCTGCAGTTCGGTCTCCCACTCCTCGCCGTCACGCTGCAGCGCGACCCGGACCGTGGAGCCGGCCTCGGCACCGCCGGGCCGGTCGCTGCCGCGCAGCCGGCCCACCGCCTCGGTGACCGGCACGCCGTCGACCGGCTCGCCGTCGATGCGCAGCAGTTCGTCCCCGGCCCGTACGCCCGCCCGGGCCGCCGGGCTGCCGCTGCGCACCCGGCTGATCTCGATGGCGCCCTGCGGGGTGCGGTGCAGCGCTATCCCGGTGCCCACATAGCCGCCCTCCAGGGAGAGCTGGAGCTCCTCGAATTCCTCGGCGGTGTACGCGGCCGCCCAGCGGTCGCCGCTCCGGCTCACCAGCAGGGCCGCGTCCCCGTCCGGGGGCTCACCGTCCGCGATGGCGGCCGCCGGGTCCCCGCTGAGCCGGCCGTCGTCCTCCTGGCCGGGTCCGTCCTCGTTGCCGCCACCGGTCCCGGGCCCGGAACTGCCGGCCGGGGAGGCGAGCCAGGGGGTGCCCTCGGCCTGCCACGAGCCGGTGGCCGTGCCCGCGGTCAGGGCGGCGAGGAAGACGCACACCACCGCCGAGCCGCCCCGGGTCGACCGGCGCCGCGGTGGTCGGGGTCTGGGAGGCTTCCTCGACGGAGTCCTTGACATGCTGCGGAGTGTAGGGCAGTTACGCGGTGCGCATCGGCGGATGGCCGTCCCATGTCCGGGGGATTTATCACAAGCGAATCAGATCTTCGGATACTTGACGGAACGGGATCGGATCGTTCACAGCACCGTGCCCGCGCCTTCGGGCAGTTACCGCGAGCCGGTGCGGAGGCCCTCCCGGCCTGCCGCGGCGGGCGGCAGACCGGCGGCAGCGCGGCAGGCGGGGGCGGGACGGCAGGCGGATCAGACCTTGAGGTACTTGCGGAGTGCGAAGAGTGCCGCGATCCCGGGCATCAGTGCGCCGACCACCAGCAGGAACGGCAGCACGGAGACCACCGCGTCCCAGCCCACGAAATCGATCACCGCGATCCGGGTGTCCAGGAAGTTGTCGATCAGGAAGTATTTGCCGCCGACCAGCAGGACGCAGGCCAGCAGCGCGCCCAGCAGACCGGCCAGCGCCGCCTCCATGATGAACGGCGTCTGGATGTAGAAGCTGGAGGCGCCGACCAGCCGCATGATGCCGGTCTCCCGGCGGCGGCTGAAGGCCGACACCCGGACGGTGTTGACGATCAGCAGCAGCGCCACCACCAGCATCAGCGCCATCAGCGCCAGGGCCGCGATGTTCACGCCGTTCAACAACTGGAAGAGATTCTCCAGCAGGGCCCGCTGGTCCTGCACCGAGTGCACGCCCTCCCGGCCGGCGAAGGCCGTGGAGACCACCTCGTACTTCTCCGGGTCGTGCAGCTTGACCCGGAACGACTCCTGCATCTGGTCCGGGGTGACCACGGCCGCGATCGGGGAGTCCTTCTGCTGCTCCTGGTAGTGCTCGTAGGCCTCGTCGGCGGTCTCGAAGTAGACCTCGTCGACGATGTCGAACTTGTTGAGATCCGCCTCGATCTCGTCCTTCTGCTCCTCGGTGACCGCGCCCTTGGCGCATGCCGGGTCGCCGCTCTCGGCGTCGTTCTTGTTGCAGAGGAAGATGGAGACCTGGACCTTGTCGTACCAGAAGTCCTTCATGCTGCTGACCTGTTCCCGGGCCAGCAGCGAGCCGCCCAGCAGGGACAGCGACAGGGCGACGGACACGATGACCGCAAAGGTCATCGTGATATTGCGACGGAGACCGACCCCGATCTCCGAGAGGACGAAATTGGCGCGCATGGCGTGGGTTCCCGCTTTTCGTGAACTCGGTGGCTTCGGTGGCTTCCCCGGCAATCAGTTCTGGTAGCCGTAGACGCCGCGGTGCTGGTCGCGCACCAGGCGGCCCTTCTCCAGCTCGATGACCCGCTTGCGCATCTGGTCCACGATCTGGGCGTCGTGGGTGGCCATGACCACCGTGGTGCCGGTGCGGTTGATCCGGTCCAGCAGCTTCATGATGCCGACCGACGTCTGCGGGTCGAGGTTGCCCGTGGGCTCGTCCGCGATGAGCAGCTTGGGCTGGTTGACAAAGGCCCGGGCCACCGCCACCCGCTGCTGCTCACCGCCGGAGAGCTCACCGGGCATGCGGTCCTCCTTGCCGCCGAGGCCGACCAGGTCCAGCACCCAGGGCACCCGCTTGCGGATCTCGGCGCGCGGCCGGCGGATCACCTCCATGGCGAAGGCGACGTTCTCGGCGACCGTCTTGTTGGGCAGCAGCCGGAAGTCCTGGAAGACGCAGCCCAGCTGGCGGCGCACCTGCGGCACCTTCCAGTTGGAGAGCTGGCCCAGGTCCTTGCCCAGCACATGGACGGTGCCGTGGGTGCATCTCTCCTCGCGCAGGATGAGGCGGAGGAAGGTGGACTTGCCGGAGCCGGAGGAACCGACGAGGAACACGAACTCCCCGCGCTCGATCTCCAGCGAGACCTCGCGGAGCGCGGGCGCGTTCGTCCGCGGGTAGACCTTGGAGACGCTGTCGAATCGGATCACGATTGCACCTGGCCGAGACTGGGTAAGTGGGGCGAAGCCCCCTGGGCGGCTCACCCTCGTTGCGCCGACCATACGCGAACCGGCCGACCGGGCGCAGGCAGCGTCCGGGACCGTCCCCTTTGGCCCGTTTTGCGGCGCGAGCAGGGGCAGGGCAGGGCATTCCCGTACGCTCCGGGCACGGGGGTGCCTACGCGGTCGAAGCCTGGCACAGTGGAGAGACGAGCGGGGCGGGGGACGGAGAGGAGACGATCGACAGCATGACTGCCGACTGGGCCGCGGACTGGCTGGTCTGCGCGAACTGCGCGGGCCGGGTGCGCGAGGGCGGATGCGCGGTGTGCCGGGCGCAGCTGGCGAGGCTGCGCGAGCAGCGCTGGCCGCTGGCGGCGCTGATCAGCCCGGCGGCACTGGCCGCCGTGCTGCTGATGCTGGCCGCGATCGTCTTCCTGGTGGCCCGCCCGGCCTGAGAGCGGGCGGTGCCGGGGGGCGGGCGCGACGTGCGACGGTCCCGGGAGCGAGTGCTCCCGGGACCGTCTGCTGTGCGCATCACACGAGGGCATGACATGTGACGTGCACCACGCGCCGAGCGTCAGGCGGCTGCCGCACCCCGGTCCATGATCCGGGGCAGGTAACGGAAGCCGACACCGCCGGCGACCATGGTGGCGGCGCCGATCAGGAGCAGCATCTCGCCACCGGAGGAACCGGTGTCGGCGAGCTCGCCCTTCTCGTCGTCGTCGCCGCTGCTGCTGTTCTGGTCCGGAACCACCGGGGTGAGGTCCTCGTCCGCCTCGGGAACCCCGACGCCCTCGGTGGCACCCGCGCTGTGCGGGCTGCTGGAGCTGCCGCCGGATGTGGTCGTGGTGGTCGACGAACCGCCGCCGGAGGTGGTGGTCGACGAACCGCCGCCGTTGCCGCTGACCCCCACGGGGCCGGCGTTGGCGCCACCCTGGTCGCTGCCCTGGTCCGAGCCCTGGTCGGAACCCTGATCCGAGCCCTGGTCGCTGCCCTGGTCCGAGCCCTGGTCGCTGCCCTGGTCCGAGCCCTGGTCGCTGCCCTGGTCCGAGCCCTGGTCGCTGCCCTGGTCCGAGCCCTGGTCGCTGCCCTGGTCCGAGCCCTGGTCGCTGCCCTGGTCCGAGCCCTGGTCGCTGCCCTGGTCCGAGCCCTGGTCGCTGCCCTGGTCCGAGCCCTGGTCGCTGCCCTGGTCCGAGCCCTGGTCGCTGCCCTGGTCCGAGCCCTGGTCGCTGCCCTGGTCCGAGCCCTGGTCGCTGCCCTGGTCCGAGCCCTGGTCGCTGCCCTGGTCCGAGCCCTGGTCGCTGCCCTGGTCCGAGCCCTGGTCGCTGCCCTGGTCCGAGCCCTGGTCGCTGCCCTGGTCCGAGCCCTGGTCGCTGCCCTGGTCCGAGCCCTGGTCGCTGCCCTGGTCCGAGCCCTGGTCGCTGCCCTGGTCCGAGCCCTGGTCGCTGCCCTGGTCCGAGCCCTGGTCGCTGCCCTGGTCCGAGCCCTGGTCGCTGCCCTGGTCCGAGCCCTGGTCGCTGCCCTGGTCCGAGCCCTGGTCGCTGCCCTGGTCCGAGCCCTGGTCGCTGCCCTGGTCCGAGCCCTGGTCGCTGCCCTGGTCGGAACCCTGGTCGCTGCCCTGGTCCGAGCCCTGGTCGCTGCCCTGGTCCGAGCCCTGGTCACTGCCCTGGTCCGAGCCCTGGTCACTGCCCTGGTCCGAACCCTGGTCCGAACCCCCGATGCTGATGCCACCGGTGACGACCTCGACCTCGCAGTCGTCGTCAATGGCGGGGTTGCACGGTTCCGAACCCTCGTGGGAGTCCGCCTGGGCCACGCCGGCCACGGCGAGAGAGGCCCCGGCGGCGAAGACGGCCGCAGCCGTGACACGGGCCAGATTGGCCCGCATCCTGGAACTGGCCATGAAGTAACTACCCCCTGTAGTGATGTAGTTGTTCGTCAATGACGCGTCATCGGGACAGCCGTGTCAGCGGCGGAGATGCTGGGACACGAGCGATGTCTCACAAGCCCCCCATGTCACGCCACTCGGCACACGGACATGCCGCCCGAACAGCTTTCCCGTTCCCTCTATCTGCGTCAAGTCGGCTTTGTCACCGGGGGAATCGCTCCGCGGCCTGCTTCTCCTGCTGCTTGCGCCAGCGGATTCCGGCCTCCAGGAAGTCGTCGATGTCGCCGTCGAGTACGGACTGCGGGTTACCGACTTCATATTCCGTCCGCAGGTCCTTCACCATTTGATACGGGTGAAGGACATAGGAACGCATCTGACTGCCCCAGGAGTTGCCGCTGTCGCTCTTGAGCGCGTTCATCTTCGCCTGCTCTTCTTCGCGCCGCCGGGCCAGCAGGCGGGCCTGGAGCACACGCATCGCCGCGGCGCGGTTCTGGATCTGCGACTTCTCGTTCTGGCAGGAGACGACGATGCCGGTCGGCACGTGGGTGATGCGCACCGCCGAGTCCGTGGTGTTGACCGACTGGCCGCCGGGGCCGGAGGAGCGGAAGACGTCGATGCGGATCTCGTTCTCCGGGATCTCGATGTGGTCCGTCTGCTCCACCACCGGCAGCACCTCGACGCCCGCGAAGGACGTCTGGCGGCGGCCCTGGTTGTCGAAGGGCGAGATGCGCACCAGCCGGTGCGTGCCCTGCTCCACCGACAGGGTGCCGTAGGCGAACGGCGCCTTGATCGCGAAGGTGGTCGACTTGATGCCGGCCTCCTCCGCGTAGGAGGTGTCCAGCACCTCGTAGGGATAGCCGCGGCGCTCCGCCCAGCGCAGGTACATGCGCTGCAGCTGCTCGGCGAAGTCCGCCGCGTCCACCCCGCCGGCCTCGGCGCGGATGGAGACCATGGCCTCGCGGGCGTCGTACTCGCCGGAGAGCAGGGTCCGCACCTCCAGCTCGGAGACGTCCTTCTTCACCGCCTCCAGCTCCGCGCGGGCCTCGGCCAGGGTGTCGGCGTCGCCCTCGGACTCGGCCAGCTCGAAGAGCACGCCGAGGTCGTCGATCCGGCCGCGCAGCTCCTGGGTCTTGCGCAGCTGGCCCTGGAGCATGGCGAGCCTGCTGGTGACCTGCTGGGCGTTCTCCGGGTCGTTCCACAGCGTGGGGGAGGCCGCCTGCTCCTCCAGCACGGCGATGTCGGCCCTCAGCCTGTCGAGGTCCAGGACGGCCTCGATCGACTCCATGGTGGAGGTGAGGGACTTCAGCTCTTCGGATGCATCGACGACTGCCACGCCCTCCAGCCTAACGGCTGGCCCGGACGTTCCGTCCGGCGCCGGGTCCCGGCGGCGGGCCGCGGTCAGCCCAGGGCCGCCCACAGCACCGGCAGCAGGATCAGCGCGAGCACCGCGGCGGCTGCCACCGTCACCGCCAGCCGGCGGCGCCGCACGGCGGCGCTGTGCCGGGCCGAGCCGGCCCGCGGCTCACCGGG
>NZ_WTLH01000419.1 GCF_011421595.1 Streptomyces sp. YIM 98790 | reverse complement strand
GGCGGCCGGGGCGGCGGCGGCCCGCTGAACGGCCCCGGGGAGCGGCCGGCCGGCGGTGTCGCCGCGCAGCCGGGAGCGTTCCCAGAGCAGCCCCAGGGCCAGGAAGGAGATCAGCAGCGCGGCGAAGGCGCCGGCGTAGGCGTAGAACGCGGACACGGGCAGCTCGTGCTCGCGGCCGGTGCCGTGCGCCAGCAGACCGGCGCCGTGGGGGTTCATGCCGCCGCTCCCGCCCCGGCGCTCCCGGCCCGGCCCGGGGACCGGGGCGGGAGCCGGCCTCCGGGCGGGTACGCGGTCACGCGGCGGCCGCCGTCGTCGCG
>NZ_WTLH01000418.1 GCF_011421595.1 Streptomyces sp. YIM 98790 | reverse complement strand
GAAATCGCCAAAGCCGCTATTCTAGCTGGTGGTCTCGCCGCAGCTGGTGTATTGTCCGTTGGCGAAAGCGCCCAAGCCCAATTTATCGGTGCGACATCCCAATCCCGAGTGTCTGCCGCCGTCACTAGCATTCTCACCAATGGCAACGCTGCTGCTACCAATAGCTTTGCCGTTGAGCAAGTATTGCCCCCCAGTGATTATGTATTCAGTGGTGTTGTTGCAGTGCAAGTAAGTTACGCTACAACGTTTTCTGTTGGGGTTGGAACGGCAGGCGCTCTCACTCCTGTTATTACGGCCGCAGAATTGACCGCCCCCGTAG
>NZ_WTLH01000417.1 GCF_011421595.1 Streptomyces sp. YIM 98790 | reverse complement strand
GTGCCGGCCACCGGCGGCGAGGACGAGACGAGCGCCCCGGAGACCGGCACCCAGGAGGCGGCCGAGGCGCCGCGGAGGAGGCGGCGCCGGGCCGAGCGTGCGGAGGGCACTGCGCCCGAGGCCGGTGCGCCGGAGGAGACGACCGGGACCGGGACCGGGAAGGAGGCCGGGGCCGAACCGGCCGCGCCCCGGCGGACACGGCGCCGCACGGTGCGCGCGGCCGAGGAGCCGGCGGCGGAGGAGGCGGCTGCCGCCGAGACCGCCCGGACTGCGGAAACCGCCGAGACCGCCGGTACCGGGCCGGAGGAGGCCGCGCCGGCGAAGCGGACGCGGCGCCGCGCGGCGCGCGCGG
>NZ_WTLH01000416.1 GCF_011421595.1 Streptomyces sp. YIM 98790 | reverse complement strand
TAACGGTTTCGACAGGTTAGCGAAAGCTCCCCCGTGATACAGGTCGAGAGTGAGTCTCCTCTCGTAAATCAAAGGCTCAAACAAAAAGTAAATGCGAACAACATCGTTCCTTTCGCTCGTAAAGCCGCTCCTGTAGCTGCCTAATAGTCTCTAATCGACTCGAGCATTCATAGTTTGACTCCGTTAAGGACTATGGATAAACCCCCAACGGATGCCACGTTTAACTTTCTCTAGTTAGTTAACCGTCTAAGCTTTAACTAGAGCATCCCACTGTCCGGGATAAGTGACAGTCCCCGTTTCGAGGGTAATCGAAACTAAACCTGTGAATGAACGGACAGTCAATACCTAATTTGGACAGCAG
>NZ_WTLH01000415.1 GCF_011421595.1 Streptomyces sp. YIM 98790 | reverse complement strand
GCGGCAGGCCGGCGGCCAGCAGCTCCGGCAGCGCGGCGGCGCCCCCGGCCGGCAGGCCCAGCCCGGAACGGGCGAAGGCGCGCAGCAGCAGGTCGCTCAGCCGGCACGAGGCGGACAGCGCGGGATCGGCCAGCAGCACGGTCAGCAGCGGGCGCAGCGCCCCGTCCGCGATCCGGGCCGGGACGGAGCGGGCGGCCAGCGCGGCGCGGGCGGCCAGTTCCGGCCGGGTCAGCAGCCGGGACTCCGGGGTCTGCGCCAGGCGGCCGAGATTGACCCGCAGCCAGGCCTGGTCGAACGCGGCGGTCAGCGCGGAACGCGCGGCGGAGGTGCCGGCGGGCGTGGCCGCGCCCGGGGCGCCGGG
>NZ_WTLH01000414.1 GCF_011421595.1 Streptomyces sp. YIM 98790 | reverse complement strand
CGCGCACCCTGTACTGGCTCACCCGGGACGCCGGGGAGCGGCGTGTCGACGTGCCCGCCCGCTACCGCGCCCGGCTGGCCGCCGTGCGGGACGACATGGCCCGGCTGGACGACCCGGCGCCGCTCGACCCGGCCCCGGACCCGGACGGAGCACCGGCCGGCCGTCCGCCCGGCGCGGCCTCCGCCGCGCTGCTGGAGGAGCTTCCCGCACTGCTGACCGGCGCCGAACTGGCCGCGGCACGGCTGATCGTGGCCGCGCTGGACCCGGACCCGGAGGAACTGGCCGCCGCGCCGCAGCCGCGGCGGCCGGGCGCTGCCGGGCGCGGCACCGGGGGGAGGGCCGGGCATGGCTGAGCCGGGGACGCCGGT
>NZ_WTLH01000413.1 GCF_011421595.1 Streptomyces sp. YIM 98790 | reverse complement strand
GGCGGCCCCGGCCTTCCCGGCGCCGCCGTCGCCGCCGCCGTCGTTGCCGTCGCCGCCGTCGTTGCCGTCGTTGCCGTCCCCGGCGGCCGGTGCCCCGGTGCCGCCGTCCGTCCGCTCCCCCGCCCGCTCCCGGCCGCCGTCCGCGCCGGCCTGCTCGTCCTCGTCGGTGCCGGCGCCGGGGTTCAGCATCTCGGGGATGAGGATGCCGCCGACGAAGCCGCCGATCCGGTTCTCCGGCCACTCGACCGGGCCGCGCGTCTCCTCGGCAGCCGGAGGCCGCCCGCCCGCCCCGCCTGCCTCACCCGCCCCGTCAGGCCGGTCCGGGGCCGGACGCGGCTGCGGCACCAGCGGTATCTCCGCCGCCCGCGGCGCCCGCGGCGC
>NZ_WTLH01000412.1 GCF_011421595.1 Streptomyces sp. YIM 98790 | reverse complement strand
GCCGCGGGCGCGAGCCGGGGCGCGGGCCCGTCCGTCGCCACCCCGCCCGGGAGGAAGCGCGCGGCCCGCGGCGCGGCGGCGGACGCGGCGGCGGAGACCGGGGGAGGTGTGCGGGATGCGCGGGACCGCTGATCCGGTGCGGCTGCTGATGTACCGCCACCGGGTGCTGTGCGAGCGGGCCGTGGACCCGCTGGAGATCGCCGCCGGGCTGGAGGCCTGCGGCGTCACCGACCGGATCGCCGCCCGGTTCCGGCACCGGGACGTCTTCTCGCTCGCCGAGGAGCTCTACGCCCGGGTGCCGCGGGCCGATCCCCGGCCGGCCCCGGCGGCCCCGGCGGGCCCCGGGGCGCAGGAGCGGCAGGGTGCCCTGCCGCGCCGCCTCGCCCGGGCACTGC
>NZ_WTLH01000411.1 GCF_011421595.1 Streptomyces sp. YIM 98790 | reverse complement strand
TGAGGGGTCTCGCGTTTTCCGGACAGGGATGTAACCGGGTTATTTCATGAGGCGAGTTGGAGGCGCTGGTGGTCGGCGTGCGCCTCGCGTGGAGGTCGATAGCCGATGGCCGAGTGAAGTCGTCTGTGATTGTACCAGTGTTCGATATATCGGGTGATGTCGCGACGGGCCGCCTCGCGGGTGGGATATGTCACTTGGGATACTCGTTCGTTCTTCAGTGCTCCGAAGAATGACTCGGCCATGGCGTTGTCGTAGCAGATTCCTGTCCGACCGGCGGAGTGCCGCAACCCGAGACTCCGGAGAGCGAGGCGGTATTCGTCGGACATGTAGTTGCTCCCTCGGTCGGAGTGGAAGACCGCGCCTGGGGAAAGCTTTCTATTGCGGGCGGCGTTTTGTATGGCATGAGTTAT
>NZ_WTLH01000410.1 GCF_011421595.1 Streptomyces sp. YIM 98790 | reverse complement strand
GGCCGCGGTCCCCGCCGGGCGGGGTGCCGGTCCGCCGTGCCGGCCTCCGCTCGCGCCCTCCGGCCGCGCGGGACCTGCCGGGTCTCCGGGTGCCGACGACGGCCGGGGGCGCGCGGGACGACAGCCCCGGCCCGCCGTCCCGCGCAACCGCTTTTGCCGTGGTCCCGCGCATAGCTGATGGCAGGTCATCTCAACGCCGCAGACTTGGAGTTCCGGGATGCCGGGTTTTGACTTCGACCGCCGCACTTTGTATTGACCCCCGGCAAAAGTCGTCCTAGGTTGTCCGGCATGACGGGCAGAGCGAACGTTCAGTTCGGCAGGGACACCGGACGATGCGGCACGGCGGCCCGGACCCGGCCCCGGGCGGGCTGAGACCCGGCTCCCGCCCTCCCGCCCCGACCGCCCTGCGGAGCGCGGCCGGGCCTGCGCCGGCACCCCGGACACGCGCGCAGCCCCGCCCCGCAC
>NZ_WTLH01000041.1 GCF_011421595.1 Streptomyces sp. YIM 98790 | reverse complement strand
GCCGGGCGGACACCCGCGGCAGCCCGGCCAGCTGCGCCAGCAGCGGCCGCCAGGACCCGCCGGCGGCGTCCGGGGCGGCCGGCCGCACCCGCTCCGCCAGCAGTGCCAGCTCCTCCGGCAGCCCGATCGTGCGGAGGGCGTCCTCCCACACCCCCATGTCCACCACCACACAGCGCCACCCCGCACCGCGGGAGGGCACGGCCGCGCCCCTCCCGCCGCCGGAGCGCTCCCCCTCGGCGGGGGACCCGGATGCCGCTTCCGGCTCCGGGGCGAAGCCGCCGGACGGCGCGGCGCCGGGCGCCGCGGCCTCCTCCCCCGCAGCACCCGAGCCCGTCCGCACGGCATCCGGCCCGCCGGCGGTCAGGGCGTGCGGGGCGGTCAGGGCGTGCAGGGCCTGGAGAAGCGCCAGAGGCCGGGTGCCGGGGAGGTCCGGAGTCTCGTCCTCGTCGAGCGGCTCGGCCCCCAGCGCGTCCAGCAGCCCGGCGGCCTCCCCCCGCACCGCGGCGGCCGCCGCCCGGGTGCGCTCGGCGGTGTCCAGCCGCGCCGCCCAGCAGTGCGGGCCGATCCGCACCGGGGGCGCTGCCGGCCAGGCCGGCAGCGGGCCGGTGTCCAGCAGCGCGGCGAGACGGGCCCGCGGCTCGGCGGTCAGCAGCAGCGTGTCCCGCCCGGTGGCGGCGGCCTGTGCCAGGGCCGTGGCCGCGGCCACCGTCGTGGTCCCCGCTCCGCCGGGCCCGGTGACCAGCAGCGTGCGCGCGGCGCCTGTCGTCCCGCTCCCCGGCGCCGGCGGGGCCGCCGGTATCACGTGCCGCCGCTCTCCACGCCCACACCGCCGCCCGCTCCGCCGCCCGCGGCCCGGCCCTCCACCCGCTTCTTCAGCCCGTCCAGCGCCCGGTCGATGATCACCTTCTCGGCCTTGCGCTTGAACGTGCCCAGCATCGGGATCTTGACGTCCACGGTGAGCTGGTAGGTCACCTCGGTGTGCCGGCCGCCCGATGCCGGGACCAGCCGGTAGGAGCCGTCCAGGGTGCGCAGCATCCTGGACTTCACCAGCGACCAGCGGACCTCGCGGGAGCCGGACCACTGGTACGCCAGGGTGTGCTCGTCCTTGATCGCACCGGCGTCCAGCAGCAGCCGGACCTGCTCCGCCCGTCCCCTGCTGTCCGCGGAGAGCACCTCGGCCTCCTTGACCTCACCGGTCCACTCCGGGTAGCGGGCGAAGTCCGCGATCACCGCCATCACCGCCTCCGGCGATGCCGCGATGGTGATGCTCGACCTGGTGTGCTCCGCCATGGCTGGAGGCTCCTTATGCGTTCCGTCACCGCTGCCACCGGGGGGAAGGCTACCGCGCGGGCGGGGGCCGTCCGCCCACCGGAGGTGCCGCGGAAGGCGGCCGGCGCCCGCCGGCGGCTGGAGTACGCTTCGAGCGGTGCCCGCCGGGGTGTGCCCGGCCGCGGCCCGTGATGTGACCCGGTGAACAATTCCGGGTGAGCCCTGTCCATGAGTGACTACTCGTGGGTAACGTCGGGCGCGTTTGCGGCGGGATCCCACGGCCCGCCGGAGTCCCAGCCGACGGCGGCCGGCCCGCAGCGGCCCCTGCGACGGCGCCGAGGAGGAGCAGTAGTGCGCGAGTTCGGCCTGCCCGCCCTGTACGAGGTCCCGGACGGGGCCAGTCTGCCGCTGCTGCTGGACCACAACGCCGTCCGTCACCCGTCCGAGCCGGTGATGGCCCGCCGCACGGACGGCGGCTGGGCGGACGTCACCGCCACCGGGTTCCGCGACCAGGTCCGGGCGGTGGCCAAGGGCCTGATCGCCTCCGGGGTGGAGCCGGGCGAGCGGATCGCGCTGATGTCCCGCACCCGCTACGAGTGGACGCTGCTCGACTTCGCCATCTGGTACGCGGGCGCGGTCACCGTCCCCGTCTACGAGACCAGCTCCGCCGAGCAGGTCGCCTGGATCCTCGCCGACTCCGGCGCGGTCGGCTGCGTGACGGAGCTCCCGGCGCACCGGGCCATCGTCGAGTCGGTGCGCGACCGGGTGCCCGCCTGCACCCGGCTGTGGACCATCGACGAGGCCACCGGCGGCGACCGCGGCGGCAAGGACGGCGGCAAGGACAGTGGCAGGGACGGCGGCACGGGTGCGGTCGAGACGCTGACCGCGGCCGGCGCGGGGATCACGGACGAGACCCTGGAGCGCCGCCGGGACACCCTGGGCCCGGACTCCACCGCCACCATCATCTACACCTCGGGCACCACCGGCCGCCCCAAGGGCTGCATGCTCAGCCACCGCGCCTTCCTGGCCGACGCCGGCAACGTGGTGCGTGCCCTGGAGCCGCTGTTCCGCACCGGGCGCAGCTCGGTGCTGCTCTTCCTGCCGCTGGCGCACGTCTTCGCCCGGCTGGTGCAGGTGGCCTGCGTGGCGGCCCCGATCCGGATGGGGCATGCGGGCGACATCAGGACCCTCACCGACGACCTGGGTTCGTTCCGGCCCACCACCCTGCTCGGCGTGCCCCGGGTGTTCGAGAAGGTGTACAACTCGGCGCGGGCCAAGGCCCGGGAGGGCGGCCGGGGCGGGATCTTCGACCGGGCCGCCGACACCGCCACCGCCTACAGCCGGGCGCTGGACGCGCCGGGCGGGGTGCCGCTGGGCCTGCGGCTGAAGCACGCGCTGTTCGACCGGCTGGTGTACCGCAAGCTGCGGGCCGTGCTGGGCGGCCGTGCCACGCACGCCATCTCCGGCGGAGCGGCGCTGGGCGAGCGGCTGGGCCACTTCTACCGGGGCATCGGCTTCACCGTCCTGGAGGGCTACGGCCTGACCGAGTCCTGCGCACCGACCGCCTTCAATCCGTGGGACGCGCCGCGGATCGGCACGGTGGGGCGTCCGCTGCCCGGCAGCTCGGTGGCGATCGCCGAGGACGGCGAGGTGCTGCTGCGCGGCGAGCACCTGTTCTCCGGGTACTGGCAGAACGAGGCGGCCACCGCCGAGGCCATGAAGGACGGCTGGTACCACACCGGAGACCTGGGCTCGCTGGACGAGGACGGCTATCTCTCCCTCACCGGGCGGAAGAAGGAGATCATCGTCACGGCGGGCGGCAAGAACGTCGCCCCGGCGGTGATCGAGGACCGCGTCCGGGCCCACGCGCTGATCTCGGAGTGCATGGTGGTGGGCGACGGGCGGCCGTTCGTGGCGGCGCTGATCACCCTGGACGAGGAGTTCCTGGGGCGGTGGGCGGCCGGGCACGGCAAGGAAGGGCTGCCGCACGAGGAGCTGCTGGCCGATCCCGAGGTGCTGGCCGCCGTGCAGGAGGCGGTGGACAGCGGCAACGCCGAGGTCTCCCGCGCCGAGTCGGTGCGCGCGTTCCGCGTGCTCCCGGTGCAGTTCTCCGAGGACTCCGGCCACCTGACGCCGTCGATGAAGCTGAAACGGCACGTGGTGCTCAAGGACTACGCCCGGGTGATCGACGAGATCTACGGCGCGTGAGCCGCCGGGAGGCCGCCGTCCGGCTCGGCCGTCCCGGCCGCGCACCGCGCTAGAGCAGGTCGCGCAGGCGCTCGGCCAGCAGGTCCCAGCGCCAGCGCTGCTCGACCCAGCCGCGCCCACGCTCGCCCATCCGGCGGCGCAGATCCGTGTCCCCGAGCAGGGTGACGAGACGCTCCGCGGTCTCCTCGGCCGCGGTCTCCGCGCCACCGCGCACCACCCAGCCCGTCTCGCCGTCCAGCACGGCGTCCGGGGCGCCGCCGGAGTCCCCGGCCACCACGGGCAGACCGGTGGCGGACGCCTCCAGATAGACGATGCCGAGGCCCTCCACGTCCAGGCCGCCGCGGCGGGTGCGGCAGGGCATGGCGAAGACGTCCCCGGCGCCGAAGTGGGCGGGCAGCTCGGACCAGGCGACCGGGCCGGTGAACCGCACCGAGCCCGCCACCCCCAGCCGCCCGGCGAGCCGCTCCAGCTCCTTGCGGCAGGGGCCGCCGCCGACTATCAGCAGGACCGTCTCCGGCTGGGCTGCCAGGATCCGCGGCATGGCCCTGATGAGGGTGTCCTGCCCCTTGCGCCGCACCAGACGGGAGACGCAGACCACCACCGGGCGGTCGGCCAGCCCCAGTGCGGCGCGCAGCTCGGTACCGCCGGAGCCGGGGTGGAAGGTCTTCTCGTCGACCCCCGGGGGGAGCTGCACCATGCGGCCGGCGGCCTCGGGACCGACCGCCGGGGCGATCCGGGAGCGGGTGTACTCGCCGAGGTAGGTCAGGGTGTCGGTGGCCTCGCCGATGCGGCGCAGCAGCTGCCGGGCGGCCGGGAGCTGGGCCCAGCCGGCCTCGTGGCCGTGCGTGGTGGCGACCAGCCGGCGGGCACCGGCCCTGCGCAGCGCGGGGGCCATCAGGCCGAGCGGCGCCGCGGCACCGAACCAGACGGAGCGGCAGCCGTGTTCACGAAGCAGCTCACAGGCCCGGCGGGTGACCCGGCGGGTGGGCAGCAGCATGGTGGTGCGGTCCCGCACCACGGTGAACGGCTGCTCGGCGTCGAACGCCGCGGTGGCCTCCAGGCCTTCCCGGTCGCGCTTCCAGGTGGAGGCGTAGACGACGACATCGGCGGGATCAAGCCGCAGGGCCATGCTGTGCAGGAATGCCTGGATGCCGCCCGGCCGGGGCGGGAAATCATTGGTGACGAGCAGGGTCTTGTGCATCACCCGGAACTGTATCGGCCCGCGCCGGCACCCTGGTCAGCGCACCCCGCCCCCCGCGCCGCCGTCCGCCGCGGCACGTCCTGCCCGCGCCCCGGCCGCGTCCGGAATGCGTCCGGAACGCGTCCGGAACGCGTCCGGAACGCGCCCGCGCGGGGTCCGGGCAGGGGGGCCGCGGGGTCCCGCAGCGGGCCCGGTTCAGGGGCGGACGACGGCGGTCACCGGCATCATCCCGACCGGGTCGGGGCGGACCACCGCGCCGGGGTAGGGGGCGTGGATCACCTGGCCGTCCCCGGCGTAGAGGGCGACATGGCTGGCGTCGTCGCGGTAGACCACCAGATCCCCCGGCCGGATCCGGTCCGCCGGCACCCGCCGGCCGGCCCCCGCCTGGGCCTGCGAGGTGCGCGGCAGGGCCACTTGGGCCTGCGCCCAGGCCCACTGGGTCAGGCCCGAGCAGTCGAAGCCCCAGGGCCCGTTCTGGCCCCATGCGTAGGGCCGTCCGACGGCCCTGCGGGCGGCCGCCACGGCGGCCTCCGCACGGGCCGTGGGGGCCGCCTCGGCGGCGGGCCGCACGGGCTGCTCGCGGTGGCCGTCGCGGTCGGCCCGCTCCTGCCGGGCCAGCTGCCGGTACGCCTCGCGGGCCGCCTCCAGCTTGCGCTGGGCCTCGGTCTTGCGGCGGGCCAGTTCGGTGCGCTGCGACGCCAGCTCCTCCAGCGCCCGGGCGGCCTCGGCGCGGCGCCGGTCCAGCGTCAGGTGGGCGGTGTGGAGTTCACGCAGCCCCTCGGTCTGCCGGGCGGTGACCCGGTCCAGGGTCTCGGCGCGGGCCAGATAGCCCTCCGGGTCGCCGGAGAGCAGCAGCACCAGGGAGGGGTCCAGCCCTCCGGAGCGGTACTGGGCGGCGGCCAGGGCACCCGCCTCGCCGCGCCTGGCGTTCACCTCGGCCTGGCCGCGCGCCACCCGGTCCTGGTGCCGTTCGACCTCGGTGCCGAGTTCGTCGACCCGTTCCTGGAGCGCGTTGTAGGCCTCCACCGCACGCTCCGCCTCGGCCACCAGCTCGTCCAGCGGCTCGGCCGCCGCCGGCGGCGCGGGCACCAGCCCGGCGACCAGCGCCGCGCCGGCCGCGCACAGCACGAGTCCGCGCGGCGGCAGGGGTCTTCGGGGCACGGTCCGGGGCGGTGTGCGGGGCGCGGCGGACGTGGCGGGCGCGAGGTGCACGTGGTGTGCGGCATGCGCGGGGTGCGAGGGCACTGCTGAATCCGCTCCCTTCGGACAGAACCGGAAGCGGAGCAGAATGTAGCGGTGCGGCGACGTTCCGCAGTGGCCGGGGCGGTCCGGTGCGGCGCGGCGGCCGCACCGGTGGATTGCCGGAGAGCCGCAGGTCAGCCGGTAAGCCCGGGGCGCACGGGACGGCGGCCGGAAGGCCGCCGCCATTCACCCGGACGGCCCAGCGCGCAGGGGCGCACCGGCGGCCGGGCGGACAGCGGGCCGCGGGGCGTCAGGCGACGCGGACCCCGAACTGGAAGGGCATGGAGTGCACCCCGGTGTAGCTCACGGTGCTGCCGGTCCGCGGCGCGTGGATGATCTGGCCGTTGCCCACGTACATCCCGATGTGGCTCAGACCGCTGTAGTAGAGCACCAGGTCGCCCGGCTGGAGGTCGCTCGCCGAGTAGATCCGGGTGCCGGCGCCGGCCTGGGACTGCGAGGTGCGCGGCAGCGAGATGCCGGCCTGCGCGTAGGCCCAGGAGGTCAGGCCCGAACAGTCGAAGGTGCTGGGGCCGGCCGAGCCGTAGACGTAGGGCGAGCCGAGCTTGGACTGGGCGGCGGAGAGCGCGGCCATGGCCCGTGAGGAGGCGCTGCCGGCGTCCACGGAGATGTCGGCGCGTTCCTCGCTGCGGGAGGCGCGCTCGGCCTCGGCGGCTGCCGCCGCCTGGCGGGCGGCCTCGGCCGCCGCCAGCTCCTGGCGCTCCTCCTCGGTGAGCTTGTTGAGCAGCTCCTGGGCCTCGCTCAGCTTGCCCTGGATCTGCTCCTTCTTCTCCTTGATCTGCTCGCGGGTCTCCTCCAGCGTCTCAAGCTGCCTGCCGGCCTCTTCGCGCTGCTGTTCGAGGATGCGCTGCTTGGACTCGATCTGCCGGAGGGCCTCGGTCTGCTTGGCGGTGACCTGGTCGAGCGCGGAGGCCTGGTCCAGATAGCCGTCGGGGTCCGAGGAGAGGAAAAGCTGCATGGAGGGCGCCAGTCCGCCGTTGCGGTACTGGGCGGCGGCCACGGAGCCGAGTCCGGCGCGGAGCTCGTTCAGCTCCTGCTGCCCGCGGGCGACGGAGTCCTGGAGTTCCTCGACGGACTCCTCCAGCTCCTCCTCCGCCTCCACGGCACCGTTGTACTCGTCGGTGATCTCCGCGGCTTCCTCGTGGAGTTCGTCGACCCGCTCCTTGACCTCGTCCTTGGTCGGCTTCGGATCGGCCTGCGCGGACTGGGCGGTGAGGGCCACGGTGGCAGCCGCAGTGGCGCCGAAGATGGTCACACGTGCGCGGCTGGGCTGTTTGGGACGACGATGGGACGCCACTGGGGCGATCTCCTTCTTCCTCAGCCGCCTGCCGAATGACTCCGGCCCCGCGCGACGAGCCACGGGTCAGGCGGTCCTTCACGGTCACCCCCATTGGGTGATCCACCGCGTGAAGGTTCGATGCCAGACCCTAGCGACGGGCTTCTCCCAGGTTCAAATCCCGGCGGGGTTTTTTTACTTACTTCGCACTCCGCGCTACGTCTATCACACTCTCCGTGGAGGAGGAACCCCAACGTCAGTGCGATTCCAGAGCGTTGGTGCCATACCGGGCATAGGGGACGGAGGGCGCACATCGCCCGGCGGGACGGCCCGAGGCCGCCGCCGCGGAATCGACTCGGGCTCGGCCCGGTATCGGCTCGGTATCAGGTGCGGGCGAGACGTTTGAGAAGCATGGTCGAGGCGACCGGCCGGGCGCCCGCCCGGGCCACCCCCTCGGCCACCTCGCGGTCCGCCGAGACCACCACCACCGGCCGTCCCGGGGGCTCGGCCCGCACCAGCCGCCGGATCAGCTCGTCCGCCGTCTGGCCGGGCTTGCTGAACAGCACCCGCACCCCGCGCGGCGGCGCCAGCAGGACCGGCGCGTCCAGCGCGGCGCCGTCGAACACACAGGTCATCTCGGCGCCGGTCTGGGCGGCCAGCACCGCCAGCCCGCCCAGCAGCCGCAGCCGCTGCTTCTCCAGCGGCAGCGTGGGATAGCCGGTCTTGGTGACGTTGTAGCCGTCCACGACCACATGGGTCTGCGGCAGCGCCAGCAGCTGGTCCAGCAGCGCCGGATCGTCCTCGGCCAGTGCCCGCAGGGAGACGTCGTGCGGGGTCACCCCGCCCGGCTCCACGGCCTCCACGGTCTCGGCCGGGCGCAGTTCCACCGGCGGCAGGGCCAGTTCCCGGCGCAGCCCCTGGGCCGCGTCCAGCATGGTGTCCAGCAGCAGCCGCAGCCGCATGTCGGCCACGCTGCGCCCCTCCCGGGCGGCCCGCCGGCCGGCCTCCAGGGCGGCCTCCGCCTCGGCCAGCCGGGAGCGCTGCCGGCGCAGTTCGCCGTCCGCCGCCGAGGCGGCCGCGGCAGCCTCGGCGCGCACCGCCTCCAGCTCGGCGCGCAGCTTGCGCACCGCGGCCTCACCGCGCCGCACATCGCTCTGCGCGCTGCGCAGCCGGCGGTGCAGCCCGTCGTTCTCCCGCCGCGCCGCGTCGAGCTCATGACGCATGCGCTCGGTCTCCTTCCGGGTGGCGGCGCGCAGCTGGGCCAGTTCCTCGCGCAGCCGGGCCAGCTCCCGCTCCCGCTCTTCCTCCTCCTGGCGTTCCTGCTGCCGCCGGGCCGTCTCGCCGGCCTCGGCGACCAGCTTGGTCCAGCCGGGCGGGCGCAGCAGATAGGCGGCGGCGGCCACGTCCACCGGGTCGGCGGCGGGCGGCGGCGCGCCGTGCTCCAGGGCCTCGGCCAGTTCGGGCTGGGCGGCGCGCATCCGGGCGGCGACCCGCTGCCGGAAGACGGCGTCGCTCTCCAGGGCCGCCGCGATCGCGGTGGCCCCGAACTTCAGCCGCCGGGAAGGGGTGAAACGCGCGTACTGCCGCAGCGGTGGGGGAAGTTCCGCGATGGTCAGGGCCGCGAACGCATCGCCGGCCGCGGCCACCACCTTGTGCCGTACCTGTTCCGGGAGCGGGCGGTCCAGCGCTTCGCCCGGGTCGGCGCCGCCTTCGCCGTCACCGCCGCCTGTCGGGGGACCTGCCGTGTGCTCGGCCACCGTGCACCCCGTCCGTCATGCCCCGGCGCCTGCTCCGCACGGCCGACTGCACTCCGCAGGGGGTCTGCCGGCCGGCCTCCCGGATCCGGTAGCCGCTGGGGACGTGCGGCCCGTCGGCTGGGGGAGCGCCATGGTGTGGTCCTACCTTCTGTGCTCGGGCATGCGCGGGTGCGCGGAACAGGTCTCCCCCGCCACCCTACGGCCTGCCGGGGCACCGACGCGGTCAGGCGCCCGGCTAAAGTGCGGACCCAGGCCGTGTGCCCAGCGGCCGGTCACGGACCCAGCAGGAGCGGAGGAGCCATGATCACGGCGATTGTGCTCATCAAGACCCGGACCGACCGCATCCCGGAGATCGCCGAGGAGATCGCGGCCCTCGAAGGGGTGAGCGAGGTCTATTCGGTAACCGGTGCGCACGATCTGATCGCCATCGTCCGGGTGCCCCGCCACGACGATCTGGCGGCGGTGATCCCGGGCCGGATCAGCAAGGTGCCCGGAGTGGAGGGGACCGAGACCCACACCGCCTTCCGCGCCTATTCGCAGCACGACCTCCAGGCCGCCTTCGCCATCGGGCTGGACGCCTGAGCCGGGCCGCGTCCGGCGCCCGCTCCCCGTTCCCGTCCGGGAAATGACGCGGACGGCGCGGACGGCGCGGACGGCGTGAGGAAAAAGGGGCGGGCAGCGAGGTTCCGGGGGTCCGGCCGGAGCATTCCGGCCGGAGCCCACGGACGGAAACGTTCACGGCGCATTCGTCCGGCGGATGCTCCACCGCGAGGCCGCGTCGCAGTACGGGGCGGGGCGGCCCCTTGCGGCTTTTCCGTGCCGGGCGGGCGGCGCCCCGCCGCGGAACCGGGGCCCCTGGCAGCGATGGCCACGGCGCGTGTTCCCGGCGGAACTCCGGGCGGGATGCGGGGGATTCCGCACGTTCCGTGCACCGCGGTGACCGCAGGCTCCGCGAAACCGTCCCGCATCCCCGCCCGGTGGAACCGGAAAACACATGCGTAGTGCAGCCTTCGTCGGGAACCGGAACGGCGTGGACGTAGCCGCGCGGATCTTCGCGGCTCCCGGGGCGAGCGGGCACACCTTTTCCTGCTGACCGCCGAGGCCGGGGAAACGGCCGCGGGCCGGATATGCGACGAGGCGGCGGAACGCACACCGGAAATCCGGTGCAGAACCTTTCCGAGCCCGGCGAGGGGGCGCGGGACGACGCATTCGGCCGGCAGTTGACGAGCCGCGTCACCGACGCCGTGACCGACAAGGGAATCGACCGGCCGGTCCTGTTCCACGGCCAGTCCCGGGCGCGGCAGCCGCGTCACCCGGGCACTCAGCCGGCGGCCGCCGGTGCTCCTGGTCCAGGACGGCCCTCTGGCCCGCAACCGGATGACCGCACCGCCCGCCTGACCCGTCCGGCGCCCCGGGCGGCAGGCGGCAGGACCCGCCGCCCCGGCGCGGCCGCCTGGTCGGCCGGGCCGGGAGCGGGGCGGAGTGATCTTGGGCACATAGTATGGGCGGTATGTCCGACGCCGATTCCGCCGACTCCGCGACCACCGACGGCCGGCCCCCGGGCGACGCCCCGGTTGCGCGGGAGCGGGCGGCACCGGCCGCTCCCGCGCACACCGGTCCGCCGCTGTGGTTCGTGGTACTGGCGGCCTGCGTCGGCCAGTTCCTGGTGGTGCTGGACGTGGCGGTGGTCAATGTGGCCCTGCCGTCGGTCCAGGCCGAGCTGGGCATGGACGCGGCCGCCCTCCAGTGGGTGGTGAACGCCTACTCGCTGACCTTCGCCGGCTTCATGCTGCTGGGCGGCCGGGCCGGGGACATCTTCGGCCGCAAGCGGGTCTTCCTGCTCGGGCTGGGCGTGTTCACCGCGGCCAGCCTGGCCGGCGGCCTGGCCCAGGAGCCCTGGCAGCTCGTCGCCGCACGGGCCGTGCAGGGCGTGGGCGCGGCCACCCTGGCCCCGGTCACCCTCTCCCTGCTCACCACCTCGGTGCCCGAGGGCCCCGCCCGGCACCGGGCGATCGGCACCTGGACGGCCGTGGGGGCCGGCGGCGGCGCGGCCGGCGGAGTGGTGAGCGGCGTGCTGACGGACGCCTTCTCCTGGCGCTGGGTCCTGCTGGTGAACGTGCCCATCGGCGGGCTGGCGCTGATCGGCGCCACGCTGTGGCTGGTGGAGAGCCGGACCGGCGACGGGCGGCGGCTGGACCTGTCCGGTGCGGTGCTGGTCACCGCCGGGCTGAGCGCGGTGGCCTACGGCATCGTGCAGACCGAATCGGCGTCCTGGACGGCTCCGGCGACCCTGGTGCCGCTGCTCGGCGGGGCGCTGCTGCTGGCGGCGTTCCTGCTGGTCGAGGCGCGCAGCAGGGCGCCGCTGATGCCGCTGCGGCTGTTCCGCATGCGCGCGGTGACGACGGCGAACACCGCGATGTTCGTCTGCGGCGCCGCGATGGTCTCCTCCTGGTACTTCCTGACCCTGTACATGCAGAACGTGCTGGAGCTGTCGCCGCTCCAGGCGGGACTGGGCTTCATCCCGCACTCCACGACCATCGTGCTGGGCTCCAAGCTGGCGCCCCGGCTGATGGTGTGGGCGGGTGCGCGCGGCCTGGCCATGGCCGGGGCGCTGGTGGCCGCGGCGGGCTATCTGTGGCAGAGCGCCGCCATGGCCGAGGACGGCGGCTACGCCGCCACCGTCCTCGGCCCGGGGATAACGATGATGCTCGGTGCGGGTCTGCTGGCCACCCCGCTGGCCTCGCTGGCCACCTCGGGCGCACCGCAGCAGGACGCGGGCATCGTGGCGGGGCTGGTGAACACCGCCCGCACCATGGGCGGTGCGCTCGGCCTGGCGGTGCTGTCCACCGTCGCCGCCGCGCGCATCGGCGGCGGGGACGCCCCCGAGGTCCTGGCCTCCGGCTACGCGACAGCCTTCCGCACGGGCTCCGTGGTGCTCGTCCTGTGCGCCGCGCTGATGCTGCTCACTCTTCCCCGCGATCCCTTCTCCCCGGCCCGCGCCTCCGTGCGCGGCCGCCGCTGACCGGCGGCCGCGCACCCGGGGCGGGCGGGTCAGGCGTGGGTGGCGCTGACCCAGTCGGCCAGCGTGGTGCGGGCGGCGCCGGAGTCGATGGACTCGGCTGCGCGGGCCATGCCCGCGGCGAGCCGCTCGGCCAGCGGCCCGCTGCCCTGCCCGTCGAGGGCGACCAGTGCGGCGGCGGCGTTGAGCAGCACCGCGTCCCGCACCGGGCCCCGCTCGCCGTCCAGCAGGCGACGGGCCACATCGGCGTTGTGCGCGGCGTCCCCGCCGCGCAGCGCGTCCAGCGGGACGGTCTCCAGGCCGACGCTGCGCGGGTCGAAGGTCTCCCGCGTCACCTTGCCGTCCCGGACCACCCAGACCGTGGAGGTGGTGGTCAGGGTCAGCTCGTCGAGCCCGTCGTCACCGCGGAAGACCAGCGCCGAGCTGCCGCGCTCGGCCAGCACGCCAGCCATGATCGGGGCCATCCGGGCGTCCGCCACACCGGTCGCCTGCGCCCGGACCCGGGCCGGGTTGGTCAGCGGGCCGAGGAAGTTGAACGGGGTGGGCACGCCCAGCTCCTTGCGGGCCGCGGCCACATGCCGCAGCGCCGGGTGGAACTTCACCGCGAAGCAGAAGGTGATGCCCGCCTCGTCGGCCACCCGGGCCACCCGCTCGGGCGGCAGCTCCAGATTGACGCCCAGCTTCTCCAGCACGTCCGAGGCACCGCTGGCGCTGGAGGCGGCCCGGTTGCCGTGCTTGACCACCCGGGCGCCGGTGCCGGCCACCACGATCGCGGACATGGTGGAGATGTTGACCGTCCGGGCCCGGTCGCCGCCGGTGCCGACGATGTCCACCGTCGGCCCGGGGACCTCGATCAGATTGGCGTGCCGGTACATCGTCCGGACCAGACCGGAGAGCTCCTCCACCGTCTCGCCCTTGGTCCGCAGCGCCACCGCGAAGCCGGCGATCTGGGCGTCCGTCGCCTCGCCGCTCATGATCCGGTCCATGGCCCAGGCGGCGGCCTCGGTCGGCAGATCCCGGCCCGCCATCAGGGTGCTCAGCACTTCGGGCCAGGAGTGGGCCGCCAGGGACTCGCCTCCTGCGGGAATCACGGTGCTCATACGCGGCTCCACTCGTATGGATGACGGGGGAATGGGACGGGACGGGGGCCATGGAGGCTGCGGACGTCCGTGGAGGACGGTGACGTGACGGGTGCCACCCTAGTGGCCCCGGGTGACGACGGAGCGGCCCCGTCCACAGCTCGGACGCTGTGCACGGGGCCGCTCGGAACCGGGACCGGGGCCGGCCGGGGCCGGACGCGGGCGGCGGTCAGTGGTGACCGTGGCCGCTGGTGATCTCCCGGTACTCCTCGGCGGTCGCCTTGGGGATCTGCGCGTGCTCGCCGAAGTAGCTCCGGCTGAGCCGGACGCGCAGCTTCTCCATGCGGCCGACCTTGCGCTCCACGCCGTTCTCGTCCACCGCCGGCGGCAGCGCCAGCGGCTTGGGCTGGTCGTGCGCGGTGAGCTTGTAGAGCTGCTCGGGCGGCAGCGGCTCGTGCACCTCGATGAACTCGCCGTGCGGCAGCCGCTTGATGATGCCGGTCTCCCGGCCGTGCAGCACCTTCTCGCGGTCCCGGCGCTGCAGGCCCAGGCAGATCCGCCGGGTGAGGAAGAAGACCACCACCGGCAGCACGAAGAAGCCGATCCGGCAGAACCAGGTGATCGCGTTGATCGACAGGTCGAAGTTGATCGCCCAGACGTCGTTGCCGCCGGCCACCAGGGCCACGAAGTACGCGCTCAGCCAGGCCATGCCGAAGGCGGTGCGGGTGGGCACGTTCCGCGGGCGCTGCGCGATGTGGTGCTCGCGGGTGTCCTTGGTCACCCAGTTCTCGAAGAACGGGTAGAGCATCAGCACGATCAGCATGGCCGGGAACACCCCGAGCGGAACCAGCAGGCCCAGGTTGAGGGTGTACTCGCCGAACAGCTCCATCTCCCACCCGGGCATCATCCGCACCAGGCCCTCGGAGAAGCCGAGATACCAGTCCGGCTGCGCGTTGGTGGAGACCGTCTCCGGCCGGTAGGGGCCGATGGTCCACACCGGGTTGATGGTGACGGTGCCCGCCATCAGGGTCAGGACCCCGAAGGTGATGAAGGAGAAGCCGCCCGCCTTGGCCATGTAGACCGGGAAGAACGGCATGCCGACGACGTTCTTGTTGGTCCGGCCCGGGTTGGCGTAGTGGGTGTGCTTGTGGAAGACGATCAGGATCAGGTGCGCGACCACCAGCGCCAGCAGCAGGCCGGGCAGCAGCAGCACATGGATCACGAAGAACCGCGGGATGATGTCGTGCCCGGGGAACTCCCCGCCGAACAGCAGCATCTGGATCCAGGTGCCGACCACCGGGGTGGCCAGGATGGCGCCCTCCATGAACCGGATGCCGGTGCCGGAGAGCAGGTCGTCCGGCAGCGAGTAGCCGGTCAGGCCGGTGAACAGCGCCAGGATGAACAGCGTGAAGCCGAACAGCCAGTTGATCTCGCGCGGCTTGCGGAAGGCCCCGGTGAAGAACACCCGCATCATGTGGATGAAGATCGCCACCACGAACACCAGGGCGCCCCAGTGGTGGATCTGCCGCACCAGCAGACCGCCGCGCACGTCGAAGCTGATGTCCAGGGTCGAGGCGTACGCCTCCGACATCAGCTGCCCCTGCATCGGGACGTAGGAGCCGTGGTACTCCACCTCGGCCATCGACGGCACGAAGAACAGCGTCAGGTAGACGCCGGTCAGCAGCACGATGATGAAGCTGAACAGCGCGATCTCACCGAGCAGGAAGGACCAGTGGTCCGGGAAGACCTTGCGCATCCCGTACTTGGCGGCGCCGTAGACGCCGAGCCGGCCGTCCGCCCAGTCCGCCAGCCGCTCCCCGGCGGGGGCCCTGCCCCGCCGCGCAGTGGTCGTCTCGTCGGTTGCCGTACTCATCCGCGCTCCCAGAAGCTCGGGCCGGGCGGCTGCTCGAAGTCGCCGAGCGCCACCAGGAAGCCTTCATCGTCCTTGCCGATCCGCAGCTGCGGCAGCGGGTGCCCGGCCGGGCCGAAGAGCACCCGGGCACCGTCCGCCAGATCGAAGGTGGACTGGTGGCAGGGGCAGAGCGCGTGGTGCGTCTGCTGCTCGTACAGGGTGGCCGGGCAGCCGATGTGGGTGCAGATCTTGGAGTAGCACAGGATGCCCTCGTGGCCCCACTCGGCGGACTGCGGGTCCTTGATGTCCTCCGGCTCGATCCGGACCAGCATCACCGCGGCCTTGGCGATCTGCGCGTGGTAGTCCTCGTCGTGCTTGTCGATGGTGGCCGGGGCGGCCTGCACCAGCGAGCCGACGGTGATGTCCTCGGGGCGCAGCGGCTCACCGGTGTTCTCGTTGATGATCCGCACACCGTCGCTCCAGGCGGTGTGGAACAGCTTGTCCCCGGGGGCGGGACCGAGGTCGCGCAGCAGCACCACGCCGGCCAGCGGCACCAGGCCGACCGCGCCGAGCATCGAGTTGCGCATCAGCTTGCGCCGGCCCAGGCCGATGCCGGACTCCCGCACGCCGGCCTGGAACTCGGCCAGCACGTGCTCCTTGACCTCCGCGGGGGCGCCGACCTCGTGCCGCTCCTCGGGGACCTCGGCGTCCGACATCAGGGTGCGCGCCCAGTGCACGGCGCCGGCGCCGACGCAGACCAGCGCGGTGCCCAGGGTCAGGCCGAGCGCGAAGTTGAGCCCGCTGACGCGCCCGAAGGGCCAGATGTGGACGATCTCGTCCACCGGGATCAGCGCGTAGGCGACGATGAAGCCGACGGTGGCCAGGATGGAGGCGAGGAACAGCAGGGTCACCATGTGCTCGGAGCGCTTGGCGGCCCGCTCGTCGATGTCCTGGCGGCGCGGCTGGTGCTCGGGCAGACCGGGGTCGGCGAAGGGGTGCTCCGCCACGGTGGCCGGTGCCTGCTCGGTCTTCATCAGCGGCGTGTCCGGGCCGCTGGAGACGTCGTTGTGGTGTTCGGTCTGGCTGCTCATGACTTCCTGGCCTTTGCGGTGTGGGCACCGATCCAGACGGCGGCGGCGATCAGCGCGCCGATGCCGAAGGTCCAGGCGAACAGGCCCTCGCTGACCGGGCCGTATCCGCCGAGCTGGAACCCGCCCGGGTTGGGGGCCTCGGAGGTGTTGACGGCGTCCAGCCAGGCGATGACGTCCCGCTTGTTCTGCGGGGTCAGCACGCTGTCCGGGAAGGCCGGCATCGCCTGCGGGCCGGTGAGCATGGCCTCGTAGACGAACCGCGGGTCCACATCGGACAGGTCCGGGGCGTACTTGCCGTTCGTCAGGGCACCGCCCTGGCCGGTGAAGTTGTGGCACTGCGAGCAGTTGAGCCGGAACAGCTCGCCGCCGACCGCGGGGTCGCCGGCCGCCGGATCGTAGTCCTCCTCGGTCGGGATGGCCGGGCCGGGGCCGAGTGAGGCGATGTACGCGGCGAGCTGGGCGACCTGGTCCTCGGTGTACACGGCCGGCTTGTCCGGAGCCTGCGGGCCGGGCTGCTGGAGCGGCATCCGGCCGGTGGAGACCTGGAAGTCCACGGCCGCGGCGCCGACCCCGACCAGGCTGGGCCCGTCGCTGGTGCCCTGGCCCTCGCTGCCGTGGCAGGTGGCGCAGCCCACCAGGTAGAGCTTCTTGCCCTCCTCGACGGCGATGGAGGTCTCCGAGGCATCGGCCTGGGCCTCGCCCGCGGGCGCGAGCGCGGCGTACAGCCCCCCTGTGGCCGCCAGCGCGAAGAGGAGGACGACAAGCGCCGCCAGAGGATGGCGCCGTCGTGCGGAGAGCTTTTTCACGGATTACCCCGGTGTCAGGATGTTCTGCGTCGGTTCTTGGGTTGGCGTCCGGCCCGTGCGTCCGCCGCTGCCGCCGCTGCCGCCGCGCGCGGTACGGACGAGCGGACGGGACGGGTGATCACTGGATCAGGTAGATCGTCGCGAAGAGACCGATCCACACCACATCGACGAAGTGCCAGTAGTAGGACACGACGATGGCGGCGGTGGCCTGCTCATGGGTGAAGCGCCGGGCGGCGTAGGTCCGGGCGAGCACCAGCAGGAAGGCGATGAGGCCGCCCAGCACGTGCAGGCCGTGGAACCCGGTGGTGAGGTAGAACACCGAGCCGTAGGGGCCAGACGCGAGCGTGACGCCCTCGTGCGTCACCAGCTCCACGTACTCGGTGACCTGGCCGCCGATGAAGACGGCACCCATGATGAAGGTGATCACGAACCACAGCCGGAGCTTCTTCACGTCCCCGCGCTCCGCGGCGAACACGCCGAGCTGGCAGGTCAGGGAAGAGAGCACCAGGATGATGGTGTTGCCTCCCGAGAAGGGCAGGTTCAGGGACTCGGCCTGGCCCTCCCAGTACTCCGCTCCCATCACCGAACGCAGGGTGAAGTACATCGCGAACAGGGCCGCGAAGAACATCAGCTCGGAGCTGAGCCAGATGACGGTCCCGACGCTGGTGATGTTGGGACGGTTGACCGCCGGGTGGGTCACGTGCCCGGTTTCTACTGCAGTTGCTGTCGCCACGCCCGTCATTATGTCGGTCGCCTATCCCGCGCTCACTTCGGGGGTCCCGTTCGGTGTGTCCGCCTGCCGGGGCCACCGGTCCCGGCCCGCGGCGGGGGCGGCGGGACTCCCGGTGTGCCGCGGGCGGCGGCCCAGGGAGTACGATCCGCGCAAGGGCCCGAGGTGGTACGGGGCCATGCCCCCCGACGAGGAGGACGGACGGATGCAGCGGACGGCCACGGTCCTGGTCTACAGCGACGACGTGAACACGCGCGAGCAGGTGCGGCTGGCCGCCGGCCGGCGTCCGGCCCCGGACCTGCCGCCGGTGGAGTATGTGGAATGCGCCACGCTCCCGGCGGTGCTGAGCGCGCTGGAGGCGGGCGGCATCGACGTCTGCGTGCTGGACGGCGAGGCGGTGCCCGCGGGCGGCATGGGCGTGTGCCGCCAGATCAAGGACGAGATCTTCAACTGCCCGCCGGTGCTGGTGCTGATCGGCCGCCCGCAGGACGCCTGGCTGGCCACCTGGAGCCGCGCCGAGGCGGCGGTGCCGCATCCGGTCGACCCGGCAGAGCTCGCCGCCTCCCTGGCCGCCCTGCTCCGCCGCCGGCTGCCCGCCGCGGCCTGAGCCCGCTTCTCCCGCCGCCCCGGCCGCCCCGGCCGGGGCCGGGCCGGGCGGGCGGGCCGGTCCCGGCCCCCGGAGGCTCCTGGACGGAGGCTCCTAGACGGAGGGGTGGAGGCGGTGCGGTGAGGTGTCGGGGCGGTCCGGGTCGTCCGCGGTGAGCGCGCTGCCCTTGCGCCACTCCTCCCACTCCATGTTCCAGTCGCCGAAGCCGTTGCCGAAGAACGCCATGTCCGGGCCGTAGCCGTTGATGTGCTCGACGATGTCGCCGACCCGGATGTTGTCGAAGAACCACTTGGCGTTCTCGGTGGACAGGCCGGTGCAGCCGTGGCTGACGTTGGCCACGCCGTGCGAGCCGATCGACCAGGGCGCGGCGTGCACGTACTCCCCGCTCCAGGTGAGCCGGGCGGCCCAGTAGACGTCCAGGTCGTAGTCCTCGGCGCTGCCCGCGGCGATGCCCACCGAGGTGCCGCGCATCCGCACGTAGGACTCCCGGCCGAGGATGACCTTCTTGCCGTTGCGGGTGCGGAAGCCCTCCTTGCCGGTGGTCATCGGCATCTGCCGGACCACCTCGCCGTTCCGTCTGACGGTCAGGGTGAGGCCGGCGATGTCGGCGACGGCCTCCACCCGGTCCCCGGTGCGGAAGACCAGTTCCTCGGACTCGCCGCCGCGCAGGCCCTCCCGGATGCGCAGGCCCTCCAGCCCGGCGCTGGCCCGGATGGTGGCGCCGGCCGGCCAGTACTCCCGGGGGCGGTAGTGCAGCAGGTCGTCCTCGACCCAGTACCAGGAGCCCTCGGCGGCGGGTTCGGAGGTGACCCGCAGCGACCTCTCCACCACCGCGCGCTGTTCCGGATCGGCGACCGGTGCGCTGAGCTCGGCGATCACCGGATGGCCCACGCCGTAGGTGCCGGGTTCGGGCCCGAACTCGACCCGGAGCTCCTCGGTCTGCTCTCCCGCCGCGGTGCGCAGGACGTGGGTGGAGCGGCCCGGCCGCCCCTCGGCGTCCTCGGTGGCGATCCGCACGGTGTATTCGGCGCCGGCCGCGAGCGGGGTGGTGGAGCGCCAGGCGGAGCCGTCCGCGTCCAGTTCTCCGGCGATCATCCGGCCCGCCTGGTCCCGGGCGCTGACGTCGGTGATCCGCACGCCGTCGGTCCTGGCGGTGATCTTCAGCGGCCGGGCGGGGTCGACGGCCCGGCCGGGGTCGTCTCCGGCCCTGCCGAGGGAGACGTCACGGGCGGCGTCGTAGGGGGAGGTGCTGTCCGGCGGGCCGGAGCGTTCCGCGGAGCAGGAGGTGATGCCGCCGAACAGCGGGGCGAGTATGAGCGCGCAGCCGAGCGCCAGCCGCCGGCGGGCGGTGGCGGCACGCAGGGCGCGCTCCTCTGCGGCTTTCTCGTGACTCATGGTCACAAAATATGAATATTGCTCCGTAAGGTGCGGATTCTGTTGGGACAAACGGGTTCGGCCCCCCGGACGGATGCGTCCGGGGGGCCGGGCGGGCCGGTCTCTGCTAAGGGCGGATCACTGCGTGCGGTTCTCGCCCCGGAAGTACTCGAAGACCCACAGCCACAGGCCCACCGCGATCAGCGGCGCGGTGAAGTACAGGAACCACCAGCCGAAGACCGGGCCCAGGAAGGCGCACATGGAACCGGCGCCCAGGGCCAGCGGCGCCCAGCTGTGCGGCGAGAAGAAGCCCAGCTCGCCGGCGTCGTCGGCGACGTCCGCCTCCTTCCTGTCCTGCGCCCCGGTGTCCACCCGGCGGGCCGTGTAGACCAGGTAGAAGCCGATCATCAGGGACAGCGCGAAGGCCAGGAGCAGAGCGGTGGTGCCCACCGGCTCCCTGGACCAGACGCCGTAGATGACCGCGATGCCGAGGATGAAGACCGCGAGGATGTTGAACAGGTGACCCTGGATCTTCATGCGCGGGCCTCCTTGGCCTCGGCGGTGTCGAGAACGTCCCGCTTCGGGTTCTCGAGCTGGTCCAGCGTGCTGAACTCCGGGTGGTGAAGGTCGAACGCCGGGGACTCGGAACGGATCCGCGGGATGGTGAGGAAGTTGTGCCGCGGCGGCGGGCAGGAGGTGGCCCACTCCAGGGAGCGGCCGTAGCCCCACGGGTCGTCGGTGTTCACCGGCGTGCCGTACTTCCAGGTCTTCCACACGTTGTAGAAGAACGGCAGCATCGACAGGCCGAGCAGGAAGGAGCTGACCGTGGAGAAGGTGTTGAGGAAGGTGAAGCCGTCCGCGGCCAGGTAGTCGGCGTAGCGGCGGGGCATGCCCTCGGCACCCAGCCAGTGCTGCACCAGGAAGGTGCCGTGGAAGCCGAGGAACAGGGTCCAGAAGGTGATCTTGCCCAGCCGCTCGTCCAGCATCTTCCCGGTCCACTTGGGCCACCAGAAGTGGAAGCCCGCGAACATCGCGAAGACCACCGTGCCGAACACCACGTAGTGGAAGTGGGCCACCACGAAGTAGGTGTCGGAGACGTGGAAGTCCAGCGGCGGGGAGGCCAGGATGACACCGGTCAGACCGCCGAAGACGAAGGTGATCAGGAAGCCGACCGACCACAGCATCGGGGTCTCGAAGCTCAGCGAGCCCTTCCACATGGTGCCGATCCAGTTGAAGAACTTCACCCCGGTCGGGACCGCGATCAGGAAGGTCATGAAGGAGAAGAACGGCAGCAGCACCGCGCCCGTGACGTACATGTGGTGCGCCCAGACGGTCACCGACAGGCCGGCGATGGCGATGGTGGCCGCCACCAGCCCGATGTAGCCGAAGATCGGCTTGCGGCTGAAGACCGGGATGACCTCGGAGATGATGCCGAAGAACGGCAGCGCGATGATGTAGACCTCGGGGTGGCCGAAGAACCAGAACAGGTGCTGCCACAGGATCGCGCCGCCGTTGGCCGCGTCGAAGATGTGGGAGCCGAAGGTGCGGTCCGCGGCGAGCGNGCTTGCGGCTGAAGACCGGGATGACCTCGGAGATGATGCCGAAGAACGGCAGCGCGATGATGTAGACCTCGGGGTGGCCGAAGAACCAGAACAGGTGCTGCCACAGGATCGCGCCGCCGTTGGCCGCGTCGAAGATGTGGGAGCCGAAGGTGCGGTCCGCGGCGAGCGCGAACAGCGCGGCGGCCAGCACCGGGAAGGCCAGCAGCACCAGCACACCGGTCAGCAGCACGTTCCAGGTGAAGATCGGCATCCGGAACATCGTCATGCCCGGGGCGCGCATGCAGATGATGGTGGTGATGAAGTTGACCGAGCCGAGGATGGTGCCGAAACCGCTCAGGGCCAGGCCCATCACCCACATGTCGGCGCCCAGGCCCGGCGAGCGGACCGCGTCGGACAGCGGGGTGTAGGCGAACCAGCCGAAGTCGGCCGCGCCCTGCGGGGTGAAGAAGCCCAGCACCGCGATGGTGGAGCCGAACAGGTAGAACCAGTAGGCCAGCATGTTCAGCCGCGGGAAGGCGACGTCCGGGGCGCCGATCTGCAGCGGCATGATCCAGTTCGCGAAGCCCGCGAACAGCGGGGTGGCGAACATCAGCAGCATGATCGTGCCGTGCATGGTGAACAGCTGGTTGAACTGTTCGTTGGTGACCACCTGGGTGCCCGGGCGGGCCAGCTCGGCCCGCATGATCAGGGCCATCACGCCGCCGATGATGAAGAAGACGAACGACGTGATGAAGTAGAGCGTCCCGATGGTCTTGTGGTCGGTGGTGGTCAGCCACTTGACCACCGTGGCGCCGGGCGAGCGGCGCGGGGGCGGGGGCGTCTCCGCCGGTCCGCCCGCCTGGGTCTGTTCGAGGATGCTCACGGCCTGTTCGTCTCCGCGTTCGTGGCGGCCTCCGTCTGCGGAATGCCGGCCGGGATGTAGCCCGTCTGGCCGCGGTCGGCCAGATCCTGGAGGTGCTCCCGGTACTCCTCGGGAGACACCACCCTGACGTTGAAGAGCATGCGGGCGTGGTCGACGCCGCACAGTTCGGCGCACTTGCCCAGGAAGGTGCCCTGCTTGTTCGGGGTGACCTGGAAGGTGTTGGTGTGACCGGGGATCACGTCCTGCTTCATCAGGAACGGCACCACCCAGAAGGAGTGGATGACGTCCCGCGAGGTCAGGATGAACTGCACGGTCTCGCCCTCGGGGAGCACCAGGGTCGGCCCCGGGTTGCCGGTCTCCGGGTCCCGGTCGGCGGGGATGCCGATGTCGTAGACGCCGTCGGCGTTCTCCGGGACGACCTCCATCATCGACTCCGGGATGGCGGCCAGCTCCTCGGCGCTGTGCGCGTCGCCGTCCGAGGCTCCCACCGGCTCCAGGTAGTTGAAGCCCCAGCTCCACTGGAAGCCCACCACGTTGATCACATGGTCCGGCTGTTCCGAGGTCTTCAGCAGCTCGGTCTGGTCCCGGGCGGTGAAGTAGAAGAGCACGGAGATGACGATCAGCGGCACCAGCGTGTACAGCGCCTCGATGGGCAGGTTGTACCGGGTCTGCGGCGGCACCTCGACCTTGGTGCGGGAGCGGCGGTAGAAGATGACCGCCCACAGGATGAGCCCCCACACGAGCACGCCGGTGACCAGCGCAGCGGCCCACGAGCCCTGCCACAGGGACAGGATCCGGGGGGCCTCCTCGGTCGCCGGACTGGGCATGCCGAGGCGGGGAAAGTCCTCATATGTGCAACCTGTCGCGGTTGCCAGGACCAGGCCCGCAATCAGCGCCTGCGGCAGTTTCCGCCGCATCGGGCGCCGCGACGAGCGGTCGGAGCCGTTGGGACTCACGTAGCGCCTTCCCGAGAGTCTCGCCCGCGCGCTGGGCCGCGGCCTTTCGCGGGGGCGTGGACAGCGGCCGACCGACGCGGGCAGGGGTTTGGACTGTTTGTGCGGACCAAACCCTACTGGACGCCCCCGGGCCCCACGCGGGGAGGCCCCCCCAACGCGCCGCGCCCCGCCACGCGTGGCGGACCGGCCGCCCCGGCCGCCGGCGCGGGGGTGGCGCCTAGAGTGCTGGGGTGCCGTACTTCGACGCCGCATCGACGCTGCCGCCGCATCCGGTGGCGCGGGAGGCCCTGCTGGCCGCCTGGGACGAGGGCTGGGCCGATCCGTCCCGGCTGTACCGCGAGGGCCGGCGGGCCCGGATGCTGCTGGACGCCGCCCGGGAGAGCGCCGCCGAGCAGGTGGGCTGCCGCCCGGACGAGCTGTCCTTCACCACCTCCGGCACCCGCGCCGTGCACACCGGAATCGCCGGCGCGCTGGCCGGGCGGCGCCGGGCCGGCCGCCATCTGCTGGTCTCGGCCGTGGAGCACTCCGCGGTGCTGCACGCCGCCGCCGCGCACGAACGGGCCGGCGGCACCGTCGGCGAGGTGGCCCCGGACCGGCACGGGCGGATCGGCCCCGGCGACTGGGCGGCGGCGCTGCGTCCGGACACCGCCCTGGCCTGCCTGCAGTCCGCCAACCACGAGACCGGCACCGAGCAGCCCGTGGCCGAGGCGGCCGAGGCCGGACGGGCGGCCGGGGTGCCGCTGCTGGTGGACGCCGCGCAGTCGCTGCCCTGGGGGCCGGTGCCGGAGGGCTGGTCGCTGCTGGCCGCCAGCGCGCACAAGTGGGGCGGTCCGGGCGGGGTGGGGCTGCTGGCGGTGCGCAAGGGCGTGCGGTTCGCCGCGCCGGAGCCGTCCGACGAGCGGGAGTCGGGCCGCTCCCCCGGCTTTCCGGGGCTGCCGGAGGTGGTGGCCGCGGCGGCCTCGCTGCGGGCGGTACGTGCCGGGGCCGCGGCCGAGGCGGCCCGGCTGCGGCGGCTGACGGAACTGCTCCGCGCCACGGTGCCGCAGCTGGTGCCGGACTGCGAGGTGGTCGGCGATCCGGTGCGGCGGCTGCCGCACATCGTCACCTTCTCCTGCCTGTACGCGGACGGCGAGGCGCTGCTGCACGCCCTGGACCGGGAGGGGTTCGCGGTGAACTCCGGTTCCTCCTGCACCTCCTCCACGCTGACGCCCAGCCATGTGCTGAGGGCCATGGGCGTGCTGTCCGGCGGCAACGTGCGGGTCTCGCTGCCGCCCGGCACCCGGGAGGAGGACGTGCGGCGCTTCCTGGCCGTGCTGCCCGGGGCGGTGCGCGGGGTGCGCGACCAGCTCACCGCGGGCGCCCCCGCCCCGGCCGTGCCGGACGGGGCGGACGGGCTGGTGATCGACACGCTGGGCGAACGCTGCCCCGTCCCGGTCACCGAACTGGGCCGGGTCATCGGGCGGGTACCGGTGGGCGGGACCGTCACGGTGCTGTCCGACGACGAGGTGGCGAGCCTGGACATCCCGGCCTGGTGCCACCTGCGGGACCACGAGTATCTCGGTGCGGAGCCCGCCGCACGGGGCACCGCCTACCGGGTGCGCCGCACCTCGTGACGTCTCCCGGTGCCGGGAGACGTCACGGGGCGGACGTGCGGCGGTGCGGTGCGGCGGGGCCGCCTCAGGAGAGGTGGTCACGGACCTCGTCGGCGGCCTCGATGCCGTAGGCCTTGGTGAAGCGGTCCATGAAGGAGCCGCGCTTGAGCTCGTACTCCTGGGTGCCGACCGTCTCGATGACCAGGGTGGCCAGCATGCAGCCGAGCTGCGCGGCGCGCTCCGGCCGCGCGCCCCAGGCGATGCCGGACAGGAAGCCCGCGCGGAACGCGTCGCCGACGCCGGTGGGGTCGGCCTTGCGCTCCTCCTCCGGGCAGCCCACCCGGATCTCCGGCTCGCCGGCCCGCTCCACCACCACGCCCCGCGCGCCCAGCGTGGTGACCCGGGTGCCGACCCTCCGCAGCACCTCGTCGGCGCTCCACCCGGTCTTGGACTCGATCAGCGCCTTCTCGTACTCGTTGCTGAACAGGTAGGCCGCGCCGTCGGCGAGATTGCGGATCTCCTCGCCGTCCATGCGGGCCAGCTGCTGGGAGAAGTCGGCGGCGAACGGAATGCCCCGGGTGCGGCACTCCTCGGTGTGCCGGCGCATGGCCTCCGGGTCGTCGGCGCCGATGTGCACCAGGTCCAGCCCGCCGACCCGGTCGGCGATGGTCTTCAGCTCGATCAGCCGGGCCTCGCTCATGGCGCCGGAGTAGAAGGAGCCGATCTGGTTGTGGTCGGCGTCGGTGGTGCAGACGAAACGGGCGGTGTGCAGCAGCTCGGAGACACGGACGTGTGAGGTGTCCACCCCGTGCCGGTCCAGCCAGGCGCGGTACTCGTCGAAGTCCGCGCCGACCGCGCCGACCAGCACGGGGGCCGCGCCCAGCTGGCCCATGCCGAAACAGATGTTGGCCGCGACCCCGCCGCGCCGCACCTCCAGGTCGTCGACCAGGAAGGAGAGCGAGACGGTGTGCAACTGGTCGCCGACGAGCTGGTCGGCGAAGCGTCCCGGGAAGGTCATCAGATGGTCGGTGGCGATCGAGCCACAGACGGCGATTCGCACAGCGGTCTGCTTCCTTGAGAGTGACGGGAACGAGGAAAAGCGTATCCGCCCGGCACCACCGGCGGGGGCGGAAGCGGACGGGACCGGGGAACCACTTGCGGGGGCGCTCCGTCCAAGGGGCATACGACGCACGGCGCGGGGCCGCGGAACCGTCCGCGAGCGGCGGCCCCCGCGTCCGTGACTGTCCGGTGACTGTCCGGTGACTGCGAGGAGTGAGCCGTGAGCGAGAAGGAGAGTCCCGAGGAGGCCCCCGGAGTGTCCGGCGGCACCGGCACGGAGCCGCCCGCCGGGGCGGCCGGGCGCGCGGGCACGGAGCGGCGGCGGCACTGGCCGGCCGTGACCGCCGTGACCGCCTCGGTGGTGCTGCTGGCCGGTGCACTGTACGGCGGCGGGGCACTGCTCGCCGCCCGGGACGGCTCCGCGGACGGCGGGCCGGACCCCCTGGTGCTGGACGACCTGGGCGGCACGGCCGCGCGCAACGGCGTCGATGCGGCCATGGAGGCCGACACCTCGATGCCGGCGTACCACGGCATCGTCTACGAGGCGGCCGGCGAGCTTCCCGAGGGCCCGGACAGCGCCCCGGTGCACCGGTTCACCGGTGAGGTGGACGGGGACACGGTGGCCGGTCTGGCCAGGGCCCTGGGCGTGAAGGACCCGCTGGAGGAGAAGGACGGCTACTGGACGGCGGGCAGCGGCGCCGGCACCCGGGACCCGATGCTGGTGGTCACCGAGGACGACACCGGCCAGTGGCATCTGACCTCCTATCCGCTGGAGCCCGAGGAGCTGCTGCCGGATCTGGGGGCGCCCGACGGCGCGGACTCCTCGGTGAGTGGTCCGGAGGACCTGGAGGCCCGGGAGCGGGAGATCGCCGAGGCGGAGAAGGCGGAGGCGGAGAAGGCGGAGGCCGCCGGCCGGGACGCCGCGGAGCCCGTGGAGCCCGTGGAGGACCTGCCGGCCGAGCCGGGGCCCGGGGAGGAGGACGGCTTCGGGCTGGAGGACGCGCCCGAGCCGGAGAACGTGCCGGCCGGACCGCCGGTCTCCGAGGAGGAGGCGCTGGCCGCGGTGCGGCCGGCCCTGGAGGTGCTGGGCCTGGCCGGCGCCCCGGCGGACGCCTCCGACGCGTGGGGCGACGTGCGCACCGTGATGGTGCAGGACGAGGTCGGCGGGCTGCCGGTGTACGGCTCCTACACCTTCTTCGAGGTGGGCCCGGAGGGCCGGGTGACCGGGGGCTGGGGCACGCTGGCGAAGACCACGGCGGGCGAGGAGTATCCGCTGATCGGGGCGGCCGAGGCGCTGGAACTGCTGAACGAGCAGCAGACCATGTGGGCCTCCGCACCCGCGCTGCGGGCCGGCCCCGAGGCCGGCACCGAGGCCGGCACCGAGCCGGCGGAACCGGCCGGGGAGCCGGCGGCGCCCGCCCCGGAGACGGTCGCGGTCACCGGCGCCGAGCTGGGCCTGAGCCTGCACTACTCGCAGGGTGAGCCGCTGCTGGTGCCGGCCTGGCTCTTCCGGGGCGACACCGGCAAGGCGGAGAGCGGCCATGTGGCAGGCCACCCCGCCGTGGACCCCGGGTACCTGGCCGGGCCGGACACCGGCGCGGACGGCGACGCGGACGGCACGGATGCCGGCTTCGGCGGCTCCGGGGGCGCGGACAGCGGCGAGGGCCAGTCGCAGCCGGGCAGCAAGGGCTCGGCCGGTGACGCCGCCCCCGACCCGGGCGAGGGCGGCGGGGACGTCGCCGAGCCGGAGCCGGGCGAGGCGCCCGAGGACACCGGCGTGTACGTGGAGACCTACCGGCCCGAGGACACCGTGCTGGTCTACCACCACTGGACCGGGGTCTGCGGCACCTACACGACCACCGCCGAGGAGACCGCCACCACGGTCACGCTGCGGGTGGAGCACAGCGGGGTCGACGAGGACACGGCGTGCATCATGATCGCCGAGGAGACCGTCCACAAGGTCGAGCTGGCGAAGCCGGTCGGCGACCGCACCGTCCTGGACGAGTCCGGGAACCCGGTCCCCGTTCGCTGACCCGGTTGCCGGGACAGGGCAACAGCCGGGCGGGAACGGAACACGGCAGAGGCGGTGGTCCTCCACGGGGGAGGATCACCGCCTCTGTCATGTCTGCCGTGCCCGGCCCGCGGGGCCGGCCGGCCCCGCCCGCTCAGCTGAAGGAGTCGCCGCAGGCGCAGGAGCCGGTGGCGTTGGGGTTGTCGATGGTGAAGCCCTGCTTCTCGATGGTGTCCACGAAGTCGATGTGGGCGCCGTGCAGGTACGGGGCGCTCATCCGGTCGGTGACGACCTTGACGCCGTCGAAGTCCTTGGTGACGTCCCCGTCGAGCTGGCGCTCGTCGAAGAAGAGCTGGTAGCGCAGGCCGGAACAGCCACCGGGCTGCACCGCGACCCGGAGCGCGAGATCGTCACGGCCCTCCTGTTCGAGGAGGCTCTTCACCTTGGCCGCGGCGGCGTCGGACAGAATGACGCCCTCGACAGCGGTCTTGTCCTCAACGGACATCTGCTTCACTCCCGGGTTGAACGGACTGCTTGGCCGCCTGCTGCAACAGCGGGCTCGCCGCAATCATTCCGGCGCCCGCCGGATCTCCATGCTCGCACACCTCTGCCGGCGGCGGTATGCGTCACAGTGACGCGATCCGCATCGTCAAACCGACGAGAAGCGGTTATCATGAATAATGTCAATGAGACGATAAGGGGCTGTCGCCGGAGCCTGCGCCAGACCTCGCACGGAGAAGCCAAGAGAAAGGGTGCGTGTCAGTGACCACCGCCCAACCCCTGGACGTTCAGCCGACCCCGCTCGCCCTGCTGCTACTCGGCCGCGGCGCCGACCCGGCGAGCGAGCGCGGCGTGGACTGCCCCGGCGACCTGCCGCCCCCCTCCGACCCCCGTCTGGTGGAACGGGCCCGTGCCGCCAAGGCGGCGCTCGGGGACAAGGTGTTCGTGCTCGGCCACCACTACCAGCGGGACGAGGTCATCCAGTTCGCCGACGTCACCGGTGACTCCTTCAAGCTGGCCCGGGACGCCGCCGCCCGCCCCCAGGCCGAGTACATCGTCTTCTGCGGCGTGCACTTCATGGCCGAGTCCGCCGACATCCTCACCTCGGACGCCCAGCAGGTGGTGCTGCCCGACCTGGCGGCCGGCTGCTCCATGGCCGACATGGCCACCGCCGAGCAGGTCGCGGAGTGCTGGGACGTGCTGACCGAGACCGGTGTGGCGGATGTCACCGTGCCCGTGTCCTACATGAACTCCTCCGCCGACATCAAGGCGTTCACCGGCCGGCACGGCGGCACCATCTGCACCTCCTCCAACGCCCGGCGCGCACTGGACTGGGCCTTCGCCCGGAACGGCGGCCAGGACACCAAGGTGCTGTTCCTGCCCGACCAGCACCTGGGGCGCAACACCGCCGTGCGGGACCTGGGCATGTCCCTGGACGACTGCGTGGTGTGGAACCCGCACAAGCCGAACGGCGGACTCTCCGCACAGCAGCTCCGCGACGCGCGGATGATCCTGTGGCGCGGGCACTGCTCGGTGCACGGCCGGTTCTCCCTGGACTCGGTCCGCGAGGTGCGCGAACGCATCCCCGGGGTCAATGTCCTGGTGCACCCCGAGTGCCGGCACGAGGTGGTGGCCGCGGCCGACCACGTCGGCTCCACCGAGTACATCATCAAGACGCTCCAGGCCGCCCCGGCCGGCTCCACGTGGGCCGTCGGCACCGAGCTGAACCTGGTGAAGCGGCTCGCCCACCGCTTCGCCGCGGAGGGCAAGGAGATCGTCTTCCTCGACCGCACGGTGTGCTTCTGCTCCACCATGAACCGGATCGACCTGCCGCACCTGGTGTGGGCCCTGGAATCGCTGGTGGACGGCAAGGTCGTCAACCGCATCCGGGTCGACCCGGAGACCGAGAGGTACGCCCGGCTCGCCCTGGAACGCATGCTCGCCCTGCCCTGACCGGCGGACCTCCGGCCGGAACACGTGCCGGACCGGAACGGCCGGGCCCCCGGCGCCTCCCACGGAAGGCGCCGGGGGCCCGGCCGTTCGCCACCGGTCCCGCCAGGACCGGGCGAACTCCCTCGTACGCGCGGCCGCCCGGGTCAGCCGGGGATCAGGCCGTCGTCGGTGAGCATGGCGCGGACCTCGTCCAGACTGGCGTCGGGCGACGGCAGGATCAGCTCGGACGGCTCCAGCGCATCGGCCGGCAGCGGCGCCCCCATGGTGCGCACCGCCGCCAGCAGGGCGGCGAGCGTGCGCCGGAAGCCGGCCTCGTCACCCGCCTCGACCTCGGCCAGCAGCTCGTCGTCGAGCTTGTTCAGCTCGGGGAAGTGGCTGTCCTCCAGCCGGACCTGCCCCTCCCCCATGATCCGTACGATCACTGCTACTCCTCGTGGTGAGCGTCCTCTCGGCGGCCGTCAGCCTGCCAGAGCCCCGCGGCCCGGACAGCGCGTGACACGGCACACGCTCAGGGCTTGTCGAAACGGATGTCGCGCTGCTGCTCCTGGACGGCCTCCTGCGTGCCCTCGGCGCCGGAGCCGCCGCCCTCGATGGCCTGCTTGGGGGCGCTGCCGCCCGCCAGCTCGGCCTTCATCCGCTGGAGCTCCAGCTCCACGTCCGAGCCGCCGGAGATCCGGTCCAGTTCGGCGGCGAGGTCGTCCTTGGCCAGGCCCGAGGGGTCGTCCAGGGCGCCGGAGGCGAGCAGCTCGTCGATCGCGCCGGCCCGCGCCTGGAGCTGCTGGGTGCGGTCCTCGGCCCGCTGGATGGCCAGGCCCACATCGCTCATCTCCTCCGAGATGCCGGAGAAGGCCTCCCCGATCCGGGTCTGCGCCTGGGCGGCGGTGTAGGTGGCCTTGATGGTCTCCTTCTTGGTCCGGAAGGCGTCGACCTTGGCCTGGAGCCGCTGGGCGGCCAGAGTCAGCTTCTCCTCCTCGCCCTGGAGCGTCTGGTGCTGCACCTCCAGATCGGCGACCTGCTGCTGAAGCCCGGAGCGCCGGGTCAGCGCCTCGCGGGCGAGATCCTCGCGGCCCAGCGCCAGCGCCTTCTTGCCCTGGTCGCTCAGCTTGTCGGACTGCCTGCGGAGCTGGTTGAGCTGAAGCTCCAGCCGCTTGCGGGACGTCGCCACGTCGGCGACCCCGCGCCGCACCTTCTGCAGCAGTTCGAGCTGCTTCTGGTACGAGTAGTCGAGCGTCTCGCGCGGGTCCTCGGCCCGGTCCAGGGCCTTGTTGGCCTTCGCGCGGAAGATCATCCCCATCCGCTTCATGACACCGCTCATGGGCCTCGCGCGCCCCCTTCGGACAGCCTCGTTATTCGGCATTCACTGCTCGCCCCCTACCCTACGGGGGCCTCTTCTATTAGCGCACTGTCCGGCGCTTCGTGCGCTCCTCCTGCGGAATGATCGGCGTCGTGCCGCCTCCCGCCCAGGGAGGAGGAGGCCGTGCACCCGGAGGAGCAGACGCGGCACCGCCCGCCCCGGCACCGGCGCGCCGCTCCCGGCCGGCCGGGTGACCGGCGGTCACCCGCGGTGGTCCGGCCGTCACGCAGCCGTCATGCGGGGGCCGTCCGGCCGTCACAGGGCGCCCGTACGGTCCACGGCACGGTCATCGCTGCACGATCGTTCCCCCTCCGGGGGACGTCCACACCACGGGACAGCTTACTCTTGGGGTGTGTTCCGAAGCCGTTCCAAAGAGCCAGAGCAGACCACGGCGCCGGCGACCGACGAGGCGCCGGCGCGTGACCCCCAGGCGCCCAAGGGCAGGCCGACGCCGAAACGGCGCGAGGCACTCGCCCAGCGAAAGGTCGCGGTCAAGCCCCCGGCCAACCGCAAGGAGGCCGCCCGCCGCGCCCGCGAGGCCCGCAAGGCACAGCTCGCCAAGCAGCGCGAGGCGCTGATCAGCGGCGACGAGCGCTATCTGCCGTACCGGGACCGCGGTCCGGTGCGCCGCTTCGCCCGCGACTTCGTGGACGCCCGGTGGCAGCTGGCCGAGTGGTTCCTGCCGATCGCGGTGGCCATCCTGATCCTCAGCATGTTCCCGGCCTACGACGCGTTCGCGCTGCTGGCCTGGGCGCTGATCATCGTGCTGATCGTGGTGGACGAGACCATCCTCGGGTTCCGGCTGCGCGGTGCGCTGCGCCGCCGCTTCCCGGACGAGAACCGCAAGGGCGCGGTCTTCTACGCCATCCTGCGGACCCTGCAGATGCGGCGGCTGCGGCTTCCCAAGCCGCAGGTGAAGCGCGGCGACGCGCCGCGGGACTGACACCGCCCGCCGGGTCCCTGCGAACGCGACGGAACGCGAAGGCCGCCGGGCGCGTCCCATGACGCCCCGGCGGCCCTGTGCACGCCCGGGTACCGCTCCGCCCCCGGCTCCGGAGCCCGGTGCCCCGGCCGGCCGGTCGCGGTGTCCCGCCGGGCGCCGCCGCCCGGCTCCGCGCCGGCCGGCCCTCAGCCCCCGTCCTCAGCCTGCGTCTTCGGCGTGCAGGCTCATCGGCCCGTACACCTCGGTGCCGTCCTCGGTCAGCCGCACCTGGTCGATGCCCTGTTCCAGCAGCTCCCGCCAGACCTCGCCCAGCCAGGACTCGGCGTCTCCCTGGGTGCCGAATTCTCCCGGCGGCTCGGCGGGCTCCACCGCCGTGCCGTCCGCCTTCTCGAAGCGCCATTCCCAGACCGTCACGCCCGCCTCCCGACGTCGTCGACCACCTGCCTGCCAGTCCTGCCGATCATCACCGTACCGAGCGCAGGCGTCCCGGACACGGGTGCCCCGCTCCGGCGTAGCACCCCGCGCGCTCCGGGCCGTCCGGACGAGAGGATCCAGATGTGGACGTGACACTGCTCGGCACCGGCGGCCCGGCCGGCTTTCCGCAGGCCGACTGCCCCTGCGCCGCCTGCGCCCGCGCGCTCGGGGCGGAGGCGCGGGCCGCCACCTCGGCCCTGGTGGACGAGGTACTGCTGCTGGATCTCACCCCGGGCGCCGCGCTCTCCGCGGCACGCGCCGGGCACAGCGTGCACCGGGTGCAGCAGGTGCTGCTCACCCATCCGCACGACGGCGCGGCCGTGGAGGCACCGCCGGAGCTGCCCGCCCCGGTCCGGGTGCCGGACGGCCGGGAGCTGACCCTGCTCTCCGGCCACCGGGTCCGCGCGATGGCCCTGGACTCCCCCGGCACCGGCTACGCGGTCACCGCGCCGGACGGCGGCCGGCTGCTCTATCTGCCGCCCGGCGGCGCACCGGCCGGTCTGGGCGAGCCCGACCACACCTTCGACGTGTGCCTGCTGGACGTCACCGGCCGCCCGGACGCGCTGGCCCGGCTGCGCGCGGCCGGAGCGGTCACCTGGGCCACCGAGATCGTGGCCGTGCACCTGGGCCATGACGTGCCGCCGGGGGCGGAGCTGCACCGGCGGGTGGCGGCGGCGGGCGCGCGGGCGGTGCCGGACGGCACCACGCTGCGCGCGGGAGACGGGATGCGCACCCTGCCCGAGGTGCCCGAGGTGCCGCGCCGCACCCTGGTGCTGGGCGGGGCGCGTTCGGGCAAGTCCGCCGAGGCGGAACGGCGGCTGGCCGCCTTCCCGCAGGTGGAGTACGTGGCCACCGGCGGCCGCCGGGAAGGCGACGCGGAGTGGGCCGAACGGGTGACCGCGCACCGCGCGCGCCGCCCGGCGGACTGGACCACCACCGAGACCTGCGAACTGGAGCCGCTGCTGGCGGACGACGGGCCGCCGCTGCTGATCGACTGCCTGGCGCTGTGGCTGACCGACGCCATGGACCGGGTGAACGCCTGGGACGACCGTGCGTGGCGGTCCGGCGCACCGCAGCGGGCACTGGCGGAGCGGGTGGCCGGGCTGACCGGCGCGCTGCGCCGCACCCGGCGGATGGTGGTGGCGGTGAGCAACGAGGCGGGCTGGGGAGTGGTCCCGGCCACCGCCTCGGGCCGCCGTTTCCGTGACGAACTGGGCCGCCTCAACGCGGCCGTCGCGGCCGAGTGCGAGCACGTCCTCCTCGTCGTCGCCGGCACCGCCCGGGTGCTCCGCCCCTAGCCTGCCGGCGGGCACCGGGCCGCATGGCGGGGCGGTGGGCGGCGCGGGGCGGCGGGCGGCGGGCGGGGGGCGGTGGGCGGCGGGGCTGGTGAGGGACGTCCTCGGTAATCTCGTGCCCATGAGCGAAGCCAGCCTTGATCTCGACGACTTCGGTGACCTCATCGAGCGTCCCAGCGCCCGGGTGCGGCGGGAGGCCGAGGCCCGCCGCACCCGTACCGGACTGACCCCGAGGTCCCTCGGCCGGCTGGACGAACTCGGGCTGTGGCTGGCCGCGGCCCAGTCCTCGGTGCCGGTCACGCCGGTGGCCGCACCGAAACTGGTGCTGTTCGCGGGCGACCACGGCATCGCCGGGCTCGATGTCTCGGCCCGCCCGGCCGGCACCGCACAGACCCTGGTCCGGGCGGTGCTGGACGGCACCGGCCCGGCGGCGGTGCTGGCCCGCCGGGCCGGGGTGCCGCTGCGCATCGTCGACATGTCGCTGGACTGCGCGCCCGATCAGCTGCCCGCGGAGGTCACCCGGTACCGGGTGCGGCGCGGCTCCGGCCGGCTGGACATCGAGGACGCCCTCACGGACGAGGAGGCGGAGCGCGCCTTCCGGGCCGGCATGGCGGTGGCCGACGAGGAGGCCGACGCGGGCACCGACCTGCTGCTGCTGGGCGACCTCTCGGTCGGCGGCACCACCGCGGCGGGCGTCCTGATCGCGGCGCTGTGCGGCACGGACGCCTCGGTGGTCACCGGCCGCGGCGGCGTCCGCATCGACGACCTGACCTGGATGCGCAAGTGCGCGGCGATCCGGGACGGGCTGCGCCGCGCCCGCCCGGTGCTGGGCGACCAGCTCCGGCTGCTGGCCGCGGTCGGCGGCGCGGACCTGGCCGCGATGACCGGCTTCCTGCTCCAGGCGGCGGTGCGGCGCACCCCGGTGATCCTGGACGGGGTGGTGTCGGCGGCCTGCGCGCTGCTCGGGCAGCGGATCGCGTTCCGGGCACCGGACTGGTGGCTGGCCGGGCACGCCGCGGCCGGCGAGCCGGGCCAGGCCAAGGCCCTGGACCGGATGACCATCGAGCCGCTGCTGGACCAGGGGCTGAGCGTGGGCGAGGGGGTGGGCGCGCTGCTGGCCCTGCCGCTGGTGCAGTCGGCCGCGGCCCTGGCCGCGGAGCTTCCCGAACTCCCCTCCCCCGACGCCGAGGAGGCCCCGGCCACCACGGCGGCCACCGACGCCACCTGAGCCCGCCCGGCGGAACGGCGGGCGGAACGGCGGGCCCGCGGAACGGCGGCGAGCGATCCGCGCGGCCGGTCGCGGTGGCGGGCCCGGGGACCGGGGCAGCGGGGTACCGGGGGGTGGCGGACACCCGGGGGCTGCGGGGCGAGGAACCTCGGCGCTACGCTCCAGTGGCGATGAACGACGCCGACCCGCCGCCCCCCGGCCCCCCGTCCTGCCCCCCGCCGCCCGCGGCACCGCCCGGCGGCGGGGCGCAGCGCGGCGCGCCCTCGTTCGCCGACGGGCTGAGGTTCGCGTTCGGCACCCTCACCGTGCTGCCCGTGACGGCCACCCGGTGGGACCGCGACACCGCCCGCCTCGGCATGCTCTGCGCCCCGCTGGCCGGGCTGGCGGTCGGCACGGCCGCCGCCCTGCTGGGCGGCTTCCCGCTGCTGCTCGGCTCCGGCGCCCCGGTCGCGGCCGTGGTCACCGTCGCCGTCACGGCCCTGCTGACCCGTGCCCTGCATCTGGACGGCCTCGCCGACACGGCCGACGGCCTGGGCAGCGGCAGGCCCGCGGCGGAGGCGCTGCGCATCATGAAGCGCTCGGACATCGGCCCGTTCGGGGTGATCACCCTGGTGCTGGTGCTGCTGGCGCAGACCGCCGCGCTGACCGGGCTGTACGCGCAGAGCTGGGCACAGGGCGCGGCCGGTGCGGTCGCCGCCGCGCTGGCCGCGCGCGCGGCCCTCGCCTGGGCCTGCCGCCGG
>NZ_WTLH01000409.1 GCF_011421595.1 Streptomyces sp. YIM 98790 | reverse complement strand
GGCGGGCGTGGCCGACGGCGGCGGCCCGCCGGCGGGCCGCGGGGACGGGCCGCCGCCCCCGCCCGGGCCCACCACGGCCTCCACCTTCCACTGCACGCCGAAGGCGTCCGCCAGCGCCTGCCGCAGCACCTCCTCGCTGCCGCCGTTGACAAAGCTGTCCCGGGCTCCGGCGCTGCTGAAGGCGACCTGCAGCGTCGTCCCGTCAAAGCCGCTGACGTGTGCGTTCTGGCTGAGCAGAATCCAGGTGAAACGGCGCTTGGTCTTCACCGCCTCCAGGATCTGCGGCCACATCTGCTGCACCCGGGACGGATCCCCGCCCCCGCCGGCCGCCGGCCCCTGCGAGGGCGACGGCCCCGCTGCTGCCGGTTCTGCCGGAGCAGTGGCGGCGCCTCCCCCTCCGCTGCCGCCTCCCGAGCCGCCGCTGCCCGCACCGGCCCCGGGCCAGGCTCCCGGCCGTGACGGCCCCGCGGACGCGCCCGCTC
>NZ_WTLH01000408.1 GCF_011421595.1 Streptomyces sp. YIM 98790 | reverse complement strand
CGCGGCCGCCGCCGTCCCCGTGCTGCTGGTCCGCGCCGACCGCCGGGCGGGCGCCGGACCCGTCCCGGCCGCGCTGTGCGCGCTCCCGCTGCTCGGCTGCGCCCTGGTCGGCGACACCGTGCTCGGCGAACTCTCCCCGCTGCTGCCGGATGTGCACCCCGGTGCGCAGCGGACCGCCGCCGCGGCCACCGCGCTGACCCTGGCGCTGGCCGTCGCCCCGGCGGCCTGGACGCTGCGCTGGTTCCGGACCCGGGCCCGGCGGTGCGTCGGCCGGAGCCGCTCCACCCGGGAGTTCGCCGCCGCGGTCCGTCCGCTGCTGGCCGCCGCCGTGCTCGGCTTCGCCGGTGCGCTGGCCGTGCTCGACGCGCTGGTGCGCCAGGTGCTGCTGCCGCCGCTGGCGGGCGGCCCGGCGGGCGGGGTGCCGCCCGCCGCACTGCCCGCCGGGCCGGTGCTCGGCCTGCTGCTGTACACCGCGCTGCTGCTGGTGGCGCACGGGCGGTGCCGGGCCGCCGTCACCGGGCTGGGCGCG
>NZ_WTLH01000407.1 GCF_011421595.1 Streptomyces sp. YIM 98790 | reverse complement strand
CGCCGAAGCACCGGAGGCGGCCCGCGGGCCGCTGGGCTTCGTGCGGGCCGCCGGGCGGTCCCGGGGCGGCCGGCTGGCCGCCGCCACCGGGTTCGGCGCGCTGGCCCTCGGCTCGGCCGTCGGACTGATGGCCACCTCCGGCTGGCTGATCTCCCGCGCCTCCGAGCAGCCGCCGCTCCTCCATCTGATGGTCGCCGTGACGGCCACCCGCGCCTTCGGCATCGGCCGCGCGGTGTTCCGCTACTGCGAGCGGCTGCTCAGCCACGACGCGGTGCTGCGCATCCTCGCCGGGCTGCGGGCCGGCGCCTTCCGGCGCCTGGAGCGGCTGGCCCCCGCCGGGCTGGGCCGCACCCGCCGCGGCGATCTGCTGGCCCGGCTGGTCGGCGACATCGACGCCCTCCAGGACTACTTCCTGCGCTGGCTGCTGCCCGCCGCCGGGGCGGCGGTGGTCTCGCTCGCCGCCGTGATCTTCACCGGCCTGCTGCTGCCCGCCGCCGGTGCCGCGCTGGCGGCCGGGCTGCTCGCCGCCGGGGTGGCGGTGCCCGCGCTGACCGCCGCGCTG
>NZ_WTLH01000406.1 GCF_011421595.1 Streptomyces sp. YIM 98790 | reverse complement strand
GCCGGTGCGCCGCCTGGTGCACCTCGCCGGGGACGGGCGGCAGGGCGCGGGTGGCCTCGGCCGCCGGTCCGCCGGCCACCGGCGGCAGGAGCTGCGTGGCCGCCTCCCCGGAGGGCCCGCCGGGGCCGGGGTCCGGGGCGTCCGCCGGGAGGAAGGGGCCGCCGGTGACCGGCGGTATGAGCTGGGTGGCCGCCTCGTCGCCCGTGGCCGGACCGGAGTGCGCCGGGCCGTCCGTCACCGGCGGTATGAGCTGGGTGGGCCCGTCGTCACCCGGGGCGGGGACCATGGCCACCGGGGGAATGAGCTGTGTGGCGCCGTCGTCCGCCGGGGCGGCGGAGGGCACCGGACGGATCAGCGCGGTATCGCCGTCCTGCCACGCGTCCCGTACCGCGCCGAGCATCCGGGTGTCCACGTCCTGCGGCGGGGGCGGAGGCCCGGCCGGCATCGGCGGCACCGCGGGGGCGGCGCCCTGCGGCGGGGTGTGCGGCGGGGGCGGGGGCGGCGGTGTCTGCGGCGGCGCAGGAGGAGGGGGAGGAGGGGGAGCGGCCGGAGCACCGGGCACGTCCTGCGGCGCGGGAGCGGAGTCCGCGCCGGGCCCCCAGG
>NZ_WTLH01000405.1 GCF_011421595.1 Streptomyces sp. YIM 98790 | reverse complement strand
GGGGCCCCGGCCCCGCCCGGCCGAGCCGGACTGGCTGCCGGTCGGCCGGGCCCGCCCCGAGTGCCGGGGCCTCGGGCGGGCGGCGCTCCGCCTGGACTCCCCCGCCGTGGACCGCCTGGTGGGCACCGTGCTGGCCGCCGAGGGCCCGGTGACCACCTGGAACGAGGTGCTGGCGCCGGCACTGCGCGCGGTCGGACGCAAGTGGGCTTCCTCCGGCGAGCGCTATGTGGAGGTGGAGCACCTGCTCTCCTGGCACGCCTCCTCCCTGCTGCGCCGCCTGATCGTGCCCTCGCCCGGCCTGCGCTCCGTCCGGCCGCCGGTGCTGCTGGCGTGCATGCCGGAGGAGCAGCACTGCCTGGCCCTGGAGGCGCTGGCCGCCGCCCTGGCCGCGCGCCGGGTGCCGCTGCGCATGCTGGGCGCGGCCGTGCCCCCGGAGGCGCTGCTGGACGCGGTGCACCGCACCGGGCCGGCGGCCGTCGTGCTGTGGTCCCAGGTGCGGCAGACCGCTGATCCGGTGCTCGCGCACCACCTGCTCCAGGCCGGGTGGGAGACGCGGGGCGCCCGGGTGCGGCCGGTGGTGCTGGCCGCCGGGCCGGGCTGGGGCGGGCGCCGGCCGCGGG
>NZ_WTLH01000404.1 GCF_011421595.1 Streptomyces sp. YIM 98790 | reverse complement strand
GGCGGCCCCCGGGCCCGCGACCGGGACCGGGCACCCCCCGGCCTGGGCCGGCGGCGGAGAGGATGCCGCGGACCCCGGCCCCGACCACGACGCCCCGGTCACCGCCGCTGCCGGCCATGCCGCCGCGGACCGTCCCGCCCCCGCTCCGCCCGGCCCCGGAGCGGGATGGGGGATCAGGTACGAGATCCGGCGCTGGGCCGGGGTGCGCAGCGGACGGTGGCTGCTGCTGCTCGGCCTGCTGGCCGGGGTGGCCACCGGGCTGGCGATGGCCGCCGCCGGGGGCGGCCCCGCCGTGCGGGTGCTGGCCGGGTGGCCGCAGCAGCTTCCGGTCCCGCCGGCCGCGCTGGCCGCCGGGGCGCTGGGCGCCCTCTCCCTGGGTCAGGAGTGCCGCTATCCGGCACTGGCCCTCGCCCAGGTGCCGGTGCGCCGGCGGCTCGGCCTGCTGGCGGCCAAGCTCACCGTCTGGGCGGTGGCGGCGGCGCTGCTCTGCGCGGCCACCGGAGCGCTGAACGCCGTGGTGCTGACCGTGTCGGCCGGGGGCGGCGTGCTGCCGGGCCTGCCCGGCACGGTCTGGGCGGCGGCGCTGTGGGGGGTCACGGCGGTGCCCGGGCCCGCCGCGCTCGCCGC
>NZ_WTLH01000403.1 GCF_011421595.1 Streptomyces sp. YIM 98790 | reverse complement strand
GCCGGCCGCCGCCGCTCCGGCGCCGAGGGCGGCCCCGGTACCGGCGGGTGCCTGCGCGGCCCCGGCGGCCGGCGACCCGGGGGTGTCGCCCGGTTTGGCATCGGAGTCGGCGGACGCCCCCGGGGTGCCCTCCCCGGCCCGGTCGCCCTGCCTGGCGTCGGTGTCCCCGTCCGCGCCGGAGCCGCGGCGCCAGCCGGCCTCGTCCAGCAGGGCGGCGGCCGGCTCCACTCCGGTGTCGCCGAGGGCGGAGCTGTTGTCCCGGTAGCCGTCCTGGCCGAGCACCCACAGGTGGCTGCCCAGCGGACGCACCGGCAGCCCGGCGGGCTCGTGCACCAGGGAGGCCAGCTCGGTGCGGTCCAGGGCGCGGGCCAGCGCCCAGCGCACCCGCTCGTCCTGCAGCGCCTCCGAGGTGCCGTTGAGGGCGAGCTGGGTGTAGGAGCCGCTGTAGGCCCGGTACACGGTGTAGTCGCTCAGGGCATCGGTGGCGGCGCGCTCCCGGGCGGCGAAGGCCCGGTCGCGGGAGAGCACGGCGGCGGCGACCGACTCGGCGTAGTGCTCGGCGGCCCGCTCGGCCTCGGCGGGCTCGCCGTCCCCGGTACGGGCGGCCAGCTCGGCCTCGGCGAGCCGCTGGAGCGCGCCCAGCGCCGCGGCCTGCCCGCCGGAGGTCCCCGCCTCCGGGCCGGGC
>NZ_WTLH01000402.1 GCF_011421595.1 Streptomyces sp. YIM 98790 | reverse complement strand
GTGCCCGCGCCGGGGGCGGGGCCGGTGGCCGCCGGCCGGCCGCCGGGCGGTCAGGGAGCCGGCGGATGCGGGGGTTCGTGCAGGCGGCCGCGGACCGCGGTCTGCACCCCGGCCTCCTCGGCCGGATCCGCGGCCAGGCTGCGCAGCCGCTCCACCACCCGGGCGTCTCCCGTGGTGGCGTGCCGGGCGCCCACCGCCCGGGTGTCCTCCTCGCAGTCCCACAGGCATTCCACGGCGAAGCCCGCGGCGAAGGAGGGGTCGGTGGCGGCCAGGGCGACCGCCGTCCGGCCGCGCAGCTGGGAGGAGACCGTCTCCCGGTAGACGTACCGCAGCACCGGGGCCGCGGCGGCCAGGCCGAGCCGCCCCGCGCCGTCCACCAGCGGCCACAGGGCGCCCGGATCGCCGTCCGGCCCCTGCACGCGCACCGTGCGGCGCAGCGCCTCCAGCACCAGCCGGCCGTCGGCCGCGCCGCCGCGTGCGGCCAGCAGCGCCGCCGCGGCGGCGCCGAGTTCGTCGTGCCGCCCGGCCCAGGCGCGGGCCCGGTCCAGGGCCTGCGGCCCGGACATCCGGGACAGCGCACGGGCACCGGCCTCGGCCACCTCCCGCCGGGGGTCGGCGGCCGCGGCCTCGATCAGGTCCAGTGCGGCGGGGTCCTCCCGCTCGGCGAGATGGCGCAGTGCCGCGGCGCGCACCGCGGGCTCGGCCCGGGCGGCGGCGGTGAGCA
>NZ_WTLH01000401.1 GCF_011421595.1 Streptomyces sp. YIM 98790 | reverse complement strand
GGCCGGCCCGGGCGGCAGCACCGCGAGCCGGGGATCCGCCCCCGGCCGGGCGGCCGGGGGCGGAGGGACCTCCTCCGCCTTCTCGGGGCGCCGGGCGCCCTCCGCGGGCTTTTCCCGCTCCCCGGCCGCCGCAGGGCGCTCAGGGGCGTCCTGTGGCGTCTCGGGGGGTACGGCGGCGCTCCGGGCGGGCCCGGAACTCCCGGGCGGCTCCGCGGGCAGGCGGAGCGCGGTGGTCGCCCGGTCGCCGTTCTCCCCGCGGCCGCCGGGCAGCCGCAGGACGGTGGTCCCCTCCCCCGCCGGCTCCTCCGGCACGGCAGGCCCGTCCGAAGCCGCGGGCGCAGCGGACTCCGCAGGCACGGCAGGCCCGTCCGGCACATCCGCGNCGGCACGGCAGGCCCGTCCGAAGCCGCGGGCGCAGCGGACTCCGCAGGCACGGCAGGCCCGTCCGGCACATCCGCGGCGGCGGGTGCGGCGGGTGCGGCGGGTGCCGTGGAAGCGGCCGGTTCGGCATCCTCCCGGACCCGCAGGGCGGTGGTACCGGTGTCGCCGGACATCACCGGAATGGCGAGCACCGACTCCCCGTCGGTCTCGTCCACGCCGCGCACGGCGGGTCCGGCCGCGGGGGACACCGCGGCGGGCTCGGTGGGCTCGGCCCCGGGAACACCGCCGCTCGCGGCGGCGGAGCCGCCGGAGCCGGCCGGCACGGGCGCGAGGTCGGCGGGGCCGTCCC
>NZ_WTLH01000400.1 GCF_011421595.1 Streptomyces sp. YIM 98790 | reverse complement strand
ACGCCGCGGCGGCCTGCGGATGCCTGGCGCTCGGCGGTCTTGCCGCACTGGCCGGGGAATCGCCGCTGCCGCTGCTGCTCGGGCTGCTGCTGGCCGTGCCCGCGGTACGGTTCGGGCGCCGCCGGGCCGTGCGGCGCCGCGCCGAGCGCCGTGCCGAGGCGGTGATCGCGCTGTGCACCGCCCTGTGCGGCGAGGTGCTCGCCGGGCGTCCGCCGGAACGGGCCCTGCTGGCCACCGGTCCAGGCCCGGTGCGGACGGGCTGCGCGGTGTCGCCGCCTGCTGGCAGGTGGCGGTGGGCAGCGGTGCCTCGCTGGCCGCCGGGCTGGAGCGGGTGGCGGAGTCGCTCCGCGCCGAACGCGACCAGCGGGAGGAGCTGCGGGCGCAGCTCGCCGGCCCGCGGGCCACCGTGCTGGTGCTGGCGCTGCTGCCGGCCGCGGGTCTGCTGCTGGGCGCCGGGATGGGGGTGCGGCCGCTGCAGGTGCTGCTGCACACCCCGGAGGGGCTGGCCGCCCTGCTGACGGGCGCCCTGCTGGAGTGGGCCGGGCTCGCCTGGTCCGCGGCGGTCGTCCGCCGGGCCGAGGCGGTGGCGGGATGACCGGGGCTGCGGTGTGGCCGTGGCTGCTGCGGGCCCTGTCGTCGGGTGCGCTGGTCCTGCTGGCGCTGGGGCTGCTCTCCGCGGTGCGGCACCGGCGGCGGGTGCGGGCGCGGCTGTCCGTCCTCGCGCCGCCGGGCCGCCCCGGTCCGGGGC
>NZ_WTLH01000040.1 GCF_011421595.1 Streptomyces sp. YIM 98790 | reverse complement strand
CAGGACGCCCCGGCCGGCGCCCCGGCCGGCGCGCGCGGGAGCGGCACGCGGCAGGCCACGGAGAGCGACTCCGGAGGCACCGGCGGGAGCACCGCGGGCGGCGCGCCGGAGGACGCCGGGCGCACCGGCGGCGCTGCGGAGGGTCAGCGTGGATGACTTGGGGTTATTGACTGGGGCGTTGTCGCTCCGGCGTCGTACGCTGGACTCTCCGGCACTCGAGTTCACAGAGAGGGATGACGAGGTCCCGCGGGACCGCCCATGACCCACACATCCACTCAGCAGGCAGCGGCTTCCGCCGAGGAGGCGGCAACAGCCCGGTTCACCGTGCCGGCCAAGCACCCCATGGTGACGGTCCTCGGATCCGGCGACGCCCTGCTGCGCGTCATCGAAACGTCCTTCCCCGGCGTGGACATCCACGTCCGCGGCAACGAGATCCGCGCCACCGGCGATCCCGGCGAGGTGGCCCTGGTCCAGCGGCTGTTCGACGAGATGATGCTGGTGCTGCGCACCGGCCAGCCGATGACCGAGGACGCCGTCGAGCGGTCCATCGCCATGCTGCGCAGCAGGGGCGAGGGCTCCGGGGCCAGCCCGGCCGAGGTGCTCACCCAGAACATCCTGTCCAACCGCGGCCGGACGATCCGCCCCAAGACCCTCAACCAGAAGCGCTATGTCGACGCCATCGACAAGCACACCGTGGTCTTCGGCATCGGCCCGGCCGGCACCGGCAAGACGTATCTGGCCATGGCCAAGGCGGTGCAGTATCTGCAGTCCAAGCAGGTCAACCGGATCATTCTGACCCGCCCCGCGGTGGAGGCGGGCGAGCGGCTCGGCTTCCTGCCCGGCACGCTCTACGAGAAGATCGATCCGTATCTGCGTCCGCTCTACGACGCCCTGCACGACATGATCGACCCGGATTCCATCCCGCGGCTGATGGCGGCGGGCACGATCGAGGTGGCGCCGCTCGCCTACATGCGCGGCCGGACGCTCAACGACGCCTTCATCATTCTGGATGAAGCGCAGAACACGAATCCCGAGCAGATGAAGATGTTCCTCACCCGGCTCGGCTTCGATTCCAAGATCGTGATCACCGGCGATGTCACGCAGGTGGATCTGCCCGGCGGGACCAGGAGCGGCCTGCGCCAGGTGCAGGAGATCCTGCGCGATGTGGAGGATGTCCACTTCTCACTGCTCAGCAGCAGCGATGTGGTCCGCCACAAGCTCGTCGGCCGTATCGTGGACGCCTACGACCGGTACGACCGCAGCACCGGCACCGATCACGGGGATCCGCACCGGCCCGCCGGAGGGCATCCGGCCGATCGCTCACGGGACGGCGGACGGCGCCGCGGCGGAGAATGACCGCGCCGACCTGCCGATCAGCCGACCGAGGACTGACTGCCGCATGGCCATCGAAGTGAACAACGAGTCGGGCCGGGACTTCGACGAGCCCGCCGTGCTCGACATCGCGCGCTACGCCCTGGCTCGGATGCGCATCCATCCGCTGTCGGAGCTGTCGGTCATCGCCGTCGACGCGGCGGCGATGACCCAGCTCCACCTGCAGTGGATGGACCTGCCCGGCCCGACGGACGTGATGTCCTTCCCCATGGACGAGCTGCGTCCGCCGACCCGGGACGACGAGGAGCCGCCGCCCGGTCTGCTGGGCGACATCGTGCTCTGCCCCGAGGTCGCCGCCAAGCAGGGCGCGGACGCCCCGACCAGGCACTCCATGGACGAGGAGCTCCAGCTGCTCACCGTGCACGGGGTGCTGCACCTGCTCGGCTACGACCACGAGGACCCGGCCGAGCGGGCCGAGATGTTCGGCCTGCAGAAGGCCATCGTGGACGGCTGGCGCGCCGAGCGCGGCCTGCCCGGCCCCTCCCCCGCCCCCACCATGAGCTGAGCCGAGGAGCTGACGGGCAGGGCATGAACGGCTCCCTTCTCCTCGCGGTCGCCGCACTGGTGTTCCTCGCCTGGCTGGCCGCCTGCGCCGAGGCCGCACTCGGCCGGATCTCCGTCTACCGGGCGGACGAGGCGGTCCGGGCCGGCCGCCGCGGCGCCCGCAAGCTCGCCGTGGTCGCCCAGGACCCGACCCGCTATCTCAATCTGGCGCTGCTGCTGCGGGTGGCCGGCGAGATGGCCGCGGCCGTGCTGGTCGCCTACGCCTTCCTGGACGCCTTCGACAGCGCCTGGCAGGCGCTGTCCGCGGCGTTCGCGGTGATGCTGCTGATCTCCTTCGTGGCGGTCGGGGTCTCGCCGCGCACCCTCGGCCGCCAGCATCCGGAGCTCACCTCCACCGCCGCGGCCCATGTGCTGATCCCGCTGGCCCGCGTGCTGGCGCCGCTGACCCAGTCGCTGATCCTGCTGGGCAATGCGCTGACCCCGGGCAAGGGCTTCCGGCAGGGCCCGTTCGACTCCGAGGCCGAACTGCGGGCCATGGTGGATCTCGCCCAGCGCGACCAGCTGATCGAGGACGCCGAGCGGCGCATGGTGCACTCGATCTTCGAACTGGGCGACACCATGGTGCGCGAGGTGATGGTGCCGCGCACCGACCTGATCACCGTCAACCGGGACAAGACCATCCGGGCGGCGCTCAATCTGGCGCTGCGCTCCGGCTTCTCCCGCATCCCGGTCACGGGCGAGAACGACGACGACATCGTGGGGATCGTCTATCTCAAGGACCTGGCCCGCAAGACGCACATCAGCCGGGAGGCGGAGGGCGAGCGGGTCGCGGACGCCATGCGCTCGGCCAGCTTTGTGCCGGACACCAAGAACGCCGGTGACCTGCTGCGCGAGATGCAGCGCGACCGCATCCACGCCGCGGTGGTGATCGACGAGTACGGCGGCACGGCCGGGCTGATCACCATCGAGGACATCCTGGAGGAGATCGTCGGCGAGATCACCGACGAGTACGACCAGGAGCTGCCGCCCGCCGAGCCGCTGGGCGAGGACCGCTACCGGGTCACGGCCCGGCTGTCCCTGGACGACCTGGGCGAGCTCTACGCCCTGCAGCTTGCCGACCAGGACGTGGAGACGGTCGGCGGGCTGCTGGCCAAGGAGCTGGGCCGGGTGCCGATCGCCGGGGCCACGGCCGAGGTGGAGCTGACGCCGGAGCGGGCCGAACGCACCTACGGGACCGATCCGCGGCTGGTGGCGCTGCGGCTGACCGCCGAGTCCCCGGCCGGCCGGCGCAACAAGATCGTCACCGTGGTGGTGGAGCCGGTCCGCACCGAGGCGCCGCCGGGCGGCGAGGAGGAGAGCGCCGCCCGGGAGAACGCGCGGGACGCCGGCCGGGAGAACGGGCGGGAGTCCGGCCACCCTCCGGAACCGGGCAGCCACCCCGCCGCCTGAACGTTTACGCTCCTGCCCATGACCGACTCACTCGCTCTCGATCCCGAGGACCGCAAGATCATCACCCTGGCGCGCAGTGCCCGGGCCCGCAACGCCGTGCCGGAGGGCGCCGCGGTGCGCGACGAGACCGGACGCACCTATGTGGCCGGCACGGTGGCCCTGCCGTCGCTGCGGCTGAGCGCGCTGCAGACCGCGGTGGCGATGGCGGTGGCCAGCGGCGCCACCTCGCTGGAGGCGGCGGCCGTGGTCTCGGCGGACGATGCGCTGCCGGAGGCCGACCGGTCGGCCGTGCGGGATCTCGGCGGCGCCGGGACACCGGTGCTGCTGGCCGCCCCGGACGGAAGCCTGCGCACCACCGTCCCCGCCTGACCGCCGTCCGAGCCCGGCCGGCGGCTGACCGGAGCACCGGTCCGGATCGGGGAGAATGGCCTGATGACCGAACCAGCCCACCGCTCCGGCTTCGCCTGCTTCGTCGGCCGCCCCAACGCGGGCAAGTCCACTCTGACCAACGCGCTGGTGGGCACCAAGGTGGCGATCACCTCCAACCGCCCGCAGACCACCCGGCACACGGTGCGCGGCATCGTGCACCGCCCGGACGCCCAGCTCGTGCTGGTGGACACCCCGGGCCTGCACAAGCCGCGCACCCTGCTCGGGCAGCGGCTCAACGACGTGGTGCGCACCACATGGGCGGAGGTCGACGTGATCGGCTTCTGCCTGCCCGCAGACCAGCGGACCGGACCGGGCGACCGGTTCATCGCCCAGGAGCTGGCCCACATCAAGCGCACCCCCAAGGTGGCGGTGATCACCAAGACGGATCTGGTGGACGCCCGCACCCTGGCCGAGCGCCTGGTGGCCGTGGACCGGCTGGGCCAGGAGCTGGGCATCGAGTGGGCCGAGATCATCCCGGTCTCGGCCACCGAGGGCCACCAGGTCGGTCTGCTGGCCGACCTGCTGGTCCCGCTGCTCCCGCAGGGCCCGCCGCTGTACCCCGAGGGCGAGCTGACCGACGAGCCGGAGCAGGTGATGGTCGCCGAGCTGATCCGGGAGGCCGCCCTGGAGGGCGTCCGGGACGAGCTGCCGCACTCCATCGCGGTGGTGGTGGAGGAGATGCTGCCGCGCGAGGACCGCCCGGCGGACCGCCCGCTGCTGGACATCCACGCCAACATCTACATCGAGCGCCCCAGCCAGAAGGGCATTGTCATCGGCCCGAAGGGCAAGCGCCTGAAGGAGGTCGGCACCACCTCCCGCCGCCACATCGAGGCCCTGCTCGGCACCCCGGTCTTCCTGGATCTGCACGTCAAGGTCGCCAAGGACTGGCAGCGCGACCCCAAGCAGCTCCGCCGCCTCGGCTTCTGATCAGCCGGTGCGGCGCGGCGGCAGCGGGATGCGCTGGAGGTCCTCGGCGACGGTGAGGGCGGCCCGGTGGCCGGCGGCGCGCGCCTGGCGGGCGAATTCCTCCGGGGCGGTGTAGCGCTGGCTGAAGTGCGTCAGCACCAGGTGGCGGACGCCGCACTCGGCGGCCACCCGACCGGCCTGGCCCGCCGTCAGGTGGCCGTACTCGTGGGCCAGGGCGGCGTCCTCGTCCAGGAAGGTGGCCTCGATCACCAGCAGATCGCACCCCTCGGCCAGGGCGAAGACCGCGTCGCACAGCCGGGTGTCCATCACGAAGGCGAAGTGCTGGCCGGGGCGGACCTCGCTCACCTCGGCGAGGGTCACGCCGCGCAGTTCGCCCTCGCGCTGGAGCCGCCCGATGTCCGGTCCGGTGATCCCGCGGGCGGCGAGCCGGTCCGGCAGCATGCGGCGGCCGTCCGGCTCGCTCAGCCGGTAGCCGTAGGCGTCGACCGGGTGGGACAGCCGCCGTGCGTCGAGCGTGTAGGACTCGGTCACCGCCAGCGGACCGTCCCCGGTGACCGGCTGCTGGCGCAGGTCGGCGGTCTCCAGATAGAGGGAGGCGTAGCGCAGGCGGTCGAAGTAGTCCTGCCCGCCGCCGGGGTAATGGGCGGTCACCGGATGCGGCACCCGGTCCAGGCTGATCCGCTGGACCACGCCGGGCAGGCCCAGGCAGTGGTCACCGTGGAAGTGGGTGACACAGATGCGGTGGATGTCATGGGCGCTGACCCCGGCCCGTGCCATCTGCCGCTGGGTGCCCTCACCGGGGTCGAACAGCAGGCCCTGCCCGTCCCAGCGGAGCAGATAGCCGTTGTGGTTGCGGTGCCGGGTGGGCACCTGGCTGGCCGTGCCGAGCACCACCAGTTCGCGGGCGGACACGCGTCAGCCGGGGGGCCAGTTCAGGCCGCGGCCGCCCAGCACATGCGCGTGCGTGTGGAAGACGGTCTGCCCGGCGCCGGAGCCGGTGTTGAAGACCACCCGGTAGCCGGTCTCGTCGACCTTGTCCTCGGCGGCCACCGCGGCCGCGGCGGTCAGCAGGTCGGCGGCGACGGCCGGCTCGGCGGCGGCCAGCGAGCCGGCGTCCGGGTAGTGCTTGCGCGGAACGATCAGCACGTGGGTGGGGGCCTGCGGATTGATGTCCCGGAAGGCGACGGTCGTTTCCGTCTCCCGCACGACGGTCGCCGGGACCTCACCCGCCACGATCTTGCAGAACAGGCAGTCCGCCTGCGGTTCTCCAGCCATGCAGGGGATGCTACCGGCTGCCCGCCCGCGCGCTGACGCACCGTCGCGGTTCGCCACGGCGGCCATGGCGCACGCCCGCACGAGCCGGTACGCGCCGCGCCCCCGCGGCGGACGCCGGCGGTGGGCCGGTGTGCGCCGCGGGGGCGGTCAGGGCGGTGCGAGCAGGCTGCCGGTGCCCGCCGCCGTGGCGCGGCGGGCGGGGGTACGGGGCTCCCGGTCAGCGCGGGCAGTTGCCCCGCACGTCGGAGAAGTCGCTGAACCAGCCGCTGGAGGGCAGCGGGCACAGGAACTGGTCGTAGCGGGTGTCCTCGTCCACGAACCGCTTCAGCCAGGCGATGGAGTACTTGGCGATCGGCGTGTTGTTGCTGTTCGGCGCGAAGTGCGAGGCGCCGTCCAGCTCCAGGTACATGCGGTCCGTGGAGGACGGCAGGCTGGTGTAGAAGGGGATGGAGTGCGAGGAGACCGAGGCGATGCTGTCGTTCTCCGCGCCGATGATGAGCGTGGGCGTGCGGACCTCGGGCCAGGTCTTGTCCAGGTTCCACGGGGTGAGCGGGATGGCCGCCTTGAGCGAGGGCCGGTCCTTGACCGCCTCCAGGGTGCCGCCGCCGCCCATCGAGTGGCCCATCACGGCCATCCGGCTGCCGTCCACCCGGCTGCGGACGCTGCTGGAGTTGCGCAGGTAGTCCACGGCGGCCAGCAGCTGGTCGCCGCGCGAGGACGGCTGGTCGAGCGTGCTGTTGGTGTTGATGGTGAAGACCACGAAGCCCTGCGAGGCCAGCCGGTGCCCCAGCCAGGACATGCTGGACTCGGTGGCGGTGAAGCCCGGGGCGATGACCACGCCGCCGAAGGTGCCGTCCGAGGTGGTGGTCGGGTAGTAGATGGTGCCGCCGCCGAAGCCGGAGACCCAGGAGGAGACCGAGGTGGTGGAGGTCGAGTAGGGACCGCGCAGCGCCTCGATGCTGGACTCGGTGGGGTTCGGACCACGCCAGTAGTCCTGCGGGGCGGCCTGCGCCGTGCCGATCTGGCTGACGCCGACGCCGCCGACGGCCAGGGCCAGCGTGGCGAAGAACGCCACAAGTCGGCGGCGGGGCTTTCGCTTGTGCTTGTGCTGCGGCTCCATGACGGTGCGCTCCCTTGGGTGGGGGGTGACGGGAAACGAACACCGACATGTTCATGGCATGGCAACCTGGAGGACATCGGCGAAATCACCGGCCGCATTCCGACCGGTCGGAACCTGCGGGAACGCGGCTGCCGGCCCGCCGGCCGGATACGGACGCGGCCGGGGGCGGGGCGCCGTCCGGCGCCCCGCCCCCGGCCTGCCGTCCCGGGACGGACCGAGCGAGCGCTGCCCGCCGGGCTACGCGCCGGGCAGCGGCGGCAGCTCCGGCGGCTGCGCGGCCGGAGTGCGCTCCAGCGCCTCCAGCGCCAGCCGCACCGCCTCGTCGAGCTGCGGGTCGCGCCCGGCCGCGTAGTCCTGCGGCGGGATCGGCACCTCGACATCCGGGTCCACGCCGTGGTTCTCCACGCCCCATTCGTAGTTCCGCAGCCAGATGGCGTACTTGGGCTGGGTGACCAGGGTGCCGTCCACCAGCCGGTAGCGGGAGTCGATGCCGATGACCCCGCCCCAGGTGCGCGTGCCGACCACCGGGCCCAGGCCCAGGATCTTGATCGCGGCGGTCACCATGTCCCCGTCCGAACCGGCGTGTTCATTGGCGATCGCCACGATCGGGCCGCGCGGCGCGTCCATCGGATAACTCACCGGCCGCGTGCTGTCCCGCACCAGATCCCAGCCGAGGATCTGCCGGGTCAGCTTCTCCAGCACCAGCTGGGAGGTGTGGCCGCCGCGGTTCTCCCGGACATCGACGATCAGGCCCTCCTTGGCGACCTCGGTGTGCAGATCGCGGTGCAGCTGCGCCCAGCCGCTGCTGACCATGTCCGGCACGTGCAGATAGCCCAGCCGGCCGCCGGACAGCCGGGTCACCTTCTCCCGGCACTCCCGCACCCAGGCGTGGTAGCGGAGCTGCTCCTCGTCGTCCAGCGGCACCACCACGGCATAGCGGGGCCTGCCGCCGTCCGCCGGGGCCACGGTCAGCTCCACCGGCTTGTCCGCGGTGCCCGCGAGCAGCGGCGCCGGGCCGGTCAGCGGATCGACCGGGACGCCGTCCACGGCCAGGACGGCGTCGCCGGGGCGGATCGCCACACCGGGCGCGGCCAGCGGCGAACGCGCCTGCGGATCGGAGGTCTCCGAGGGCAGGATGCGGTCCACCCGCCAGCGGCCGTCGGCGTGCCGGGAGATGTCGGCGCCGAGCAGGCCCTGGCGGCGGGCGGCCAGACCGGGGCGGCCGGGCGGCACCACGTAGGCGTGCGAGGTGCCGAGCTCGCCGTGCACCTCCCAGAGGAGGTCGACCAGGTCGTCGTGGGTGGCCACCCGCTCCAGGACGGGGCGGTAAGCCGCCAGCACCCCCTCCCAGTCCACGCCGTTCATGTCCGGGCGCCAGTAGTTGTCCCGCATCAGACGGCCGGTCTCTTCGTACATCTGCCGCCATTCGGCGGACGGGTCGACGGTGATCCGCACCCGGCTCAGGTCCACCGGGACGGAGCGCTCGTCCTCGTCGTCCAGGCTGTCCGCGTCCGCGTCCGCGGGCACCAGGCGCAGGGCCCGGTGCGACTCCAGCAGCACCTGCTTGCCGTCGCCGGTGACCGCGTAGTCGTCGGCGTCGCCGGTGACGGTGGACTCGCGCAGCTTGTTCAGGTCGAAGCGGACCAGGGCGGTGGTGGGGCGGCCGTGCCCGGGGGCGCCGACCGAGCTGCCGAGTTCGCCGCTGACCGGGTGGTCCAGCCAGAGCACACCGCCGGCGTAGCTGCGCAGGCTGCTCAGACGGCCGGCGTCCACCGGGAACGGCACGATGCGGTCGGCCAGCCCTTCCAGGTCCACCCGGGTCCGCGGCGCCTCGCCGTCCTTGTCCTTGCCCCTGTCCTTCTGCTTGTCCCNCGCCGTCCTTGTCCTTGCCCCTGTCCTTCTGCTTGTCCCTGTCCTTCTGCTTGTCCTTCTGCTTGTCCTTCTGCTTGTCCTTGTCCTCGTCACCGCCCGTCCTGCCGGTCTCCGTGTCCCTGCCCGCGCTCTCCTGCTCCCCGTCCTTGCCCTGGTCCTTGGCGGTCTCCCGCTGCTCCTCGCCGTCGGCGGAGCTCTCCTCCGCGGCGGAGGTGTCGTCCTTGGCCGGGCTGCCCGCCACCGGGCGGCCGTGCCGCTGGGGGCCGAACGGTGACGGGGTGTCGGCCGCCAGGGTCAGCAGATAGGGCCGGCAGGCCGCGGTGAACGACAGATCGAAGACATGCGCGTCGTACACCGGGTCGAAGGTGCGCTCGGAGAGGAACGCCAGATGCTTGCCGTCCCGCGTGAAGGCGGGTGAGAAGTCACGGAACCGCAGCGGGGTGGCCTCCGCCACGCTGCGCTCCTCCAGATCCGCGATCTTCAGCTGCCGCAGCGGTTCGATCCCCGCGTGCGACCACGCCAGCCAGCGGGAGTCCGGCGAGAAGACCAGCCCGTCGGCCTCGGCCGTCTCGCTGCGGTCCAGTTCGTGCACGCTGCCGTCGGACAGCTCGATCAGCAGCACCCGCCCGTTGTGGGTCGCCGCCGCGGCCCGGCTGCCGTCCGGCGCCACGGCCAGGTCCAGCACCCGGCCGAGCCGCCCGGCCGCCAGCAGCCGCGGTCCCGGCGCATCCGGGGCCGGCGCGGCGGCCTGAAGGGCGAGCGCGTCGTCCCCCTCGGCGTCGGTCACCCACAGCACGTGCTCGGCCCCGTCGAGCCGGAAGACCCGGGGCAGCCGGGCCCGCACGCCCGGGGTGACCGACAGGGCACGGGCCGGGCCCTCCCGGTGGGTCACCCAGTGCAGCGTGCCGCGGGACTCCACGGCGCTGCCGCGCCCGGTGTGGTCGGGAACGGCCTCGCCCAGCCAGCTCGCGGCGCTGACCGGCCGGGGCTGCCGGGCGGTGCGCTGGCCGGCCAGCCGCGGCTCGATCCGGCGCGGTTCGGTGCCGTCGGCCAGGCTGTCCAGCAGCCACAGTTCGCCCCGGCAGACGTAGATGATCCGCTCGCCGTCGGTGCTGGCCTGGCGTGCGTAGCCGATGTCCAGCGGGCCGTGCCGGCGCAGCCCGCTGCCGTCGGGAAGGGAGGAGTAGACGGCCGCGGTGCCCTCGTGGTCGGAGAGGAAGGCGATGCGCTCCCCCACCCACATGGGCCATTCCAGATTGCCGTCGATGCCGGCGTGGACCCGCTCGAACCGGCCGTCGCCCTCCCGGTCGATCCACAGCTTGCCGGCGGTGCCGCCGCGGTAGCGCTTCCAGCGGGCGGCGTCCCGGCCGCGGCTCTGGCCGGCGGAGACCAGCAGCACCGCGCCGCCGGGCCCGAAGGCCACCGAGCTCGTCGGGCCGTACGGCAGGCGGCGGGGCGGGCCGCCGTCCACCGGCACGGCATGCGCCCAGGTACGGCGGTCGGACGCCTGGCCGTGGGCGGTGATGGCCAGGATCTCCGGACCAGCGCCCCCGGGGGCGCTGCCCGGCGGCAGCCAGCCACGGACGCCGGACTCGCCGTTGCCCCAGTGGGTCAGGCGGCGGGACAACCCGCCGTCCAGCGGGGCCAGATGCACCTCGGGGGCGCCGTCCCGGGCAGAGGTCCAGGCGACCTGGGTCCCGTCGGGAGATATGCGCGGAGTGCTGACGGGCGTGTGGTCGGCGCTGATCCGCCAGGCGCGCCCGCCGTCCAGCGGCGCCGCCCAGACATCGTCCTCGGCGGTAAAGGTCATGACGTCGCCCCGCAGATGGGGGAAACGGAAATAGGCAGGTTGGCTCACCCCTCGAACCCTAAGAGTCCTCTCGGACAGTGCGGAAGAGGACCCGGCCACCCTTACGGGTGGGCACGCCGTCCGCGAACAGGCAAGGGCACCAACCCACTGCTAACGTGCCAGTCATCACCAAAACCCCGTAACACCAAAAAAGGGGCCATCCAGGACGGGACGGTGTCATGGCTCATCAGCCGCGGGAACAGTGGGCCACCCGGGCGGGATTCATCCTCGCCGCGATCGGCTCGGCCATCGGCCTGGGCAACATCTGGCGCTTTCCCGCCGTCACCTACGAGAACGGCGGCGGGGCGTTCCTGCTGCCGTACCTGGTCGCCCTGGTGACGGCGGGCATTCCGCTGCTCATCCTCGAATACACCATCGGCCGGCGGCACCGGGCCTCCCCGCCGGCCGCCTTCCACCAACTCGCGCGCCCGGCCGAGGTGCTGGGCTGGTGGCAGGTGGTCATCTGCTTCGTCATCGCCACCTACTACGCCGTCATCCTGGCCTGGGCCGTGCGCTACGTGGGGTTCTCGGTGGGGCAGGACTGGGGCGACGACCCGGAGGGCTTCCTGTTCGGGGAGTTCCTCGAGCTGTCCGCGGAACCCGGGGAGGTCTCGGCCTTCGTGCCGGGGGTGGCGGTGCCGCTGGTCGCCGTGTGGATCGTGGTGCTGGCGATTCTCGCCATGGGCGTGCGGCGGGGCATCGAGCAGGCGAACAAGATCTTCATCCCGCTGCTGGTGATCTTCTTCGTGGTGCTGGTGGTCCGCGCACTCACCCTGGACGGCGCCGCGGACGGAATCGACGCGTTCTTCTCCCCCGACTGGGGCGAACTGGACAACGGCAGCGTGTGGGTCGCGGCCTACGGACAGATCTTCTTCTCGCTCTCCATCGGCTTCGGCATCATGATCACCTACGCCTCCTACCTGCGGCGGCGCTCGGACCTGACCGGATCGGCGCTGGTGGCCGGCTTCGCCAACAGCTCCTTCGAAATCCTCGCCGGGATCGGGGTGTTCGCCACCCTCGGATTCATGGCCGTGCAGGCGGGGGTGGGCGTGGACGACGTCTCCAGCTCCGGACTGGGCCTGGCCTTCGTGGCCTTCCCGCAGGTGATCTCCGAGATGCCCGCCGGATGGCTGTTCGGGCTGCTGTTCTTCGCCTCGCTGGTGGTGGCGGGGCTGTCCTCGCTGATCAGCATCGTGCAGGTGATCGTCTCGGCGGTGCAGGACCGCACCGGCATGAACCGGGTCCGTACCGTGCTGCTGATCGGCGGGGCGACCGGGGTGGTCTCGGTGCTGCTGTTCTCCACCGACGGCGGGCTGTACTTCCTCGACGCCGCCGACCACTTCATCAACCAGTACGGCATCGCGCTGGCCGCCCTGGCGGTGGTGATCACGGTCTCCTGGGTGCTGCGCCGGCTGCCCGCGCTCCAGTCCGACGCGGACGCCACCTCGGCGGTGCGGCTGGGCCTGTGGTGGCGGATCTGCCTGGGAGTGATCACCCCGCTGGTGCTGGGCTGGATGATGATCGACAGCCTGATCAACGAGTTCGACGAGAACTACGAGGGCTACCCCACCTCGTTCCTGCTCTACTCCGGCTGGGGCGTGGCGGTGGGCGCCATCCTGCTCGGCGTGCTGCTCACCCTGGTGCCCTGGCGCCGCCGCCCGGCGGCCGGCGCCGAAGCCGGATCCGCCCCCGGCGCCCCGGACGGCCCCGGCGCTCCGGAATCCCCGGAATCCCCGCAGGCTCCGGAGGCTCCGGGAACCCCGGACGAAAGGAAACGCCTGTAATGTCCGCCTCCGCCATCGTGATGATGATCGTGGCCATCGCCATTGTCTGGGGCGGCCTGCTCACCGCCATCCTGCTGCTGCGCCGCCACCCGGACGATCCCCGCGACATCCAGCCCGGCCCCCCGCGCGTCTGAACCCCGGGCGGAAAAGTTCGGCAATCGGATGACGTGCCGGGCACGGACTGGGCATGATGGCGTGTCACAGGCGCAAGGGCGGCGTGACGGGGGCGGAAGGCTTCGGACGGCATGGGGGTGGAGCAGGTGGCGGGGCTGCTGCCGGTCGGAGTGCCGCACCCCGACGGGTTCCGGCGGTTCCGCTACGCGGCACGGGTGCACACCGGTTCCGGTGCCGTGGCCGTGGAGCCGGCCCCCGACGACGCGCCGGGCGGGGAGTTACCGCCGCCGGAGTACGCCGCGGCGCTGGCCCCGCTGGTCGCCGCCACGGCACCGGTGGGTGACGGCCAGCTCAGCCACACCCGGCTGCCGGACGGCTCCGCCCTGCTGTGCCACTCCCGCGCGGTGGCGCCCGATTCACCGGTCCGGGGCGGCACGGGCCGACGGCAGTGGGAGTGGCAGCACTTCGTGGTGGACGCCCGCTACCTGCCGGGCGGTCCCGCGCCGGACCGGGCCTGTGTCATCCACACCTGGCGTTCCGCCTGCTGGAACGCGGACGCCCCCGCCGCCGGGAACCTTCCGCAGGCGTCGGAGGAGATTTTCGGCGAGCGGACCCTGCGCGCCTTCGCCCGCCGTCATCAGGACCGGCTCGTCCCCTTCCTGACCGATGTGCACCGGCTGTTCGCGGAACGCGCCGGGCGGCAGATCGTGCTGGTGGAGGAGGACTCCGAGGTGGTGGCGCTGTGGATCGCGCTGGCCTGCGCCTCGCTCTCCCCCGCGCAGGCCCGCGCGCTGACCTTCGTCACCCGCGCCCAGCGGCCGGACCGGATGCCGCACCAGATCGTGGGCACCACCCCGCACGCCGCGGCCGCCCTGGGCGATCCGGCCGCGCGGCGCTATCTGTACCGGGTGCACGACGGGACCGGCGGCGAGAGCAGCCCGCCGGAAGGGGACGCCGACCCCTGGGCCGAGCAGGTGGCCGACCGCTGGCTCGGCCGCGAGACCCGACCGGCCCGGCCCGCGTCCCTGCCCGCGCCACAGTCCCCGCCACAACCCGTGCCGGCTGCCCGGGAGGAGCCGGCACGGCGCCGGGAACGGCTCAGCCGGGCCACCGCCTTCTACGGCGCCGACCCCCACCGCATGGCCGGCGCCCGCCTGTTCCGCCAGGTGATCGAGCAGGAACTGGGCGGCTCCGTCACGGACCCGGACGACCTGCGGCTGCTGGCCGTGCGCTGCTGGCCGCATTTCGAACTGGACACCGAAGGAGCCCTCGCCATCCTGCGCGCCTGCCCGCCCGAACTGATCGCCGGAGCGGACCTGGACCAGAACGTCATCCAGGCCATGTGGCCCGGCGGGACCCTGATACCCGGCAGTACCTGGCCGGAGCCGGGCTGGGAGCAGCGCGCGGAACTGGCCGAGCTGATGATCTCTCTGCGTCCGTCCTGGCTCCGCCACGAGCCGCTGGCGCGCGCCCGGCTGCTGGTGAGCTATCGCGACTTCCTGCACGCCCCGGGCGTCGGGACCGAGGTCGAGGTGCGCCTCCATTTGCACCGTGCGGCCGTGGACGGCTGGTACCGGACCGCGGTCGGCAACCGGCTCAGGCAGGTTCTCGCCCGGGAATCGCCGGAGTGACCGCCCGTGCCGTTCTCCTCCCCCGGTGCCCGTGCCCGACTCCCGACCCCGACGCCCGACCATTGCCTGCTGACGCACACGAAGGGGTACTTCCCGTGAGCGACATTCCCGGCGGCCCGATGGCCAGCCGCCCGCTGCACTTCATCTGGCTGCTCGACTGCTCGGCCTCGATGGGCGTCAACGGCAAGATGAGTTCGCTGAACTTCGCCGTGCGCGAGGCCATACCGGAGATGCGCAAGGCCGCGGACGACAACCCGGCCGCGTCGCTGCTGGTCCGCGCCATCACCTTCAGTTCCACGGCGAGCTGGCACGTCCCCACCCCGACCCCCGTGCACGGTTTCGACTGGGCCGACGCCCACGCCGGCGGGGTCACGGCCCTGGGCCAGGCACTCCACCTGGCCGCCGAGGAGATGCGGATGCCGCCCATGCCGGAGCGCGCGCTGCGCCCGGTTCTGGCCCTGGTCTCGGACGGGGTGCCCACCGACGACTGGCGGGCCGGGCTGCGCGCCCTGGACGGCACCCCCTGGGGCAAGCGGGCGGTCCGGATCGCCGTGGCCATCGGGGACGACGCGGACAAGGACATGCTCCGCACCTTCCTGGCCAACCCAGAGCTGGAGCCGCTGGAGGCCCGCAACCCGCGGCAGCTCGTCGCCGCCATCCGCTGGGCCTCCACCGCCGCGGTGAGCGCCGCCTCCACACCCAGCGCGGGCGGCGACGGCCTGCTCACCAAGCAGCTCCCCTACATGCCGACCCAGGTCACGCCCGCCGCCGGACAGCAGCCCGGTGCCGACGTCGACGACGTCTGGTGACCCCGCCCCCGGCCTGGCGGCTGCTGGCGCACAGCGAGAAGGGCGTGGCCAAGAAGTACAGCCAGGACCGGCACCGGGCCACCGCGCTGCACGACGGCCGGTCCCTGGTGCTGGCCGCGGCCGACGGCCACGGCTCCGCCGCCCACTTCCGCAGCGACCTGGGCGCCCGCTGGGCGGTGGAGGTGTTCACCGACTGCGCCGCCGTTTTCGCCACCGAGGCCATGCGCCCGGAGCGGGCGGGCGGACGCGGCTGGAACGCGCTGCACGAGGCCGCGCTGGCGCTGCCGCGCCAGGTGGTGCGGGCCTGGCGGCAGCGGATCGCCCTGCACGAGAGCAACTCCCCCGCCGACGGACGGCAGGGCCGCCACCACGGCGCGCCCGGTCCCGCGTCCGCGGCCCCGGCCTACACGGTCTACGGCTCCACCCTGCTCGGCGCCGTGCTCACCCCGGAGCTGCTGGTCTGCTGGCAGCTCGGCGACGGCGACATCACCCTCGTCCCGCACCACGGGCCGCCCCGGACACTCCTCGACAACGGCCGCCCCGACCTCGGCGACGAGACCACCTCGCTCTGCCTGGACCAGGCATGGCACCACATGCTGGTGCACTGGGAACCGCTGACCGGCCGCGAGCTGCCGCCGTTCGTGCTGCTCACCACCGACGGGCTGGCCAAGAGCTTCGCGGACCGGCAGGGCTTCCTGGACTTCGCCACCGGCGTCCGGGACCGGGTGGTCACCGACGGCGCCGAAGCGGTCCGCGGGCAGCTCCCGCACTGGCTGGGCCAGGCCGCCGCACACTCCGGCGACGACACCACGCTGATCGTCGCCTTCCCGGCAGACGAGAAAGGACGACAGGCTTGAACGGCATGCTGGAGAAGGGTCAGGTCCTCACCGCCGCAAAGGGGCAGCGGATCACCGTGGACCGGATGCTGGGCGCCGGCGGGCAGGGCGAGGTCTACCGCGCCGAGACCCCGGACGGGCCCAAGGCGCTCAAGTGGTATTTCCCCCACCTGGCGGACGCTTCCCGGCGGGACATCCTGGAGACGCTGGTGGCCCGTGGCTGGGGCGACAGCCGCTTCCTGTGGCCGCAGACCATCGTCACCCGGCCGGACGGCCCCGGGCTCGGCTATCTGATGGAGCTGCGCCCGGACCGGTTCGCCGACCTGCCGGCCCTGCTGCGCCGCCGCCCCGAGGTCTCGGCCGTGACCTGCCGCTCGCTGGTCACCACCGCGCTGTACACCGTGGAGGCGTACCAGTCGCTGCACTACCGGGGCGTCGCCTACCGTGACATCAGCTGGGGCAACATCTTCTTCGACCCGCGCACCGGCGACGTGCTGGTCTGCGACAACGACAACGCCGTGGTGGAGGGGCAGTTCGCGGGCATAGCCGGCACCATGACGTTCATGGCGCCGGAACTGGTGCGCAAGGCGGCGACCGGCCAGCCCAGCATCCAGACCGATCTGCACTCCCTGGCCGTGCTGCTGTTCCTGCTGCTGGCCAACCACCACCCGCTGGAGGGCGCCCGCGAGCTGCGCATCCACTGCATGGACGAGGCCGCGCAGCGCCGGCTGTACGGCGAGGACCCGGTCTTCCTGTTCGACCCGGACGACACCAGCAATCAGCCGGTGCACGGCGAGCACGACACGGTGCTGGCCACCTGGGCGTCGCTGCCACCGGTCCTCCAGAAACTGTTCGTGCGGAACTTCACCGACGGGTTGCGCGATCCCAACAAGCGCGTGCGGGAGGCCGAATGGCGGGAGGCGCTGAGCGCGGTGCGGGACGCCGTGGTCACCTGCCAGGGGTGCGGCACGCAGAATCTCGCCGAGCCGGCCGGGCCGCCGCCGCGGTGCTGGAAGTGCCGCACGACGGTGACGCTGCCGCAGTCCCTGGAGCTGAAGGCGGGCACCGGCGGCACCCGCACCCGGCGGCATCTGCGGCTGAACCACGGCGCCCAGCTGTGCGGGCACCACCTCCAGCCCCATCCGGACCGGCACGACTACGCCGATGTGATCGGCGAGGTCACCGAGCATCCCCAGGTGCGGGGCCGGTTCGGGCTCACCAACCGCTCCGGGAACCGCTGGATGCTGCACACCCCGGACGGCAAGGCCCAGGAGGTGCCGCCCGGCCGTACGGCGGCGCTGCGGCCGGGAGCGCTGCTGGAGTTCGGCAGCGGCGCCGAGGGGGTCATCCAGGCCCCCTGACCGGCAGCGGCCCGGACCGGGAAGGGAGAGGAGGGCGGTGCCCGCACGCGTGCCCTGCCGTTTCACGGGGCGGGCCGGCCGCCCCCGGCCCCCCGCAGCCGGCGCAGCCCGGCGATGACGCGGGCCGCCACTCCGGGCAGCCACCAGCGCAGCAGATACACCGCGCGGGGCGTGCGCGGCAGTTCAACGGTGGCCGGGCCGCCCACCACCACGGACGCGTCCGGACGGCCCACCGGCGCCACGGTCACCCGGCAGGCTCCGTGGCCGACCGGAATCCGCGTCCGGGGCCCGGCTCGGTAACGGCTGCGCGGCAGGATCCGCTCACCGGCCGCCCCGTCCTCGGACTGCCAGCGCACCACCACCATCAGCGCCGGCTCCGGCCAGCGGAAGCCGATCTCGGCATGCCGGCCGTCCCCGCCGCGGCGCACGGTGAGGTCCTCGGGGTGGCCGGGCTTCTCCACCACGGCGCTGTCGCCCGCCACCGCCCGGCCGGAGAGCTCGGTGATCACGGTGAGCCGGGCCGCGGCGCCGCTGGGCAGCAGCAGCCGCACGCCGCCGCCCCCGTCGGGCACCTCGGGACCATCGGCCGGCTGCGGGGCCAGCCCGGCGAGCGTGCCGCCGCCGGGCAGCCGTCCCACAGCGGCGGAGACGTCCCGGCCCGGTTCGGCGGCCCAGCCGTGCCAGCGGACCAGCCGGGCCTGCCCGCGCCGGGGCGGGGGCCAGAAGACGGTCACCCGGCCGCTCTCGTCCGGGGGCCGGACGGTGAGCCCGGACACCGGCTCCGGCCAGTCCAGCGCCCGCACGGTGATCTGCCTGCCCGCCGACCAGACGGTGCCGCCGGTGTGGTCCGGATAGCCGCAGCGGACGGTGTAGCGGTACTCACCGGGCGGCAGCGGGCCGTCCGTCAGCTCGCCGAGGTCGCAGGGTACCGGCACCGGCGGCGCGTCCGCCGGGCCGCCGGAACGGACCGCCCGCACCTCGCGCGTACCGGGCAGCGGACGCCAGGTGAGGCGGACGCCGCCGGGCACGGCACGCCCGCGCAGCAGGTGCGCCCCGGGGGCCACGGCCACCGGCCCGGAGCCGCGCGCCGGGCCGGCCGGACAGCCGTCGCGCAGCGGCAGCACGGCGTAGCAGACACGGCGTCCCAGGGGGGCCGTGGAATCGACGGCGTCCTCACCCCGGCGGGCGACCAGCGCCTCGACAGCCTGTTCCGGAGCGGCGGGCGCATAGCGCAGCACCAGCCACTGCTCGGCGGCATCCGCTCCCGGCCAGGCCAGCCGCACCCCGCCGGCCCCCAGCACCTCCCCGGTCACCGGCTCCCCGCCGCCGCGCCGACCGGCCCCGGCCGGTGCCGCCGCCAAGGCGCCACCACCACCCTCCCGCTCACCGCCACCGGCCCCTGCCGCGCTCGCCGCACCGCCCACCGGCCCGGGGGCGTCCGCCGCGTGCTGCTCCGCGCCGGCACCGGTGGCGCCGCTGCCCGCGGCGAGCGCGCGCAGCGCCTCGCCCGCCTCGGGATCGTCGGCCGCGGTCCAGCAAATCCCGAGCCAGACGGCCATCGCCTGGTACGGGCGTCCCTCGGCATGCAGCCGGCGGGCCTGCGCGGCCCACTCCGCCAACTCCTCCCGCGCCCCGCGCAACCGGGCTGTCAGCGCGGCCAGTTCCTGATCCGGCGACTCCTCCGGCAGTCGCCGGGCCAGTGCGGCAGCGGCGTACAGCCGCCGCTCGCGCCATGCCTGGTGGATCTCCTCGGCGGCTTCCCGGACCGGCCCCGGTCCGGGGAAGTCACCGGCCGCGGCCACCGCCGCCGCCAGCGGCCCGGCCTCGCTCGCGTGCACGCCCAGCTCCCCGGCCGCCTCCGCCGAAGGGCCGGTCTCCCGGTCGTGCAGCAGGCAGGCGAGCTGATAGAGCACCAGCCGGCGCAGACCGGCGGGCTGCTCGGCCGCCAGCCGTTCCAGCCTCCTGACCACCCGTGCCGCCCGTTCCGCGCCGCGCCGCCCGGACGCCTCCCAGTCGCGGCGGACCCGCGCGCAGTACGCGGCGTCCCCCCTGTCCCAGGTCTGTCCGGGGCCGGGGAGCCACAGGCCGTCCAGGATCAGGAACCCCTCGTCACCGGCCCGCCGCGCGGGCGCGGGTCGGCCCGGCGAACCGCCCGGCATCAGCAGCTCGGCGGCGTGGCGGCAGCGGAGGTCGCGCAGCGCCCGCTCCAGGGAGCGGTACCCGGGCACCGCCGGATAACGGGGCAGGTCCGGCAGCGGCGGCCGCGGCCCGTCCGGGCGCAGCTCCACGCCGGGCCGCCATCCCTCCCCCGGTTCCCCGGCAGCGGCAGCCGGGGCGCCGGGCGGCGGGGCCGGTGACGGCGGCGGGCCCGGCAGCGCGGGCCGTGCCGTCCTTCTGTTGCGCCGTCGTCGCGGCTGCCTCTGGGTCACCTCGTCCTCGTCCGCTCCGGAGTTCCTCGGGCCACGGTCCGTCAGCCGCCGTGGGTGTAGAAGTAGACCCGCACCACGGCCGTATTCACCGGTTCGCTCAGATCGTGATAGTTCTCACCCGCCAGCTCGGCGGCGAACATCTTCGGGTTGGCCGCGTGGAGCAGCCCGTTGACCTTGGCCGCGTACTGGTTGCCGCCGTAATCGCCCCCGAAGGTCAGGACAAACGCGGCCTCCCGGTCCGGCCACTCCTCGGTGGCCTCGGCGATCTGCCTGCGCAGGTCGCCGTTGTCGGAGCCCCTGACCGAGAACTCCACCGGATTCCGGTCCACCGACCGCGGCCCCTCCGGCTCCTCGGGCGCGTCAGGCTCCTCGGGTTCAGGGTCCTCGGTCTCCGTCTCCTCCGGTTTCTTCGCGGCCAGCGGGTCCGGCTGCCCGCCCAGCGCCACCAGGGTCAGCACCAGCAGCAGATCGGCGAACAGCCAGCCCGCCAGGGCGAACGGGCCCAGCCGGAACCGCCCACCGCCCGGCCGCCGCCGACGGCTCACCGGCCCGTACCGTTCGCGCCCGCGGCGGAACCGGGGCCGACCGGCGCCGGCACCTGCCCGCCACCGGTCAGCTCCCGGAGGCTGGTCTCCAGCCGGGAGGCGGCGTGTTCCCAGTGCGCCGCGGCCACGTCCCAGCGTTCCGCGGCCTCCCGCATGCTGTCCACGGCGTCGTCGGTCCGTGCCGAGCTGGTGGCCATGGCCCGGGAGGCCCGGTCGGTGGATTCGACCGCCTTCTCCGACACACCGCGCAGTTCATGGTGGGCCCGGGTCAGATCGCGCAGCGCGGACTCGATGCGCAGGCCCGCCTCGCCCACCCGGTCGCCGACCCCGCGCACCTCGGCCGCGTTTGCCGCGCTGAGCCGCGCGGTCTCGTCCTGCCCGTTGCGAACCGCACTCTCCAGCCGGTCGGTGGAGGCGTTGAGCGGCACCACGGCGTCCGACAGCCGCTGGGCGGCCTCGCGCAGCGCCTTGGTGGCCCGCTCGGCCGCCGCCACCGCCGATTCGGTGGCCTGCTGCCCCTTGGCGGCCTTGCCGATCATCGCCCGCAGCTCGCCGGCCGCCTTGGTGAGTTCGTCGGCGAACCGCTGCGGGGACCCGGCCAGCTGGGGGGTGACGGCGAGCTGCACCCGGGTGAGCACCGCCACCAGCCGGGCCGCCAGCTGCTCGCGCCGCCGCTCGCGCTCCCGCTCGGCGCGCTCCGACCGGGCCCGGTCGGTGCCGTGCCAGAGGGCGATCAGCACGATGCCCATGATGAGCAGGACGGCGGTCAGCGCGATGTGGTCGAACCGCCCGAAGCCGGACAGCTCGCCCTCGAAGTCGTTGAGCCAGAGCTGGAGGAAGGGCCGGGCGGCCTGCTCGGGGTCGGCTGCCGCGAGTTCGCTGTACGCCTGCCCCGCGGCCCGCAGTCCCCACCAGGTGACCAGCAGCGGGACGAACACCAGCACGCCCAGGAAGCCTTCCAGCCATCCCGCGCGCCGGGTCGCGGCGGGCACCGGACCCTCGGTCAGGCCGTCGGGGCTGCCGAGTGTTCCGACCAGGTCCAGACGCGCCCAGCGGTCGAGATCGCTGCCGGTGTCCAGGTCGTCGGCGAGCGCGATCAGGGCCGTCTTCTGTTCGGAGAGCTCCGGCTCCCTCGCCAGCAGGCGTAACTGATGGGCGAGATCCCCCCGGTTGGTCACCATCCCGCTCGGCAAAGCAGCCCCCTCCCCGCCCGGTTCGGCGGAACGCCAAAACGTGACGATCATCACCTTAGCGGCAGAAGCCCGGCCGGGGGCAAGTGCCGGGATCAGGCCCAGCGGGCGGTGCGGGAGAGCAGCACGGCGGCGGCGGCGGTACCGGCGGTGGAGGTCCGCAGCACGGTGGGCCCGAGCCGGTACGGGCGGGCACCGGCGGCCTCGAAGGCGGCCAGTTCCTCCGGGGCGATGCCGCCCTCCGGGCCGACCACCAGCACGATGCCGCCGTCCTCGGGCAGCGGCGCGGTGGCCAGCGGGGTGGAGCTCTCCTCGTGCAGCACCCCGGCGAAGGCGGCCCCCGCGAGCAGACCGGCCACGTCCCTGGTGGCGGCGGGCCCGGTGATCTCCGGGAAGCGCAGACGCCGCGACTGCTTGCCGGCCTCCCGCGCGGTGGCCCGCCACTTGGCGAGGGACCGGGCACCGCGCTCGCCCCGCCACTGGGTGATGCAGCGGGCGGCGGGCCACGGCACGATCGTGTCCACGCCGGTCTCGGTCATGGTCTCCACGGCCAGCTCGCCGCGGTCCCCCTTGGGCAGCGCCTGGACCACGGTCACGGAGGGCGCGGGCGGCGGCTCACGGCGCGCCTCGCGCACGAGGACGGCCAGCCGGTCCTTGCCCTCCACGGCGGTGACCGTGCCGGCCACGCCGCTGCCGCCGCCGTCGGTGAGGACGATCTCCTCGCCGGTGCGCAGCCGCTTCACCGAGACGGCGTGACGCCCCTCGGGCCCGTCCAGCCACAGCAGATCCCCCGGTCCCGCCCCGGCCGCCGCCTCGCACACGAACACCGCAGCCGTCATCGCCCGTCCCTCCCGCCTTCCCGCTCCACACGCCCGATCATGCCCCACCTCCGCCCGCCACGCCGGGCTCCGCAGGACGGCGCGACGGGAAGCGGCGCCACCGCCGGTGAACAGCCCGCGCGTCGCGGTCCGTGCCCGCCGGTCCGGACAGCCGCCGGGACCCGCCCGCACGCGGGAAGCACAGCTCCCGGCGGCCACCAGCGGCCCGGCCCACACGCGACCCGGCAGCGCCGGCACCTGCAGCGCAGCGGCTAGCGGCCGTTGAAGGCGTCCTTCAGGCGGGAGAAGAGACCCTGCTGGCCGGGCTGGAACTGACCGGCCGGGCGTTCCTCGCCGCGCAGCTCGGCCAGCCGGCGCAGCAGTTCCTCCTGCTCGGGGTCGAGCTTGCTGGGCGTCTGCACCTCCACATGCACCACCAGGTCACCGCGCCCGTTGCCGCGCAGATGGGTGACGCCCCGCCCGCGCAGCGGGATCGACTGGCCGGACTGGGTGCCCGGGCGGATGTCGATCTCCTCCGTCCCGTCCAGGGTCTCCAGCGGCACCTTGGTGCCCAGCGCCGCCGCCGTCATGGGCAGGGTCACCGTGCAGTGCAGATCGTCCCCGCGGCGCTGGAACATCTCGTGCGGCTTCTCGCGGATCTCCACGTACAGGTCGCCGGGCGGTCCGCCGCCCGGTCCCACCTCGCCCTCGCCGGCGAGCTGGATGCGGGTGCCGCTGTCCACCCCGGCGGGGATCTTGACGTTGAGGTTGCGGCGCGCCCGCACCCGGCCGTCGCCCGCGCACTCCGGGCACGGGCTGGGCACGATGGTGCCGAAGCCCTGGCACTGCGGGCAGGGCCGGGAGGTCATGACCTGGCCCAGGAAGGAGCGGGTCACCTGGGAGACCTCGCCCCGGCCGCGGCACATGTCGCAGGTCTGCACCGAGGTGCCGGGGGCGGCGCCCTCGCCGTTGCAGGTCTTGCAGACCACCGCCGTGTCGACCTGGATCTCCTTGGTGGTGCCGAAGGCGGCCTCGCTCAGCTCCACCTCCAGGCGGATCATGGCGTCCTGACCGCGCCGGGTGCGCGACTTCGGGCCGCGCTGGGCCGCCGTGCCGAAGAAGGCGTCCATGATGTCCGAGAAGCTGCCGAAGCCGGGGCCGAAACCGCCCGCCCCGGCGCCGCCGGCGCCGCCGACCGGGTCCCCGCCCAGGTCGTACATCTGCTTCTTCTGCGGATCGGAGAGCACCTCGTAGGCGGTGTTGATCTCCTTGAACCGCTCCTGGGTCTTCGGATCCGGATTCACATCCGGGTGCAGTTCCCTGGCCAGGCGGCGGAACGCCTTCTTGATCTCCTCCTGGGAGGCGTCACGGCTGACGCCCAGAACCGCGTAGTAGTCAGTCGCCACTTATTTCTCCGCGAGGATCTGTCCGACGTACCGGGCCACAGCGCGTACGGCTCCCATCGTTCCGGGGTAGTCCATCCTGGTCGGGCCGATCACACCGAGCCTGGCCACCGCCTCCTGCCCGGTACCGTAGCCGACCGTCACCACAGAGGTGGAGGTCAGGCTCTCGTGGGGATTCTCGTGCCCGATGCGTACCTGCATCTGGGCGTCCTTGGTCTCGCCCAGCAGCTTGAGCAGCACGACCTGCTCCTCCAGCGCCTCCAGCACCGGCTGGAGGGTGAGCGGGAAGTCGTGGGTGAGGCGGGTGAGGTTGGCCGTGCCGGCCACCATCAGGCGTTCCTCGGTCTCCTCGACCAGGGTCTCCAGCAGGGTGGCCAGCACCGAGTTCACGGTCGGCCGGTCCTCGCGGTCGAAGGACTCGGCGAGGTCCTGCACCAGCAGGGGGACCTGGTTGAACGGCTCGCCCGCCACCCGGGCGTTCAGCCGGGCGCGCAGATCGGCCAGGCTGCTCTCGCCGATCTGCGCCGGGCAGTCGATCACCCGCTGCTCGACCCGGCCGGTGTCGGTGATCAGCACCAGCATCACCCGGGCGGGGGCGAGCTGGAGCAGCTCCACGTGGCGGACCGTGGAGCGGGTGAGCGAGGGGTACTGCACGATCGCGACCTGCCGGGTGAGCTGCGCCAGCAGCCGCACCGTCCGGCCCACCACGTCGTCCAGGTCCACGGCGCCGCCCAGGAAGTTCTGGATGGCGCGGCGCTCGGCCGGGGACAGCGGCTTGATCTCGGCCAGCCGGTCCACGAACAGCCGGTAGCCCTTGTCGGTGGGCACGCGGCCGGCGCTGGTGTGGGGCTGGGTGATGTAGCCCTCCTCCTCCAGTGCGGCCATGTCGTTGCGCACCGTGGCCGGCGACACGTTCAGGTTGTGCCGCTCGGTCAGCGCCTTGGACCCCACGGGTTCCTCGGTGCCCACGTAGTCCTGGACGATCGCCCGCAGGACCTGAAGCCTCCGCTCACTCAGCATGCCGCACACCTCCCGTCCGGCCGTCCGTCCGCCGCCTGCTGCTGGCCCCTGGCACTCCCTGCCACAGAGTGCCAGCCTCCCTGGGCCAGTGTACGGCCGGGTACCACAGCCAGGGAAAGTGCGGCCTACCCGACGGTATCGTGCTGTGCGCACGTATCGGCCGCCGCAGGGCTAACCTCGCAGCGTGGAGAGCTCTTGGGAAGACCCCGGGAACGGCGGCTGGGAAGAACTGGCGCCCGGCGTCGTCCGCCGCCGCCTGCCGGGCTGGGACGCCACCGTCGGGGCGGTGGCCGGTGAGGACGCGCTGCTGCTGGTGGACGCCGGGGCCACCCTGGGCACCGGCGCACGGCTCCGGCAGGTCCTGCACGACCGGTTCTCCGTGCCGCTGCGGCACGTGGTGCTCACCCATCCGCACTTCGATCACGCCCTCGGGGCCGGTGCCCTGTCCGGGGCGGAGGTCTGTGCCGCCGTCGGCTTCTCCTCCCTGCTTTCCCCGGCGGGCCGCCGGCAGATCGTGGAGGACGCGGTACGGCACGGGCTGGCCCGGGACACCGCCGAGGAGGCCGCGGAGGCCCTGCCGGTGCCACGGCACGAGGTGTCGGGGGAACTGGTGATCCCGCTGGGCGGGCGGCGGGCGGTGCTGCTGAACGCCGGGCCGGCCCACACCGCGCACGATCTGGCCGTGCTGGTGCCGGGCGACGGGGCCGGGCCGGACGTGGTCTTCTGCGGCGATCTGGTGGAGGAGTCCGGCGAGCCGCAGGCCGGGCCGGACGCGCACCGCGCCTGGTGGCCGGCGGCGCTGGACCGGCTGCTGGACTTCGGCGGCCCGGACGCCCGCTACGTCCCGGGGCACGGCGCGGTGGTGGACGCCGCCTTCGTGCGCACCCAGCGGGACGACCTGGCCCGCCGCTTCCGCGTCTCCCCCGCCTGACATCCCGCCCGGCACCGGGCCGGACACCGGGCCGGACACCGGCCTCGCCGCCCGCGGCCTATCCTCGGCGGGTGGACAGGTACTCCGATGTCGACCTCACCCCGCCCGGGAGGCGCCGGCCCGCCCCGCTCCCCCGGGTTCCCGCCGACCCCGGCCTGGTGGTCGAGGACTCCCTCACCGGCTTCTGCGGGGCCGTGATCCGCACCGAGGGGACCACCGTCACCCTGGAGGACCGCTTCGGCCGGCACCGGGTCTTCCCGATGGAGCCGCGCCGCTTCCTCATCGACGGCAGGCCGGTCGATCTCGGCCCGCCCCGGGCGTCCCGCCCCGCGGAGGGCACCGGCCGCACCGCCTCCGGCTCGGTCGCGGTGCCCGGCGCCCGGGCCCGGGTCGCCCGCGCCGGGCGCATCTATGTGGAGGGCCGGCACGACGCCGAACTGGTGGAGAAGGTCTGGGGCGACGATCTGCGCGTCGAGGGCGTGGTGGTGGAGTACCTCTCCGGCATCGACGACCTGCCGGCCGTGGTCGAGGAGTTCGCCCCCGCCGCCGGTGCCCGCCTGGGGGTGCTGGTCGACCACCTGGTGCCCGGCTCCAAGGAGTCCCGGATCGCCGCCGCGGTCACCGGCCCGCATGTGCTGGTCGCCGGCCATCCCTTCGTGGACATCTGGCAGGCCGTGAAGCCCTCGGCGCTGGGCATCCGTGCCTGGCCGGTGATCCCGCCCGGCCAGGACTGGAAGACCGGCGTCTGCCGTGCACTGGGCTGGCCGCCGGACACCGCCGCCGCCTGGCGCCGCATCCGGGCCGCCGTCCGCACCTGGAAGGACCTCGAACCGGACCTGCTCGGCCCCGTCGAGCACCTCATCGACCACGTCACCGCCCCGGAGTGAGCCGGGGCCGGAACGCCGGCGCCCCGCACCCCGGTGCCGGTGCCGGTGCCGGTGCCACGGCCCAGGTCAGTCGGTGAGGTCGCGGATCACGGCATCGGCGAGCAGGCGGCCCCGCAGGGTCAGCACGGCCTGGCCGGCGGCGTGGCGGGCGGGGTCGAGCAGGCCGTCGGCGACGGCCTGCCGGGCGGCGCGCCGCGCGGCCGGGGTGAGCAGGGTCAGCGGGCAGCCGTCGGAGAGCCGCAGCCGCAGCATGATGCGTTCGATGCGCCGGTCCTCGGCGGTCAGGGTCTCCCGCCCGGCCCCGGGCGAGCGGCCCGCCGCCAGGGCGGCGGCGTAGGCGGCCGGGTGCCGGACGTTCCACCAGCGGGTGCCGCCGACGTGGCTGTGGGCGCCGGGGCCCGCGCCCCACCAGTCGGCGTCCCGCCAGTACAGGTCGTTGTGCAGGCAGCGCCCGGCCGGCGAGGCGGCCCAGTTGGAGACCTCGTACCAGGAGAAACCGGCGGCGGACAGCATCTCCTCGGCGATCAGGTACCGGTCCGCGTGCTGGTCCTCGTCGGTGGGCGGGATCTCGCCGCGCCGGATGCGCCGGGCCAGCCGGGTGCCCTCCTCCACGATCAGCGAGTAGGCCGAGATGTGGTCCGGACCGGCGGACAGCGCGGCCTCCAGGGAGGCGCGCCAGTCGTCGTCGCTCTCCCCCGGGGTGCCGTAGATCAGGTCCAGGTTGATGTGCTCGAACCCGGCGGCACGGGCCTCGGCCACGCACTCCTCGGGGCGGCCGGGGGTGTGGGCGCGGTCCAGCACCCGCAGCACATGCGCGCGGGCGGACTGCATGCCGAAGGAGATCCGGGTGAAGCCGCCCCGGCGCAGCGCGGCCAGATACGCCGGGGTGACGCTCTCCGGGTTGGCCTCGGTGGTGATCTCCGCGTCCGGGGCGAGGCCGAACTCCTGGCGGACGGCGTCCAGCATCCGCACCAGGTCCCCGGCGGGCAGCAGGGTGGGGGTGCCGCCGCCGAAGAAGACGGTGCGGGCCGGGCGCGGGTCGTCCCCGAGCACCTTGCGGGCCAGCCGGATCTCCTCGGTCAGGGCGGCCGCGTAGCTCTCGCGGGAGCCCGTGCCCGAAGCCGCGCCGGCGGCGGCTGCCGCGCCCTGGCCGGACCGCAGCTCGCTCGGGGTGTAGGTGTTGAAGTCGCAGTACCCGCAGCGGGTGGCGCAGTAGGGGACGTGCAGGTAGAAGCCGAGCGGGCGGTCCGCCGCGCCGCGCAGGGCGGAGGGCGGCAGCGCGCCGGACGCGGGCACGGGCTCGCCGTCGGGTGGTGCGGAGGGCATGGGCTCCATTGTCCCGCATCCGCCCCGCCCGCACGGAAGGGCCGGAAGGGGCCCGGAACGGCGGGACCCGGAACGGCGGAAGGGGCCCGCCGCACGCCCCCGGGCCCCGGGGGCACCGGAAGGAGCGGCGGGCCCGCACCGGCCTACGCGCGGGCGCCCGCGTACATCTCGTCGATCAGCTCGCGGTACTCCTTCTCCACCACCGGGCGCTTGAGCTTCAGGCTCGGCGTGAGCTCACCGTGCTCCACGTCCAGGTCGCGCGGCAGCAGCCGGAACTTCTTGATCGTCTGCCACTTCTGCAGCCCGGCGTTGAGCTGCTGCACATAGCCGTCGACCATCGCCACGGTCTTGTCGTCGGCGACGATGTCCGCGTACGGCTTGCCGCCCAGGCCGTTCTCCGCGGCCCACCCGGCCAGCGCGACCGGGTCCAGAGCGATCAGCGCGGTGCAGAAGTTCCGGTCCGCGCCGATCACCAGGATGTTCGACACGTAGGGGCAGACCGCCTTGAACCGGCCCTCCACCTCGGTGGGCGCGATGTACTTGCCGCCGGAGGTCTTGAACAGGTCCTTCTTGCGGTCGGTGATCCGCAGGTAGCCGTCCTCGGAGAGCTCGCCGATGTCACCGGTGTGGAACCAGCCGTCCGGCTCCAGCACCTCGGCGGTCTTCTCCGGCAGCCCGTGGTACCCCTCCATCACGCCCGGGCCGCGCAGCAGGATCTCGCCGTCGTCCGCGATCCGCACCTCCAGGCCGGGCAGCGCCTTGCCCACGGTGCCGGTGCGGTAGGCCGTGCCCGGGTTGACGAAGTTGGCGGCGCTGGACTCGGTCAGGCCGTAGCCCTCCAGGATGTGGATGCCCGCGCCGGAGAAGAAGTAGCCGATCTCCGGGGCCAGCGCGGCCGAGCCGGAGACGGCGGCGCGCAGCCGGCCGCCGAAGCGGGCCCGCAGCTTGGTGTAGACCAGCCGGTCGGCGACGGCATGCTTCATCCGCAGCCCCAGCGGGGCGGAGCGGGTGCCGGTGCGCCGGAAGTTCTCCTGGGTGACCCGGCCGTACTGCTTGGCCACCTCGGCCGCCCAGAGGAAGATCCGGTACTTGGCGGCACCGCCCTCCTTGGCGGCGTTGGCGGCACCGTTGTAGACCTTCTCGAAGATCCGGGGCACGGCCGCCATGGTGGTCGGCCGCACGACCGGGAGGTTCTCCACGATCTTCTCCACCCGGCCGTCCACCGCGCAGACGTGCCCGACCTTGATCTGGCCGGAGATCAGCACCTTGCCGAAGACGTGGGCCAGCGGCAGCCACAGGTAGGCGACGTCCTCCGGCTCCAGCAGGTCGACGGCGGCGATGGCGTGGCCCATGTAGGCCCAGCAGTCCTGCCGCAGCCGCACGCCCTTGGGGCGGCCGGTGGTGCCGGAGGTGTAGATCAGGGTGGCGAGCTGCTCGCGGCGCAGGCCCTGGACGGTCTCGCGCACGCTGTCCGGGTGCTTCTCCAGGTACTCCTTGCCGCGCTCGGCGAGCTCGGCCAGGGAGAGCACCCAGCCCTCGGGCTCGCCCTCGGCGGTGGCCGCGCCGTCCGGGTCGATCACCACGACGCTGGTCAGCTCCGGCAGCTCGGCGCGGTGCTCGCGGACCTTGGCCAGCTGCGCGGCGTTCTCCGCGATGAGCACCCGGCTGCCGGAGTCCTTGAGGATGTAGGCGGTCTCCTCGGCGTTGGTCTGCGGGTAGACGGTGGTGGTGGCGCCGCCGGCGCACATGATGCCCAGGTCCGCCAGGATCCAGTCGACCCGGGTGGTGGAGGCGATGGCCACCCGCTCCTCCGGGCGGATGCCGAGGTCCATCAGGCCGGCGGCGATCGCGAAGACGCGCTCCGCCGCCTCGGCCCAGGTGTAGCCGCGCCAGTCGTCCGGCCCGCCGCCCGGGGAGGGCACCGGGTAGCGGTAGGCCTCGGTGTCCGGGGTCGCCTCGACCCGGTCGAGGAACAGATGCGCCATGGACGGCGGGCGGTTCTCGATCGGGCTCTGCTTCTCGCTCACGTGTTCCTCCGGGTCCCGCACTGCTGGGTACTCACGGGTAACCGTGAGTGGCGCTCAGACTAAGGGCGTCCTGACGGCTCTGTAAGGGGCCGTGCGGCCGCCGATGCCAGGATGTTGTCTTTCATTGTCCGGCATCGGACCAGTACGGGACAGATACTGTGCGGGCGGCACAGGGCGCACTGTGCCGCTGCCCTGCGCGGCCGGACGGGCCCGGCGGCGTCGCGCCCCCGCCCGTCCCGCGAGCGGGGGCGCGACCGAGCGTGACCGGCTCAGGCGCCGGAGAACGGGCCGAGGACGCTCGGCACGCCGCCGAGCAGGTTCTCGCCGCCGGCCGGCGCCGGACACAGCCCGGCAACCTGGCCCACCGCACCGGTGACCGTGCGGTCCATCCCGGCATTGAGCCTCGCCACCGGGTCCTGGCCGGTGGCCGCCGGCTGCTCGGACATGGTCAGCGTGTCGTCCATGACCCGGTGCAGTCCGCCGACCGTGGCGCACACGGTTCCGATCACGTCCGGGGCCTGAACGGCGCGCGGGGAGGCGGACGCGGCCGAGGCGGCGGTCCCCACCGCCATCAGCGACCCCGCGAGCACCGCTGCCGTCTTCGCGTACTTCACGTCGGGTTTCCCTTCCGCGGCGGCCTGCTGCGCGGACACGGCCCTCTGCCGCCCGGATGCCGCCGGCACCCTGCACAACGGCCGGCCGGCGGGCCCGGAAACCGGGGGCGGTGAGGACCCACCCGAATGCCGCAGCCCCGCGAGGCGCTGATCGGATCAACGCCCGCGGGGCCGCGGTGCGTGCGGGGGCGGGTGCGGGGGGCCGTGCGGGCTACTTCTTGCCCTTGCCGCCCTCCCCGGCGCCGCCGGAGTCGGAGGACAGCGCGGCGATGAAGGCCTCCTGCGGCACCTCCACCCGGCCGACCATCTTCATCCGCTTCTTGCCCTCCTTCTGCCTCTCCAGCAGCTTCCGCTTCCGCGAGATGTCACCGCCGTAGCACTTGGAGAGCACGTCCTTGCGCAGCGCGCGCACGGTCTCGCGGGCGATGACCCGGGCGCCGATGGCCGCCTGGATCGGCACCTCGAACTGCTGCCGGGGGATCAGCTCCCTGAGCCTGCCCGCCATCCTCACGCCGTACGCGTACGCCTTGTCCTTGTGCACGATCGCGGAGAAGGCGTCCACCTTGTCGCCGTGCAGCAGGATGTCCACCTTCACCAGGTCGGCGGTCTGCTCGCCGGTGGGCTCGTAGTCCAGCGAGGCGTAGCCGCGGGTCTTGGACTTGAGCGCGTCGAAGAAGTCGAAGACGATCTCGGCCAGCGGCAGGGTGTAGCGCAGCTCCACCCGCTCCTCGGAGAGGTAGTCCATCCCCCGCATGGTGCCGCGCCGCGACTGGCACAGCTCCATGATCGCGCCCACGTACTCGCTGGGCGCGATCAGCGTGGCCCGCACCACCGGCTCGTACACCTCGGCGATCTTGCCGGCCGGGAACTCGCTGGGGTTGGTGACCACGTGCTCGGTGCCGTCCTCCATGATCACCCGGTAGACCACATTGGGCGCGGTGGCGATCAGCGACAGGCCGAATTCGCGCTCCAGCCGCTCCCGGATCACCTCCAGGTGCAGCAGCCCCAGGAACCCGACCCGGAAGCCGAAGCCCAGTGCGGCCGAGGTCTCCGGCTCGTAGACCAGGGCGGCGTCGTTGAGCTGGAGCTTGTCCAGCGCCTCGCGCAGATCCGGGTACTCCGAGCCGTCCAGCGGATACAGGCCGGAGAACACCATCGGCTTGGGGTCCTTGTAGCCGCCCAGCGCCTCGGCGGCGCCGCGGTGCAGGGTGGTGACGGTGTCGCCCACCCGGGACTGGCGGACGTCCTTCACCCCGGTGATCAGATAGCCCACCTCACCCACGGCCAGGCCGTCGGCCGCGGTCATCTCCGGCGCGTTGGTGCCGATCTCCAGCAGCTCGTGGGTGGCGCCGGTGGACATCATCTGGATCCGCTCGCGCCTGCCGAGCCGGCCGTCCACCACCTTCACATAGGTGACCACGCCCCGGTAGGCGTCGTAGACGGAGTCGAAGATCATGGCGCGGGCGGGCCCGGCGGCGTCGCCGACCGGCGGCGGCACCTGCCGGACCACATGGTCCAGCAGCTCGGGCACGCCCTCGCCGGTCTTGGCCGAGACCCGCAGCACGTCCTCGGGCTCGCAGCCGATCAGGTGCGCCAGTTCGGCGGCGAACTTCTCCGGCTGCGCGGCGGGCAGGTCGATCTTGTTCAGCACCGGCACGATGACGAGGTCGTTCTCCATGGCCAGGTAGAGATTGGCCAGGGTCTGCGCCTCGATGCCCTGGGCCGCGTCCACCAGCAGGATGCAGCCCTCGCAGGCGGCCAGCGAGCGCGAGACCTCATAGGTGAAGTCGACGTGGCCGGGCGTGTCGATCATGTTCAGGATGTACGGGGTGCCCTCGACCTCCCAGGGCATCCGCACGGCCTGGGACTTGATCGTGATGCCCCGCTCGCGCTCGATGTCCATGCGGTCGAGGTACTGCTCGCGCATCTGCCGCTTGTCGACCACCTCGGTGAGCTGGAGCATCCGGTCGGCGAGGGTCGACTTGCCGTGGTCGATGTGCGCGATGATGCAGAAATTGCGGATCACGGCCGGTTCGGTACGGCTCGGTTCCGGCGCATTCGTAAGTGTCGTCGCGGGCACGCGGGGTCCTGGTCCTACTCGGGTGGTCGGGCGGCGCCCGGCTGGCGGGCGCCTCGTCCGTCCATGGTCCCATGGCGCGGGCCCGGCACCGGCCGAGGGCCGCCACCGGGCCGATTGGGAGCCGCGGTGTCCCCGCTGGTAGGCTGGGCGACTGCCTCCGCACCGCACCGGCACGCCGTCTGGCCGCCGCCGGCCCGCTGCACCGAGGCGATTCGAATCATCCGAACCTGCAAAGGCTCATTTCGTGGCGAACATCAAGTCCCAGATCAAGCGGATCAAGACCAACGAGAAGGCGCGGCTGCGCAACAAGGCGGTCAAGTCCGAGGTGAAGACGGCCATCCGCCGCACCCGCGAGGCCATCGCCGCCGGCGACGCCGAGCAGGCGGCCGCGGCCGCACGGGTGGCCTCCCGCAAGCTGGACAAGGCCGTCAGCAAGGGCGTCCTGCACAGGAACAACGCCGCCAACCGGAAGTCGGCGCTGGCCAAGCAGGTCGCCGCCCTCTCGAAGTGACGCGAGGCGCCTGACCCGCCCCGGCCGGCCCACGGATCCGGACCGGCGGTCCCTCTCACCGCCGCCCGCTCGCACGATCCGTCCGCGCGCCGCACCGTCCCGACGTTCGCCACGTGGTGCGGTGCGCCAGGCGGGCCGCCCGGCACGGTCTGCCGGAAGGCCCCGGAGCACCCGTCCCGGCAGGGGCGGCGCCCGGGGCCTTTCCGCTGCCCTCCTCCCTCCGCAGCGCGCCGGTTCCGACCGGAAGCAGAGGGGCATCAGCCCTTGCGGAGGGGTAACTTGACACCATGTCGATACCGGTGGGACCCCAGAATCCCTACCAGCCCGACGGCCGGCAGCCCGGTGCCGGCGGGTACGGATTTCCGCAGCAGGCCCAGCCGAACAACCCCTACGCGCAGCCCCCGGCCGCCCCTCCGCCGGGCATGTCCCCGTACGGCCCCGGAGCCCTGCCCCTTCCGGGGGCCGGAGCCGGCGGAGCCGGGCGCGGGCGCGCGGGGTGGCTGTGGGGAGGGCTGGCCGGTGCGCTGCTGGCCTCGGCGGGATGGGCCGGTGCGCTGCTGCTGACCGGCAATCCCCCGTTCGCCCGCGCCGGCTCCCCGGATTTCGCCGGCAACCACTACGTCGAGGACCTGTGCGAGGTCGCCGGTTTCGCCGCCTTCGAGGAGCGCTACGGCGAGCCGGACACCGAGGCGGAGCCCACCGGCTTCTCGCACGAGGACCGGGACGCCTCGCAGTGCTCGGTCACCTACCCCGCTGGGGCGGAATACGGCTCCGTCTACGTCACCCTCGACGCCACCTGGCACCGGGCGGTGGACCCGGCCCCGTACTTCGCCGGCACATGGGAGATGTACAACCTCTACGGAAGTGACGGCTACGCCTACGACGTCGGGCCCTACGAGAAGGGGCCCGGCGACGAGGCATACCTGGTGACCAGCACCGACACGGCCGAGGACCGGGTCGTCTCGGTGAGCCTGGCGGTGCGCGAGGGCTGGCTGGAGCTCTCCCTGTCCTGGAGCGACTGGACCGGAGGGGAAACCGCCGGGGAGGAGATCACCGAGATGCTGCACCAGTCCGCCGTGGACACCCTGGCCGCCCTGAAGGAATCCGGCGGCGGCTGAGCGGCACGCTGCGGCGGGCCCGTGCAACGGCCGTGCCGTGCCGCCGGGCAGGGCCTCCGGGCAGGGCACCCGGGCAGGGCACTCCTCAGCGCCGGGAGCGGGCGGCCCGCGCGATGGCCACCACCGCCTTCTCCAGCGCATAGGCCGGATCATTGCCGCCGCCCTTGACCGCGGCGTCGGCCTCGGCCACCGCCCGCAGCGCCGCCGCCACCCCGTCCGCGCTCCAGCCGCGCATCTGCTGCCGCACCCGGTCGATCTTCCACGGCGGCATGCCCAGCTCCCGGGCCAGATCCGCGGGCCGCGCCCCGGAGGGCGCCGAGGCCAGCCGCCCGATGGACCGCACGCCCTGCGCCAGCGCACTGCTCACCAGCACCGGGGCCACTCCCGTGCCCAGGGCCCAGCGCAGCGCCTCCAGCGCCTCGGCGGCCCGGCCCTCGACGGCGCGGTCGGCCACCGCGAAACTGGTCACCTCCGCCCGGCCGGTGTAGTACCGGGCGACCACGGCCTCGTCGATCACCCCGTCCACATCGGCGACCAGCTGGGCGCAGGCAGAGGCCAGCTCGCGCAGATCGCTGCCCAGGGCGTCCACCAGCGCCTGGCAGGCCTGCGGCGAGGCGCTGCGCCCGGCGGTGCGGAACTCGTTGCGCACGAAGGCCAGCCGGTCGGCGGGCTTGGCCAGCCGGGCGCACGGCACTTCGCGCGCTCCGGCCTTGCGGGCCGCGTCCAGCAGGCCCTTGCCCTTGGCGCCGCCCGCGTGCAGCAGCACCAGGATGATCTCCTCGGCCGGATCCGCCAGATAGGCCTTGATCTCCTTCACCGTGTCGGCGCCCAGGTCCTGCGCCTGCCGGACCACCACCACCTTGCGCTCGGCGAACAGCGAGGGGCTGGTGAGCCCGGCCAGCACGCCGGGCTGGAGCTCGCCCGGCGCCAGATCCCGGACGTCCGTCTCCGGGTCGGCGGCCCGCGCCGCCGCCACCACCTCCCGCACGGCACGGTCCAGCAGCAGCTCCTCCTGGCCCACGGCCAGGGTGAGCGGCGCCAGCGCCCCCTGCGCACCCGTCGTCCTGCCTGCGTTCCTCGCGTTCCCGGCCATCCCCCACAGCATCCCACGGGCCACCGACAGCCCCGGCGCGGGCGGGTTCCGGGCGGTGTGCAGAATGTCGGCGTGACCGACGCACGACACATCCTGGTGCTTCCGGACCGGGACACCGCCGAAGAGGCCGCGGAAGAGGTGGCCGAGCTGCTCGACCTGGAGGAGTGGCCCCCGGTGGTGCGGGAGGCCCTGGCGGGCGACGACGACGCCGAGGACGCCCAGTGGGTGATCGTGGTGGAGGACCCCGGGGGCCGCCACGACGCGGACCGGCTGCGCGCCCTGGCCGAGGAGTACGACGGCTGGCTGGAGCGCGACTGACCGGCCACTGACCGCCGCCGGCCCGGCGGCCTCTTCCGCTGCTGCCGCGTGCATGCGCGCCGAGCCCGGCGCCACCGCCGGCGGCCCGGTGCGCCCGCAGGTGGCGGACGGCCGCCGCACGCTCGG
>NZ_WTLH01000004.1 GCF_011421595.1 Streptomyces sp. YIM 98790 | reverse complement strand
CGGCGCCTCGCGGGTGCCCTGCTCCGTCTCCGCCGCCGCATCGTCCACAGCCTGTGGACCGCGCCGCGCGCCGCCGTCGCCCGCTGGGCGGCGGCAGCCGCACGTCCGTTCCGCGCCGCCGCCCGCAGAGTGCGCTCCGGCTGGCGGGCCGCCGACCGCCGGGTCCGCGCCCTGCCCTGGTACCGGCTGGTCCGCCTCTGGCGCCGCACCCACGCCCTCACCCGGAGCCTGCTGCTGCACACCGGCCTGCTCCGCCCCGACCCCGCCGGCGGGGTCGGGCTGACCCGCCAGGAGCGGCTGGCGCCGCGCAGCCGCCGCCTGGAGGTGGCCGCCGTCGGCTCGGCCGTCCTGGTCACCCTGCTCACCGCCGCCATGCTCCCCGCGGAGGCCCCCTCCCCGGCCGCGTCCGCGCCCGGCACGGGCCTCCCGGAGGCCCCGGGCTCGGCCGACACCGCCCTCGGCACCACCGCCCTCCCCCGCTCCGCGCCCACCCGGGTGCGCATTCCGGAGCTGGGCATCTCCGTCGAGGCCTTCGGCGCCGATCTGGCCCCGGACGGCGGCCCGCCCACACCGGCCGAGGAGGACGCCATGCGTGCCGCCTGGTACGCGGGCGGCGTCGCCCCGGGCGAGGCGGGTGCCGCCCTGCTGGTCGGCCACCTGGACACCCGCACCGGCCCGGCCGCCTTCGCCGGTCTCGGCTCGCTCCAGCCCGGCGGCGTCATCGAGATCGACCGCGAGGACGGCACCACCGCGGTGTTCGTGGCCGACTCCGTCGAGCAGTACCTGAAGTCGGAGTTCCCCGACGAGAAGGTCTACGGCCCGGTCAACACCCCGGAACTCCGCCTGATCACCTGCGGCGGCGTCTGGTCCCCCGACGGCGGCTACAACGCCAACATCGTCGTCTACGCCCGCCTCACCGCCACCCACCCCACCACCACCGAATGAGCTGAGCCGCGCCTCCCAGGACCTGCGGCCGGCAGGCCCTGCATGCCGAACCCGCATGACGAACGCCCTGACCGGACACGTCCGTGCGCTCGGCGAACGCACCGCCGCCGAACGCAGGCGCATCCTGCGACATGTCGCCCTCCGCCCGCGCCGCCCTCGTCCTCAACAGACCCTGGAAATGATCTCCAGCCGGCTAACGCGCCACGCGGTAGCGGAGGTAGACGACTTTCGAGCCGAAGGTGCGGGTCTCGACGAGGTCGAGATCCACCCGGCGCTCGCGTTGCGGAAAGAACGGGATGCCACCGCCAACCAGCACCGGGTAGACCATGGCCCGGTACTCGTCGATCAGACCCGACGCGGCCGCCTCGGCGGCGAGCGTCGCGCCGCCGATCGCGATGTCGCCCTCCCCCGGTTCGGCCCGCAACCGCTCGATCTCCTCCGCCAGGCCGCCGGAGGCCAGGCGGGCATTGCCCTGGACCGCCGACAGCGTGGTCGAGAACACCACCTTGGGGAGCGGCTTCCAGAGCGCGGCCCACTCCAGCTCTGCGGCGTCGAGCGATCGATCCTGGTCGGCGGTCTCCCAGTACAGCATCGTCTCGTACAGCCGTCGCCCCAACAGATGGACGCCGACCTCTCGGATCTCGTCGATCCAGAAGCGAAAGACCTCCTCGTCCGGCGCCGACCAGTCGAAGTCGCCGTCCGGCCCGACGATGTAGCCGTCCGGCCCGACGATGTAGCCGTCAAGTGAGACGCTCATCGAATAGGTCACGCNAAGTGAGACGCTCATCGAATAGGTCACGCTGCGCATCAGAAGTCCTCCTCGGTAACGGGTTCGGCAGTACGGCCGCCGGATGCCGCAGGAATCATCACGGCTCGCGGGATTGCCTGGGCCGGGTCACCCCACGAGATCATTTCGTTGAGGAACCTCACCGGCTCGACAGGCGGCATGAAGAACACCGCCCGGGAAGACATCCGGGAAGTGAGGCTTCCGCCCGGCACCTGACGCCCGGCTCCGCCTCAGCACTCCCAGGCACGATCGTTTCAGAATTGACAAGCGCGCATTCAGGAACAGATCCGCAAGCCGCGCCGAACACGGCGAGCTGCTGCCGAAGAACCCCGCACGGGCGGCGTGCAGGCAACACCTACCACCCCAGCCGCCTGAGAGCCTCCAGCCTGGCGTAATCAAGGAGCGCACCAAAACGGCGTTGGGTAGTGACGACGATGTGCTGCGGCGCTGTGCTCTCGCGGAGGGCGAGGTGCTGGCCCTCCAGGCGGGCGACCTCCACGCAGTTGTTGTTCCCGCCCTCCTCGGAATAGGAGGACTTGAGCCAGCGCGGCGCGCTCATGTCGGCCCCCTCTCAGACCTCGCGTTCGATCGCCCGGATGAAGTCCTTCGACTGCTGCGGGGCCAACGCTACCTTTCCGACCGCGGCAAACCGACGCCGGAAGCCGGCCAGGCGGGCCGGTGAGTCGATGAATACGGCACCCATCGCCGTGTCCATGTGGACCGTGTCCAGGTGCGGAGTCACGCCGTCGGCGTAGAGGACCGAATCCCCGATCGTGGGAAACCCGCCTGCCGAGAAGGGGATCACCCGCAGCGTCACGTTGTCGCGGTCGCAGGCTTCCAGCAGGCGGGCGAGCTGCGCCTTTGCCACCTTCCGGCCTCCGATCTGCATGCGCAGTGCCGCCTCGTGGATCACCCCTTCGTAGGGTTTGGCCGACTCGCCGGTGACCACGGCCTGGCGTCCCATCCGATGCGCTACCCGCAACTCCACTTCGAGACGCGGCAGCGGCGGCAGGATGATGTCGAACAGTGCCCGCGCGTGTTCCTCGGTCTGGAACAGGCCCGGCATGTGACAGGTCTGCACGGTCCGCAGGCGCACGGCATCGTGCTCCATCTCCGAGACATCGAGGAAGCCGGGCGGGATCTTGCCCCGGTACTCCTCCCACCAGCCGTTTCGCCGGCCACCGGTCATCTGCGCCAGTGCGTCGATCAGGGCGTCGTCGTCGCACTGGTAGATGCTGGCCAGCCGGCGAAGCCGGTCCTCGCTTATGCCGAAGCGGCCGGCTTCCACGTTGGAGATGACGGTGCGGTCGGTTGCGAGCAGCCCGGCGGCCGTTGCGGTGGTCATGCCCGCCGCTTCGCGGAGCCGTCGCAATTCGGCGCCGAACCGGCGCTGGCGGATGGTCGGACTGTTTCTCGGTGCCATGTGCCCTCCTCTCAGCCCGGCACAGTCTGCACGCTCGGCGGTGCGCGCTCCAACGCAAGCCCAACACTTAACTCGTTTGAGTTATTTCGGTATCACCTTTATGAATCGACGCTCTACGCTGCCACTGCCGCCGCTCGTCCTGCCCATCCGGGAGGAAACGCACCCACCCCGCATGCCCGCGCAGCGGTCCGCGCCGGGGCCGGAAATGGCACCGTCCAGCGGGGACAGGGCCGTGGGGCGTCGTTCTCGGCTCATGACCAGGCGCTGGCCCTCAGCCACACCTCCGAGCCGCTGCCGCTGGTCCTGGACTACGCCGTTGCTGCTGCAGGGCATCGGCCTGGCGGAGACCGGACGGCACGAGGACGCCCTCCCTGCCTGCTTTCGCCCCGGCAACTCCGTCCGCCATCGCTCCCTCACCACAGTCCGGGGTGAAGAGGAGGGGGCGGTGCGCGACGGTGGGCGCGTCGTGACGGGGTGGCGGGGGCCGGGGCTGATACGGATCGACGCGCAGCGCTCCGCCCTCGCCCCGCCCGGGGCGGCGGCCGTCGCGAAGGTTCCGACCACAGCCAGAGCAGGAGACGGCATGTCCCTTCCGTCCGACAAGAGCAGCGAGAACGACAGCAGCATCGCGGTCACCGGGGTGACCGGCCGTCTCGGCGTGCGGATCGCGCGGCGGCTGGCCGCCGCCGGGGTGCCGCAGACCCTGGTGGTGCGCGATCCGGCCCGGGCCCCCGCACTGCCCGGGGCGAAGGTCGCGCGCGCCGCCTACGGCGACCGGGACGACGTGGTCCGCGCGCTGTCCGGCGTCGAGCGGGTGCTGATGATCTCGATCTCCGAGACCCCGGACCGGGTGGAGCAGCACCGCACCTTCGTCGACGCGGCTGTGCAGGCCGGGGTGGGGCATCTGGTCTACATCTCCTTCTACGGCGCCGCCCCGGACGCCACCTTCACCCTGGCCCGTGACCACTGGGCCACCGAGCAGTACATCCGGGACAGCGGCCTGGACTTCACCTTCCTGCGGGACAGCATCTACGCCGACTTCGTCCCGGCCTTCGTCGGCGAGGACGGCGTGATCCGGGGCCCGGCGGGTGACGGGCGGGTGGCCCTGGTCGCGCAGGAGGACATCGCCGAGGCGGCCGTGTCCGTGCTCACCCACGCCCCGGACCACGCGGGCGCCGTGTACGGGCTGACCGGGCCGCAGGCGCTCACCTTCCACGAGATCGCGGCCGTGCTCACGGCGGTCACCGGCCGGAACGTCACCTACCACGCGGAGGGCCTGGAGGAGGCATACGCCTCCCGCGCCCGCTACGGCGCCNGGACCACGCGGGCGCCGTGTACGGGCTGACCGGGCCGCAGGCGCTCACCTTCCACGAGATCGCGGCCGTGCTCACGGCGGTCACCGGCCGGAACGTCACCTACCACGCGGAGGGCCTGGAGGAGGCATACGCCTCCCGCGCCCGCTACGGCGCCGAGCGCTGGCAGCTCGACGCCTGGGTCTCCACCTACACCGCGATCGCCGCCGGGGAACTCGCCGGCGTCACCGACGCCGTGCCCCGCCTGACCGGCCACCCGGCCACCCCGCTCGCCGACGTCATCCGCCACCTCGACGGCCGCCAGCCGTGAGAACGGGGGCGGCCGGCCCGCCCCCTACGCCTCCACCGCCACCGCCACCGCCACCGCCANGGCGTCACCGACGCCGTGCCCCGCCTGACCGGCCACCCGGCCACCCCGCTCGCCGACGTCATCCGCCACCTCGACGGCCGCCAGCCGTGAGAACGGGGGCGGCCGGCCCGCCCCCTACGCCTCCACCGCCACCGCCACCGCCACCGCCACCGCCACCGCCAGCAGATACGCCTGCGGCACCTTCTCGTCCAGCTCGGGACGGGCCTGCCGCACGGCCCGGGTGTGCACCTGGAAACCGGCCACCCGGAGCAGCCGTTCGACCGTCTCCGGGCGGCGGCGGTGGACGTCCAGCGAGACCGGACGGCCGAACGCCTCGTCGATGCGGTGCCGCTCGTCGCCGGTCTGGAAGGCCAGGGCGAGCCGGCCGCCCGGCCGCAGCACCCGGTGGAATTCCCCGAACACCCCCGGCAGCGCCCCGTCCGGTATGTGGATGACGGAGTACCAGGCGACCAGCCCGGCCAGCGTCCCCCCGGGTATGCGCAGGTCCGTCATGGAGCCGACCTCGAACCGCAGGCCGGGATGCGTGCGCCGGGCCAGCGCCACCATCTCCGGCGACAGGTCGATGCCATGGATGTCCACGCCCCGGGCGTGCAGATAGGCGGTCACCCGGCCGGGGCCGCTGCCCACCTCGGCCACCGGCCCGTCCCCGGTCATCTCCGCGAACGCGTCCAGCAGCGCCCGGTCGAGCGGTTTGGCGTCCAGCTCCCGTGCGAACCGCTCGCCGTAGGCGGCGGCCACGGCGTCGTACGCGGCCCGCGTCCGCCCCAGAAACTCCGGCTCAGCCACCCGCCCCACGCTAGAGCCCCGCACTGACAACGGCACGGACAACGGCCTCGGCACCGGCCGTGCCCCTCCGCCCGTGGAAACGCGGGTGATGCCGGGCGGTCCCGGTGCGTACGGCGGCCGCGGCCGCCGGCCGGTCACCGGTCAGTTCGACCAGGTGTAGCCGAGGGTGCCGATGGCGGCCTGGGCGGGGGCCGCCAGGCCGAGGGCGAGTCCGGCGGCGAGCGCAAGGGCCGCCGCGGCACTGACAATTCCCCGTACAGGCTTCATAGGTGCCTCCCCGTCGCGTCCTGCACCGGACGATCCCACGGGAGAGGCGGCAGCGCCATGGCAATCCCCGCCAAACCCATGCCGGTCCGGGCCGGTTCCGGCCACCGCCCCGCCGGCCGCCCGCCGGCCGCCCGCCGCGACGGGAGCGGCGGCGGTACGGCCGGAGGGGGTGCGGCGGCCGGTGGCCGGTCAGGGGGTGCAGTTGCCGGTGGCGGGGAGGCCGGCGAAGCGCTCGGCGAGCCAGTCGGCGCCCCGCATGCTTCCCGGCCGGACGGCACCGAGGTGATCGGCGCCGGGAATCGTCTCGGCGTGCACGGTGGCTCCCCGCCGGCACCAGGACTCCGCCAGCTCGCTGCCGAGCTGCGGCGGGATCAGGTCGTCGGCGTCACCGTGGTACACGAACACCGGGTGACGGGGCGCCAGGCCGCCCAGGTCCTGCTGGGCGAGCCGGAACCGCCAGCGCCGGGTCTCCGCCGGGTCCGAGCGGGTGATGTCGTCCAGCGAGTAGGCGGCACCGGCGGCGATGTTCTCGTTGACGCAGCCCTGCGCCATCCGGGCCGCCAGTTCCCGCCCGGTGTCGTTGAGGAAGCGGTCCAGGTTGAGCCCGGGATAGGCGGCATCCTGGCCGATCAGGGACATCAGGGTGAAGCCCACGCCGTACGGGGAGTCCTCCTGGAGCTCGGCGAAGCGCAGCCGGGACGGGGTGCCGCCGGTGACCGTGCCGGCGATGTCCAGGTCCGGGGCGTAGTAGGGCTGGAGCTGCGCGGCCCAGCTGACCGACTGGCCGCCCTGGCTGTAACCCATCAGCCCGACGGGCGAGTCGGCGGTGATGCCCAGCCCGGCCGCGCCCGGCAGCCGCCGGGCCGCGCGGGCGGCGTCCAGTACCGCCTTGCCGGCCGAGCGGGCCACGGTGTAGGTGTGCGTGCCCGGGGTGCCCAGGCCCTCGTAGTCGGTGACCGCCACGGCCCAGCCCCGGGCCAGCAGCAGCGCGATCAGCCCGCCCTCGGCCGTGGTCCCGGCGGGGAAGCCGGCGGAGGGGGCGCACTGGTCGCCCAGCCCGACCGTGCCGACCGCGTAGCTGATCAGCGGACGCGGGCTGTCCGGCCCGGCCGCGCCGTCGTTGGGGACGAGGACGGTGCCGGAGACCACGTTGGGGCGGCCGGTGGCACCGGTCGACCGGTAGGTGATCTGCCAGGAGGTGACATCGGCGGTGGCCGTCGGCGTCGGCTTGAAGACGCTCGGCCGGGCGGTGACGATGTCGCCCGGCTTGTTCCCGCCGCCCCGCGGCAGCGGTGTCCCGGAGTCGGGGGCGGGGGCGGGGGCGGCGGTGGCGGTGGCGGTGGTCCCGCCGAGCGACGCGGCGGCGGCCAGGACGATCCCGAAGAGCAGTGCCCCCGTGCGGCGGCGGACACGGCTGCGGGAGCGGGAACGGACCCGGGCGCGGCGGCCGGGGGCTTCGGTACGGGGCATGGGGCTCACTCCACGGGGACCTCGACGGGGCGGCCCGGCGACACGGGGACGCGCTGCCGGGAGCGGCCACCCTAGGGACCTCGGCCCGGTCCCCGAATCGGTGTGATCACCGGTCTCCGCTCTGCGGGCTGCGCCGGCCCGGCGGCGGGCGCGGGGCGTGGGATTCCGGACAGCTCCATGTACCCATGGCATTGGCCTCTATGCTACGGAGAGTGCCATTGCATTTGTCACCGGACTTCGGTTCAGGGGTTACGGGTGACTTGTGCGGTCTGTGCATTGAGCTGTGAGTTGCGAACCCCGGGGCGCTCGCAGACTACTTCGCGCCGTTCTTTGGCATATGCGCCCACCCGAATTGGCGACAAGACCCTTGACTGGTTTTCCCCGGCACTTCTACTCTTCGCTCACCGACTGCTCAGTACGGAAGATCGGTACGAGGGGGCCCAGTGAAGTTAACAATGATCTACAAGGACAACGCATCGGGCGGTGAAGGCTGCCCCAGCGTCTACCTCGCGGAGAACGGAGAATTCGTCGTCCAGGGCCGCCTGGTGGACGACGACACCGCCGCGGAACTCCAGAACCTCCTGCCCGGCGAGACCGCCGTCCGCATCTCCACCGAGGTCATCCTCGGTGCCGTGGAGCGCTACACCGCCACGACGCCCCCGCGAGAGCGCTGAGCCATGGCCCAGAGGTTCTCCTCGCTCAGCGACCCCGGATTCCGCAGCCATTTCGCCGAATTCCAGCGGACGGCCTTCCGCATGGAAACACTCCAGAATTACGATGTTTCCTATGAGCGGCCCGAATTCGAACGTTTTCTCTCCGGCGAATCCCGCGGCCGTTTTCCCGGCCTCGAAGGCTGGCTGGCGAGAGTGAGCGAGGGAACCCGGCGCGGCAAGGAATTCCAGCGCGTGCACATCCTGGAAGAGCCGCTCTCCGACTACGCCCGGTTCGAATGCCTGTGGTCCTACCGGCATACGGTGGCGGCCGGCGAGGACGTCCGCATCATCCCGGTGGCCGCCGGGCACTGGCCCGAGGACCTGCCGCGGCAGGATTTCTGGCTGTTCGACTCCCGCCGCCTGGTGCTCATGAACTACCGCCCGGACGGCACCTTCGCCTCGGCCGAAGCCGTGGACGACCCGGACCGCGTCGCCCGCGCCGCGCACTGGCGCGACCAGGCGGTCGCGGCATCCATCCCCTTCCCCCGGTACGCACAGCGGTTCGACGACCTGATGCTGAACGCCCCCGTCTGCCCCGGCTGACCGGTGAGACCGCCGGTGAACGGGCCCACCAGCGAGAACGGCAGAGACAGCGCGGGCACCCGGAACGAACTGAGCGGCACTTCGGGTGCCACCGTCCAGGCAGGCACGGTGCACGGCGGCATCACCCTCGGCGGGACCCGCCCGCCCTGGCCACGGCCCCGGCAATTGCCCATGGACATCCCCCTCTTCGTGAACCGGGAGGCCGACATCGAGCGGCTGCATTCCCTCCTCCCGGCCCCGGCCCCGGCCACAGCCCCGGCCCCTCGGAACACCGTCGCCATAGCGACCATCACCGGGCCCCCGGGAATGGGGAAAACCGCGCTGGCACTGCACTGGGCGCACCGCGTGCGGGGCCAGTTCCCCGACGGTGATCTCTATCTGAACATGCGCGGCCACGGCTGCGGGAGGAGTCTGGATGCCGCCCAGGCGCTCGACAGCCTGCTGCGCGCACTGGATGTCAGCCCGGACCGCATTCCGCACGACCTCGACAGCCGCTCCGCACTCTTCCGGTCCCTGCTCGACGGCAAACGCGTACTGATCGTCATCGACGACGCGGCGAGCGCGAACGACGTGCGCCCGTTATTGCCCGCGTCACCGACCTGCCTTGTCGTACTCACCAGCAGAAACAGCATGCCCGGTATCGGCGCTAGGTACGGAGCGGAACGCATGACCCTGGACACGCTCCCTCCCGATCAGTCGGTGGAACTTCTCGCCCGGATCATGGGGCGCGAGCGGGTCGCCGCGGAGCCCGACGCGGCGGCCCGGCTGGCCGAGCGCTGCGCCCACCTCCCCCTCGCCCTGCAGATCATGGCCGAGAAGGCCAACGAGCAGCCCTACGCGACACTCGCGGAACTCGTGGAGCAACTCGCCGACGAGCGCGACCGGCTGGACGCGCTGGGCTTCGAGGACGACGAACTGGCCGATGTGCGGGCGGTGTTCTCCACCTCCTACCGGGCACTGCCGCCCGAGGCGGCCCGGATGTTCCGGCTGCTGGGTCTGCATCCGGGACCGGAGATGAGCCTTTCCGCCGTCGCCGCCCTGCTGGGTGCCCGGACCACGGAGACGGAGATCCGGCAGCGGCTCAACCGGCTGGCGCAGGCCAGCCTGGTGCAGCACGCACCTGGACGGCGGCTCCGGCTGCACGATCTGCTGCACGACTACGCCGCCGAGCGCGCCGAGCACGACGAGGCACCGGCCGACCGCGACCGGGCGCTGCGCCGGGTGCTGGCCTGGTACCTGCGCACCGTCGCCGCCGGACACCGGGTGATCCTCCCCAGCTTCCACGACGTCCCGCTCCCGGACCCGGCCGAGGACGAGCCGCCGCCGCTGTCCTTCGCCGATGTGGAGCAGGCGATGGACTGGTTCGAGCAGGAACGTCTCACCCTCCTCGACGCCCTGCGCACCGCCCTGCGCACCGGCCGGTACGACCTGGCCTGGCGCCTGCCGGCCGTCATGTACGGCTTCTTCGAGCTGCGGCACTACTGGCAGGAGTGGCAGGAGATCCACCGGCTGGGCATCGAGGCGGCCCGCCGCGCCGCCGACCGGTACGGGGAGGCGTGCAACCACCTCGGGCTGGGCGACGCCCACTGGCTGCTGGGCCGGCTGCCGGACGCCCTGGCCGCCTACCGGCGGGCCGCGGAGCTGGGCAGGGCGGAAGGCGACGGCTGGATCGCCGGCTTCGCGCTGCGCGGCACCGCCGCCGTGCTGCTCCGGCGCGGCGAGATCTCCGGCGCGCTGGCCACGACTCGCGAATCCATCGAGGTGTTCCGCGCGCACGGCGAGCGGCGCGGCGAGGGCCAGGCGCTGCTGACCCTGGCCCAGTGCCAGTGCGCGCTGGGTGAGCACGAGCAGGAACGCGAGAGCGCCCGGCGGGCGGTGGAGTTGTTCACCGCTCTTCAGGACGCCTGGAGCGTGGCGTTCGGCGCCTGCGCCCTGGCCCGGGCGTGCGGAGAACTCGGCCAGTACGCCGAGGCGCTCAGGCTCTACCGGGACGCCCGCAAGGACTTCGAGGAGTTCGGCAACCGGCGCAACACGCTGCGCGCGCTGGTCGGGATCAGCGAGTCCCTCCAGGCGCTGGGCTCCCCCGAGGCGGCCGCGCACTGGAGGGAGGCCGCCCGGCTGTCCGCGGGGCTCGACGAGCCGCAGGCCGCCGGGATGCGCGACCGGATCGCCCGTGCCCTCGCGGCGCAGCGGGAGGAGCAGGGGAGACCGGTGGGAGATGACTGAGCCGCCGGCAGGGCCGGGGAACCGGGACGTTCTGCTGCGCAGCGGGGGCACGGCGCTGGCCCGGGAGTACCGCACGGCGGTGTGCGCCCTGCACCACCGGACGTTCTCCCGGCCGCCCTTTCTCGGCGGGCCCGGCAGCCCGGCCGCCCAGGAGGCCGTGTTCGACGGCTATCTCGCCGAGGAGGGCAGTGTCTTCGGCATCGTGGTGGCCCTTGATCCGGCGGCGGGCGGTGAGCTGACGGGCTTCGTCTACGGTCACCGGCTTCCGGTGGACCACCGGTGGTGGCGGCGGTTCCCGGAGCCGCTGCCCGCCGCGCTGACCCGGGAGTGGCCCGGGCGGACCTGTGCCCTGGAGGATGCCGCGGTCGCGGAGGGGTGGCGGCGGCGCGGGCTGGGGCGGCGGCTCGTCGAGGTGTTTCTGCGGGAGCGGAGCGAGGAGCGGGCCCTGCTGTCGGTGCAGCCGGCCGCGGGCGGGGCTCATGCGTTCTGGCGGGGGACGGGGTGGTGGCGGGTNCCGCGGGCGGGGCTCATGCGTTCTGGCGGGGGACGGGGTGGTGGCGGGTGGGGCGGAAGGGGCCGATTCCGGGGGTCACTCCCCCGTACTGGGACATCTATCTGCGGCAGTGCCGGGGTGGATCAGGCGGATGAGGGTGCGGAAGGCGGGGGTGCCGGGGGTGAAGGGGGCGTAGTGCCCGGTGGCGTCGAGGGGGTGGAGGCGGACGGTCCCGGTGCGGCGGTGGGCGGCGGCGTAGCGCTCGGAGAGGGCGAACGGGACCTGGCCGTCGTCGGTGCCGTGCAGCAGGGTCACCGGGCAGGGCGGGGCGGGCAGGCGCAGCGGGTCGAGGCCGGGGAGGACGGACCCGGTGCCGTCGTCGCCGAGGAGGGCGGAGACGGCGCCGGCGCCGAGACGGAGGGTGTGGGCGGCGGCAAGGTCACAGACCGGGGCCACGGCCACCACGGCGGACAGCGGGCCGGGCGGGGTGCGGGCGGCCGCCCACAGGGCGAGCTGGCCCCCGGCCGAGTGGCCGAGCAGGACGTGCGGACGGTCGCCGGGGACGGCGGCGAGCGCGGTGGTGACGTCCTCGAAGGTCTCCGGGTAGCCGCCGCCACCGCCGACCCGCCGGTACTCCACCAGCGCCACCGGCAGGCCGGCCGCGGCCAGGGCGGCGGCGAACGGCGTGAGGTGGGTGCGGTCGTACGCCTCCCGCCAGAAGCCGCCGTGCAGCACCACGACCCGGGGGTCGGTGAGCCGGCCGGGCGGCCCGTAGAGGTCGACGACCTGGGAGGGATGCGGGCCGTAGCGCAGGGTGCGGCCGGGCGGCACGGGCGGGAGGGCGAGGAGCGCCGTGAGTTCCGCGGCGTCCCGTCCGCGCTCCGCCGAGCCGCTGCCCGGCAGGCCGGCGCCGGTCTCGCTGCGGCGGCTCACCGGGGCCGCTCCCGCAGGACCGTGGCCAGGGTCCGGGCGGCGCGTTCGGTGTCGGTGAAGCTGGTGTAGAGCGGGGTGAAGCCGAAGCGCAGCACATCGGGCTCGCGGAAGTCGCCGACGACACCGCGGCGGATCAGCTCCGCCATGACGGCGGCGGCGTCGGTGCAGCGCAGGGAGACCTGGCTGCCGCGCCGGGCGTGTTCGGCCGGGGTGACGGGAACGGCCGATGCCTCGGGCGCCAGGGCGGCGACCCGGGCCAGGAAGTAGTCGGTCAGGGCCAGGCTCTTGGCCCGTACCTCGGCCAGGTCCACGCCGTCCCAGACCTCCAGCGCGGCCTCCAGCGCCAGCATGGAGAGGATGTCCGGCGTGCCGACCCGGCCGCGCACCGCGCCGGGGGCGGGCCGGTAGTCCGCGGTCATCTCGAACGGCGCCCGGTGTCCGTTCCAGCCGGGCAGCGGGGAGTCGAAGCGGTCCTGGTGCTCGGCCCGGATGTAGAGGTACGCCGGGGAGCCGGGCCCGCCGTTGAGGTACTTGTAGGTGCAGCCCACCGCGAAGTCCACGCGGAGGGCGTCCAGGTTGACGGGCAGCGCGCCCGCGCTGTGGCACAGGTCGGCGACCACCGGGGCCCCGGCGGCATGCGCGGCGGCGGTGACCGCGGGCAGGTTGTGGAGTTCCCCGGTGCGGTAGTCCACGTGGTTGACCAGCACGGCGGCGGTGCGCGGCCCGGCCACGGAGGGCAGGTCGGCGGCCGGGACCGGGACGAGCGTGCAGCCGGTCATCCGGGCGGCGGACCCGGCGATGTAGCCGTCGGTGGGGAAGGTGCCGGAGTCCACGAGTATCTGGTCGCGGACGCCACCGCGGGGCCCGTCGGCGGTGGCGGTGAGGCGGACCGCGCCGACCAGTGCCTTGAAGACGTTGACGCTGGTCGAGTCGCCGACCACCACCTGGCCGGGGGCGGCGCCGATCAGCCGGGCGATCCGGTCGCCGATCCGCTGCGGCGCGGTCCACCAGCCGGACTCGGTCCAGGAGCGGATGCGGAGTTCGCCCCACTCCCGGCCGATCACCTCGGCCAGCCGGCCGGGCACGGCGGCCGGGAGGGCACCGAGGGAGTTGCCGTCCAGGTAGACGGTGTCGTCGTCCAGGACGAAAGCGCGGCGGAGCGCGGCCAGCGGGTCGGCGGCGTCCAGCCGGGCGGCCTCGGCGAACCCGTCGGCGGGCGGGGAGGCGGACACGCCGGCGGGCGGAGAGACGGGCGGGGAGGTGGTGCCGGGGGTGGGGAGAGGGTTCTCAGACATGGCTGCGGGCCGTCCAGAGCTCGGGGAAGACGTTCTTCCGGGCGCGCTTCTCCAGCCAGGCCACGCCCGCCGAACCGCCCGTGCCCGGCTTGGCGCCCATCGCCCGCCGGGTGGCCACCAGATGATCGTTGCGCCACCGCCAGACCAGCTCGGCGACCTCGGTGAGGGCCTCGCCCAGCGGCAGCAGCGGGTGGTCGGGGTCGGCGTAGACCCGGGTCCAGGCCGCCTCCACGGCCGGGTGCTCCTCGTGGCGGCGGCTGCGGTCCCGGTGCAGCACCTCGTCCGGCAGCTCGCAGCCGTGCCGGGAGAGAAAGGCCAGCGCCTCGTCGTAGAGGCTCGGTTCGTGCAGCGCCTTCTCCAGCTCGTCGTGCACGCGCGGGGCGCCGCGGTGCGGCACCAGCATGGAGGCGGACTTCTCGCCCAGCAGGAACTCCATCCGCCGGTACATCGCGGACTGGAAGCCGGAGCCCTCGCCGAGGGCGGCCCGGTAGGCGTTGAACTGGGCGGGGGTGAGGTGGGCGAGCGGTTCCCAGGAGGCGTTCAGGGCCTTGAGCTCGTGCCGGGAACGGTCCAGCGCGGCGAGCGCGGTGCGCAGATCGTCCTGGCGCAGCGCGCGGGCGGCAGTGGTCCATTCGTGGACGATCACCGTGAACCACAGCTCCATGACCTGGGTGGTCACCAGGAAGACCATCTCGCCCGGTTCGTCGGTGTGCGGTTCCTGGAGGTGGGTGAGGACGTCGGCCTTGACGTAGTCCTCGTACGGGGTGGTGCCGGCGAAGTCCAGATGCGGCTCCGGGTCGTGACCGGGGCCGTGACCGGGTCCGGGGGCGGGTCCGGGGGCGGGCAGTGGTGACTGCGTCATTGCGGTCTCCCAGGGGAGCCCGGCGGCGCCGGGGTCACCGGTGCCGCCGGGCAGGTGGTACGGGCAGTGCGGGTGGTGCGGATAGTGCGGGTGATATTACGGGTGGTGGTGCGGTTCAGGCAGCCGGCGGGGAGCCGGTGAGCACATCGGCGGCGGTCGGGGAGCTGTCGCGCAGGAAGGTGGTGCAGCGCTCGTACTCCTCGGTCTCGCCGATCGCCTGCGCGGCCCGCGCCAGCGCGTGCAGCGCGCGCAGGAAGCCCTGGTTGGGCTCGTGCTCCCACGGCACCGGGCCCTGCCCGCGCCAGCCGCTGCGGCGCAGCGCGTCCAGGCCCCGGTGGTAGCCGGTCCGGGCGTAGGCGTACGACTCGACCGTCCGGCCCGCCGCGAAGGCCTGGTCCGCCAGGCGTGCCCAGGCCAGCGAGGAGGCGGGGTACCGGGCGGCGACCTCGGCCGGGTCCTTGCCCGCCGCCAGTGCCTCGCGCGGCTCCGGGTCGTCCGGCAGATGGGTCGGGGGCGGGCCCCCGAGCAGATTCTCATGGATGGCCATGACGTCCAGTCTGCCGGTACGGGGGGCCGCCCGCCGCCATGCGGTCCCCGTCACCCCGGCACCCGTCGCCCGGCACCCCGGCACCGCGGCACCCGCCGCTCGTCGCCCGACCCGGTGTGCGCCGGTCCCGGGTCCGCCCCGCCCCGCCCGTGCCGGAGGGGCCGGGGCGGGTCCGGAGGGGCCGGGTTACTTGAGCCTGGTGCCGGCCGAGCGGAGGTCGGCGCAGGCCTCGGCCACGCGCGCCGCCATGCCGGCCTCGGCCAGCTTGCCCCAGCTTCGCGGGTCGTAGGTCTTCTTGTTGCCGACCTCGCCGTCCACCTTCAGCACCCCGTCGTAGTTGCGGAACATGTGGTCCGCCACCGGCCGGGTGAAGGCGTACTGGGTGTCGGTGTCCAGGTTCATCTTCACCACGCCGTTCTCCAGCGCGGTGGCGATCTCCTGCTTGGTGGAGCCGGAGCCGCCGTGGAAGACGAAGTCGAACGGGGCGGTCCTGCCGTACTCGGCGCCCACGCCTTCCTGCAGGTCCTTGAGCAGCTCGGGCCGGAGCACCACGTTGCCCGGCTTGTACACGCCGTGCACATTGCCGAAGGAGGCGGCCAGCAGGTAGCGGCCCTTCTCGCCCAGGCCCAGCGCCTCGGCGGTGCGCAGCGCGTCCTCGACCGTGGTGTACAGCTCGTCGTTGATCTCGTGGCTGACGCCGTCCTCCTCGCCGCCGGTCGGGGTGATCTCCACCTCCAGGATGATCTTCGCGGCGGAGGTGAGGGCCAGCAGCTCCTCGGCGATCTCCAGGTTGTCCTTCAGCGTCTCGGCCGAGCCGTCCCACATGTGGGACTGGAACAGCGGGTCGCGCCCCGCGGCCACCCGCTCCCGCGAGACCTCCAGCAGCGGGCGCACGTAGCCGTCCAGCTTGTCCTTGGGGCAGTGGTCGGTGTGCAGCGCGATGTTGACCGGGTACTTGGCCGCCACCACGTGCGCGAACTCCGCCAGCGCCACCGCGCCGGTCACCATGTCCTTGCTGTACTGGCCGCCCAGGAACTCGGCGCCACCGGTGGAGATCTGGACGATGCCGTCGCTCTCCGCCTCCGCGAATCCGCGCAGTGCCGCATGCAGGGTCTGTGTCGAGGTGACGTTGATGGCGGGGTAGGCGAACTTGCCTGCCTTCGCCCGGTCGAGCATCTCGTTGTAGACCTCGGGTGTCGCGATGGGCATCTGTCCGCTCCTTCGAAGCGTATCTGTGAGGGTCGGGCTCTCTGCGGCCTGCGGCTCTCAGGACGGTGAGCCGGGAGGGGAGAGTCGGATGACATCATCGTCGGGCCCATCCTCCCAGACCGCGCGTGCGGCGGCGTCCTCAGCCCTCAGCCCAGGCCGAGGTCGGCGAGCTGGTACGCGGCGTAGTACGGCAGCCCGGCCGCCGCCACCGCCGGGGCCGCACCCCGTTCGACGATGACGGCGACGCCGGCCACCTCGGCTCCGGCCGCGCGCAGGGCCTCCACGGCGGTGAGCACCGATCCGCCGGTGGTGGAGGTGTCCTCCACCGCCAGCACCCGCCGGCCGGCCACGTCCGGGCCCTCGATGCGGCGCTGGAGGCCGTGCGTCTTCCCGGCCTTGCGCACCACGAAGGCGTCGAGCCGTTCGCCGCGCGCCGCGGAGGCGTGCAGCATGGCGGCGGCCACCGGGTCGGCGCCCAGGGTGAGGCCGCCCACCGCGTCGTACTCCAGCCCGGCGGTCAGCTCCAGCATCACCCGGCCCACCAGGGGCGCGGCGGCGCCGTCCAGGGTGACCCGGCGCAGGTCCACGTAGTAGTCCGCCTCCTGTCCGGAGGAGAGGGTCACACGGCCGTGGACCACGGCCTTGTCGCGGATCTGCCGCAGCAGCTCGGCGCGGATGTCGGTGCTCGTGCTCATGGGCCCAGCCTAGGCGGGCGGCGCGGCCGGCTCCGCCTCCGGTGCCGGGCGCCAGCTCCAGGTGGTGGACAGCTCCAGCGGCTCCAGCGGGGTGACCAGCCGGGGGTGGGAGTTGAGGCCGTTGGGCGGGCCGGACTGCGGCTCGACGCAGACCGCCTCGGGCTGCATGTCGTAGAGCACCGCCCAGGGGGAGGGGCTGGTGACGGTCAGGGCCAGCTCGCCGGGCCAGGTGAGGGTGACGTGGACGCCGTCCGGCATGCCGAAGCAGTCGTCCCAGGGGCCGGGGCGGGGGTCGATGCGCCGGCCGGTGGGGATGTGGTCCTCGCCGCGCTCCTCCTGCCAGGCGGCGGTGAAGGAGAGTTCCACGTCGCGGCCTTTGGGGGTGAGGCGGCGCAGGAACCAGGGGTGCCAGCCGACCTGGGCGGGGAAGGAGGGGCCGGCCGTCTCCACACCGAGGGTGAGGGTGACGGCGGAGCCGTCCTCGGCGAGTTCGACGAGCTGGGTGACCCGGCCGGGGTAGGGCCAGGGATCGCCCAGGTCGCAGACGAAGGCGGCGCTGCGGTCGTCGGCGGTCACCGGCTTCCAGGGCTGGTCGCGCACGGTGCCGTGCATGGCGTGGGGCGCGGCCTCACCGTCGGTGGGGAGCTGGTGAAAGGTTTCTCCGTTGCGGAACCTGCCATTTCGGGTCCGGCCGCACCAGGGCACCATCACGAAGGAGCCGAAGTCGTCGCCCTGGCGCAGCAGCTCGGTGCCGCCGGTCCGGAGCGAGGAGATTCGGCAGCCCTCATCGGGCAGTACGGTCAACTCGGCGTCGGCCGCGTGGAGTCGCACACCGCGCTCGGTCTGTTGTGGAGTGGTCACGCACACGATGATAACGATTCGGTCTACCCCGCGTTGACCAGCGCTGATGCGGAATGCGGGAACCGGGCGTCAGCGTCGGCGGCGCAGCGCGCGGGTGACGGCCACGGCCGAGGCGATGGCCAGGGCGGCGACCGGAGCCGCCCAGCGCAGGGCGCCGCGGGAGGCACTGGAGGAGCCGGGGCCGGGAACCGGGGCGTAGCGTCCGCGCGGCGGGGCGTGGTCGACCTCCTCGGCGCTGCGGCCGATCATGGCGCGCCGGGCGGCGTCGGCCTCGGGCAGTTCCTCCTCCAGGCCGTCCTCCAGGTCACCTTCCAGATCGTGCTCCAGGCCGTCGTGGAGGCCCTCGACGGCGTCGTAGCCGTCGCCGCCGTCCTCCTCCTCGTCGTCGTCGGGCCGGGCGTCGGGGTCCAGGGAGGACGGGGGCACCTCGGCGTCGAAGACCCGCGGCGAGACCCCGGGCGGCGGCGTGTCCTGACCGCTGTCCGGAGCCGGGATGCCGGGGATCACCGGCTCGTTGTCGTCCTCCAGGCCGAGCCCGCGGCTTTCGCCTCCGGTGTCCTCGCCGCTCTCCCCGGTGCCCGTGTCGCCCCGCTCGTCCCCGGCCCGGGTGTCGCCGTCACCGCGCTCGGCGGCCGGCCGGGCCTCGTCCCCGTCCTTGTCCCCGTCCCCGTCCGCGTCCCCGGCCGCGGGTGCGGCTCCGTCCCCGGCGGCGTCCGGCGAAGGCGCGTCCGCGTCCGCGGACACCTCCTGCCGCGCTGCCCCGTCCCCGTCCCCGGCCTCGTCCCCGTCCCCGGCGGCGTCCGGCGCGGCCCCCTCCGTGGGTGCGGGCGCGGGCGGGGCGGGGATGAGGGGAAGAAGGGCTTCGGTGAAACGGTCCAGCAGGCGGCGGCCGGCCGCTTCGCGGCGGCCGGCGTCGAACTCGGTGATCCGGCCGCGGGCCTCCTCCAGCACTCCCGCGAAGGCCAGCGTGGTGCCGGTGCCGTCCGCGACCGGGCGCGGCACCACGGTCAGGGTCAGCCGCACCCGGCCGTTGCCGCGCGACTCCTCGCCGGAGGCGTCGACCAGGAAGCCCTCGCCGTGCGCCAGCAGCCGCAGCGCGCCGCGGTAGGTGATGGTGGAGCCGCCGATCCGCAGCCGCAGCCGCCCGGCCAGGGCCGCGGGATCGCCTGCCCGCCGTTCCGGCTCGGCCTCGGCGGCCCCGGCCGCACCGGCCGTCCGCGGTTCCGGCTGGAAGCCCGGCACGCAGGCGGCGATACGTTCCGGCTCGGTGAACACCGCCCGCACGGCGGCGGCGGGATGCGGTACGTAGACCTCGTGCTCCATGCGCGGGACTCTACCCACTGGGCGCCCGCTTCCCCACCGTTGCGGAACGTTTGTCCTCGGGCGGGCCGCCCGCCCCGCCCGGGCACTCCGGCTCAGGGCCCGCGGACGGCCGGGGCGCCGGGAACGGCGGCCCCGGAGCCGGTGCCGTGCTCGACCACGCGGGAGGTGGCCGCCTCCAGCGGCCCGCCCAGCAGCACCCCGGTCAGCAGCGCGCCGACGACCACCGTGTTGACCGCGCACAGCGCCAGCCGGGCCCGGACGCTCAGATCGCCGCGGAACAGCCACAGCACCACGGCCCCGCCGGCCAGCACATTGACCACCCCGGTGAGCAGCGCCGCGTTGAGCCGCCCGAGCAGCGGCAGCAGCAGGAACGGGAAGGCGAGCCCGCCGAGCAGCGCGCCCACGTAGTCCGCGGCGGACAGGTCGGCCACCGCGCCGCCCGGGTCCTGCTTGCGGATGCGCTGGATCAGGGTCATCAGCAGCGGCATCTCCATGCCGATCAGCACCCCGATCGCCAGCGCGGAGCCGAACAGCACCGGCCGCACCTCGCCGAACCACAGCCAGCAGGCGTGCAGCGCGACCGCCGAGGCACCGCCCGCCAGCGCCAGCAGCGCCTCGATCAGACCGAAGCTGACCGAGGCGCGCAGCCGCAGCCGCTTGGCGCCCAGGGAGCCGATTCCCATGGCGAAGACCATCAGCGACAGCACCACGGAGGTCTGGGTGACGGTGTCGCCGACCAGATAGTCGGCGAGCGCCACCAGAACCAGTTCGTAGACCAGCCCGCAGGCGGCGCAGACGAAGACGGCACAGAGCACGATCCAGCGCCCCACCCTGGGCGGCACCGGCATCCGCAGCGGCTCGCCGGAGCCTTCCCCGGCTCCCGCGCCCGCCCGGCCGGCCGGCACCATGGCGGCGGAGCGCCCGGCGGCGGCACGGCCGGCCGGGGCCTCGGTGGAGTCGATCATGTCGCGAACGGTACGTCACGGCACGCGTCGGCCGTGTCACCCACAGGAGTGGCGCAGGGGCGCACGGAAAGGTAATCGCCGCTCCCGCGTTTAGAGTTCGCCGCGCACCAGAATCCGGGTGCGGGTGGAGACGAGACGGTGCTCCTGGGGGTAGGCGTGCCAGGTGCGCCAGTGCACATGCCCGCCGCGGCTCTGGGCGAGCAGCGCGGTGAAGGCGTGCGGATCGCCGGGAAAGGTACCGGCGAGCCCGTGCGGATGCTCGGCCACCAGCGCGAGAAGTTCCTGGGCCCGGCCGGCGAAGGACCCCGGCGCCAGGCTCTCCACATGCGCCGCGAACTCGTACTCGAACGCCCCCAGGGTCTTGGACACGCCCAGCGGCAGCGGGGTGCGGCTGCCGGGCATGCAGGCCACGGTCTCGGAGCAGGTCCCGCCCCGGCTGTCGAGGAGTACCTGGTGCGAGGCACCGAGGACGCGCAACCGGACACGGGCGCCGCTGAGTTCAAGATCGAGCGAGGCCAGGTAGGGCAGGGGCTCCTGACCGAGAGCCCAGGCGAGATCATCGGCCCGGGTATCGGAATAGGCGGTGTGAATCGTGGTGAGCATGGGACGGCTCCCGCATGCAGGCAGTGGAGGTGTTCCGGCCGGCCCCGCCGGATTGCAATATGTTCACCGAATCACGGAACTCACCACCCCCACAGCGTTTTTACCCAAGTTGGCCGGGTTTCCCACCCCTCGGGGACAGGCTGGGTCAGGTGTTCACACCTTTGCCGTGCGCCGGGCGTGCGGTCCGCACGCCGCGCCCCGTGCACGCGCTGTGCACACGCCGTGCACACGCCTTGCGGAAACCGAAGGCGGCATAGCGGTGACGCTCCGGGGACGGGAGGGGGACACGGCCGCGACGTGACCGGAACGAAACCGGGACGGGCCGGCGACCGGGCAGACACAAGCCGAGAAAGCGACATGCGGACATGCCCATCGAATCCGCCCGGATTACGGACGGTGATGCACGGTTACCGCTCATAGGGGTCGATCTTTTGTACGGCTATAGAGAGCTTTGTCCAAAATTGCTGATCACAGCTCAGCCTGTTTCCTGTCTCGGGTAGACAACGGTCACCCGAACGCACTTGTTACCGGGCCGTCGAGTGAGGAAGCTTCCCGCAACTTCACACCCGAAGTCATCACACCGCGGAAGGCCCGAAGATGACCCGATTCGGCACTACGTCGAAGCTGGTCGCCGCGGCACTTGGGGGGGCTCTGGCCCTCTCTGCGTGCAGCGGCGGTGGAAGCAGCAGCGACAACGACAAGAGCAAGGACCCGACCACCGCGTCCGGTCCCACCGGCACGATCTACGTCGCCAACGACCAGGAGTACGACTCCTACAACGACACCACGGCGTCGACGAACTCCTACAAGAACTCGATGGTCAACAAGTGGGTGACCACCGGTTTCTGGCAGTTCGCCGCAGACGGCACGATCATGCGGAACGAGGAGTTCGGGACCTACGAGAAGGTCTCGGACGACCCGCTGACCGTCGAGTACACCATTGCCGAGGATGCCACCTGGTCCGACGGCGACCCGATCGCCTGTGACGACGCCCTGCTGTGGTGGGCCCAGAACGCCGGCCACCTCACGGTGGACCGCGAGGTCGACGTCATCGACGAGGAGACCGGCGAGCCCACGGGCGAGAAGGAAGTCCAGGAGACCCCGGTCTTCTCCGTGGTCGGCACCGACGGTGTGGAGGATGTCACCACCCCGGTCTGCGAGGACCCGGCCGCCAAGACCTTCACGCTGAAGTACGACAAGCCGTTCGCCGACTGGGAGTCCAACGGCCCCAGCAACGGCTACCCGATGATGCCCGCGCACGTCGTGGCCGAGCAGGGCGGCTTCGCCGACTCCGCGGAGATGTCCCAGGCCATCCTGGACGGCGACGCCCAGGGCCTGAAGGCCGCCGGTGACTTCTTCAACGAGGGCTGGCTGTTCCAGGGCGCGATGCCCGACGCGGCGCTGATGCCTTCCTCGGGTCCGTTCAAGATCTCCAACTACGCCCCCGGCGAGTCCGTCTCCATCGCCTACAACGAGGAGTACTGGGGCACCCCGCCCGGCGTCTCCGAGATCGTCTTCCGCCTGGTGCCCGGCACCGAGCAGCCGCAGGCTCTGGAGAACGGTGACGTGCATGTCATCCAGCCGCAGCCGGACGCGGACATCAAGGAACAGCTCGCCGCCATGGAGGGCGTGACCCTGGTCGAGTTCGACCAGTACGTCTACGAGCACCTGGACCTCAACTTCGACAGCGGCTCGCTCGCCGACGACGAGCGCCTGCGCCAGGCCTTCGCGCTCTGCGTGCCGCGCAAGCAGATCGTCGAGCGGCTGATCAACCCGATCTCCGCCGACGCCGAGCCGCAGGACGTCCGCAACATCGCGCCGTTCCAGGACGGCTACGAAGAGGCCGTGGCCCACGCCTTCCCGGCCGAGTACGCCGAGCCGGACATCGAGGCCGCCCGGGCCCTGCTGGAGGAGGCCGACGCGGTCGGCACCGTCATCCGCGGTGGCGCCATCGCCGACAACAAGCGCCGCGAGGACACCTGGCAGCTGATCAAGGAGTCCTGTGACGAGGCCGGCTTCGACGTCCAGCCGTACTTCGAGGCCAACTTCTTCGACCCGGACGGCGGCCTGTCGCAGAACACCTACGACGTGGCGCTGTTCGCCTGGCTGGGCTCCCCGCAGGTGAGCGGCTGGGCCTCCACCTTCACCACGCCGTCCGAGTGCTCCGCCGAGGGCAAGGGCAACAACAACGGCTGCTACTCCAACGAGGAAGTCGACAGCCTGATCAAGGAGATCAACGAGACCGTCGACCCGGCCGCCCAGCTGCCGCTGATCAACGAGGTCGAGAAGATCCTGTGGGAGGACGTGGCGACCATCCCGCTGTTCGCCCACCCGGGTCTGCTGGCCTACTCCGACTCCGTGAAGGGTGTCGAAGCCAACGCCACCCAGGACAACTTCGCCGCCTCCATGAACAAGTGGACGATCGACGAGTAATCCGACCGGAAGTCACGCCCGCCCACGGCGGTACGCGGTACGCCGCGCCGCCCGAGCGGTGCCGGACACGGCCTGACACATAGCGAAGTGCGGGGCCGGGGAAGCCTCAATCCCCGGCCCCGCCTTCCGCGTCGAGCCGCACCCCCGGATCCGTCCGCCGGTCACCGCCGGCGCGGGCACCCGCTTCCTGACCATTCCGGAGTCAGCGACATGCTTGTCTTTATCGTGCGGCGGCTGATCGTCTCGGTGCTCGTCTTCTTCTCGGCGACGGCACTCGTCTACGTCATGGCCGCCAACCTCGGGGACCCCCTGGCCGACCTCAGGGAACTCCCCGCCAACCGCCGCGAGAACGCCATCGCGGAGCGGACCGAGCGGATGCACCTGGACAAACCGGTGATCGTCCGCTACTTCCTCTGGCTCACCGGTGCCTTCCAATGGGATCTTGGAACGGACCGGGACGGTATCCAGATCAACGCCACCCTGGAGAAGGCGCTCGGAGCCACCCTCCAGCTCGTGCTCGGCGCCACCGTGCTGGCCATCGTGCTGGGCGTGGCCCTCGGCGTCATCTCGGCCCTGCGCCAGTACAGCGCGCTGGACCTGACCGTCACCTTCAGCGCGTTCGTGTTCTTCTCCCTCCCGCTGTTCTGGGTCGGCTCGCTGCTCAAGGAGTTCGCGGCGATCGAGTTCAACAACTGGCTGGCCGATCCGACCCTCGCCTGGTGGGTGATCGGGCTGATCGCCTTGTTTGTCGGCGGATTGTTCTCGTCCCTGCTGGTCACGGACAGACGCACCCGGCTGATCGCCTTCGGCGGCACCACCGCGGCGATGGCCGTGGCCCTGACCGTGATGTCGGCCACCGGCTGGTTCGCCAACCCGGGCCTGGGCATCGGGGTCATCGCCCTCACCGCCCTGGCCGCCGCGCTGGGCTTCGCCACCCTGTTCAGCGCCCTGGAGTGGAACCCGGTGATGAAGGCCACGGTGATCACCGCGGTGCTGGGCATCCTCTCCTCGGTGGCCTTCGGCTCGGTGCTGGAGAACCCGTACCCGATCACCGTGATCGGGCTGCTGGGGCTGGCCATCGCGATCGCGGTCGGCGTCGGCTGGTTCGTCGGCGGCGAGCTGTTCCGCCGGCCGGCCATCACGGCCTCGGTGTGCACCGCCGTGGCCACGGCGATGGTGATCTTCATGGACCGCATGCTGTGGTCGTTCGCCGCCTACAGCGACTCGGTCAACGGCCGCCCCATCGCCACCATCGGCCCCAGCACGCCCAACTACGAGGGGACCTACTGGGAGCACAACCTGGACAGCCTGACCCACCTGGCGCTGCCCACCATGGCGCTGGTGCTGGTTTCCCTGGCGTCCTACTCCCGGTACAGCAGGGCCACCATGCTGGAGGTCATGAACCAGGACTACGTGCGCACCGCGCGGGCCAAGGGCCTGCCGGAGCGGGCGGTGATCCTGCGGCACGCCTTCCGCAACGGCCTGATCCCGATCACCACCCTGGTCGCCTACGACATCGCCTCGGTGTTCGGCGGCGCGGTGGTGACCGAGACGGTGTTCGGCTGGCGGGCCATGGGCTCGCTGCTGCTGGACGGCATCCGGGAGCGAGATCCCAACCCGATCATGGCCTTCTTCCTGATCTCCGGCGGGGCGGTGGTGCTGTTCAACATGATCGCCGACATCGCCTACGCCTATCTCGACCCCCGCATCAGGCTGTCCTAGGAGGAGATCGACATGGCACAGACAGCTGCCCAGAGCGCGGGGACGCACACGGTCACTCCTGGCGACCCCCGTCCGCCGGGCGACAGCGACGCGGCACAGGGCCTCGACATCAAGGCCCGCACCCAGAGCCAGCTCATCGTGCGCCGGTTCCTGCGGCACCGGGGCGCGGTGGCGGGCATGATCCTGCTCGGATTCGTGCTGGTGCTGTCGGTCAGCTCCATCGGGCTGGGCCCGATCCCCGGCTGGTGGGACAAGAACTACGTCAACTCCGCCGACCTGGTGAACAAGGGCCGCCCCACGCTCAGCGTGGTGCCCGGGTTCCTCGGCGGCGGCGGCATGCACCTGGGCGAACACCCCTTCGGCCAGGACAACATCGGCCGCGACTACTTCGCCCTGACCATGCGCGGCACGCAGATCTCGCTGCTGATCGCGTTCATCACGGGCGTGGTGGCCACCGTCACGGGCACCCTGATCGGTGCCGCGGCCGGCTTCTTCCGGGGCCGGCTGGAGGCGGTGCTGATGCGCATCACCGACGTGATGATCACCATCCCCACCATCCTGTTCGCCGCCATGGTGGCGGTGATGTGGGGCAACAAGGGTGTGGCCGTGCTGGGCCTGGTGCTCGGCCTGGTCACCTGGACCCAGGTGGCCCGGCTGGTGCGCGGCGAGGTGCTGTCCATCCGGGAGAAGGAGTTCATCGAGGCCGCCCGCTCGGTGGGCACCTCGGCGGCCCGGATCATCGTCAAGCACATCCTGCCGAACGTGATCGGCATCATCATCGTCTCGGTGACGCTGGCGATCTCGGCGGCGGTGCTGCTGGAGTCGGCGCTGTCCTTCCTCGGACTGGGCGTGCAGCCGCCGGACACCTCGCTGGGCCGGATCATCAACGAGTACCGGACCGCCATGGTGACCCGGCCCTGGCTGTTCTACTGGCCCGGCATCTTCATCATCGCCATCGCCCTGTCGGTGAACTTCATCGGCGACGGGCTGCGGGACGCGTTCGACCCCCGACAGAACAGGGTGCGTGACTGATGGGAATCACACCACCACCACTCGACAGCCCGGCCCCGGAGACCCACCCCGGGACGGCGGCGCCGTCCGACGGCCGCGCCGAAGAGGTGCACACCGCCTACACCCTGGCGGACTCCAAGCCTCCGCTGGACGAGGAGGTGCTCAAGGTCGAGGACCTCACCGTCGAGTTCCCCACCGACGACGGCCTGGTCAAGGCGGTGCGCGGGGTCGACTACACGCTGCGCGCCCGTGAGGTGCTGGGCATCGTGGGCGAGTCCGGCTCCGGCAAGTCGGTCTCCTCCATGGCGATCATGGGCCTGCTGCCCAAGAACGCCCGGATCCGCGGCCGGATCCTGTACCGGGGCAAGGACATCCTGGCCATGCGGGCCAAGGAGCAGCGGGCGCTGCGCGGCGAGAAGATCGCGATGATCTTCCAGGACCCGATGACCTCGCTCAACCCGGTGCACACGGTCGGAGACCAGCTCGCCGAGGCGGTGCTGGCGCACCACCTGGTCCCCCGCAGGCAGGCCCTGGCCAAGGCCCGGCACATGCTGGACCTGGTGGGCATCCCGCAGGCGGAGAAGCGGCTGCGGGCCTACCCGCACGAGTTCTCCGGCGGCATGCGGCAGCGGGTGATGATCGCCATGGCGATCATCAACGACCCGGACGTGATCATCGCGGACGAGCCCACCACGGCGCTGGACGTGACCGTGCAGGCGCAGATCCTGGAAAAGCTGCTCCAGGTCAAGGACGAGGTCAACGCGGCGATCCTGATGATCACCCACGACCTCGGCGTGATCGCCGGCATGGCCCACCGCACGCTGGTGATGTACGCCGGCAAGCCGGTGGAGGTCGGCGGCACCGACGACGTCTTCTACACGCCGCGGATGCCGTACACGGCCGGTCTGCTCGGTTCCATCCCGTCCCTGGAGGGCGAGGGCGAGGAGCGGCTGCGGCCGATCACGGGCACCCCGCCGTCGCTGATCCGCATGCCTCCGGGCTGCCCGTTCTCCCCGCGCTGCCCGCTGGCCAGCGACGTGTGCCGGGAGAGCGAGCCGGAACTGGCGTCGGCCGGCAGGGACCACTGGGCCGCCTGCCACCACAGCGACCGGCTGGCCGAGGCGGAGGACCCCACGATGTTCTTCCGCACCGACACCGAGCGGGCCACGGCGGCCGGGGCGGCGGAAGCGGCCGGAGCGGGCGAGCCCGCCGACGCCGTCCCGGCGCAGGCCGGTGGAGACCGCGCCACCGACGCCACCGACACCACGGCAAGCACGGCAAGCACGGAAAGCGAGGAGGGCCAATGACAGCGGACCTGTCCAAGGCCCCGCAGGACAACCGGCCCACCGGGGCCGGGGCCGCCGCCACCGCGACGGCCCCCGCCCCCGACGCCGGCGGCGGGGAGCGCGAGCCGCTGCTCAACGTCACCGACCTGGTGGTCAACTTCCCGATCCGCGGCTCCGGCCTGCTGCGCCGGGTCGTGGGCCAGGTGCAGGCGGTCAGCGGCGTCAGCCTGAGCGTGGACAGCGGCCAGACGCTGGGCGTGGTCGGCGAGTCCGGCTGCGGCAAGTCCACCACCGGGCGCGCCATTCTCCAGCTCATCAAGCCGACCGCCGGCTCGGTGCGGTTCGACGGCCAGGAGATCACCGGCCTGGACCGCCGCTCCATGCAGCGGGTGCGGCGCAACGCGGGCATGGTGTTCCAGGACCCGATGGCGTCCCTCAACCCCAAGCTGCCGGTGAACGACATCGTCGCCGAGCCGCTGAAGGTGCAGGGCCGCTGGCGGGACGGCGGCAAGGCCCGGGTGGCGGAACTGCTGGGCATGGTCGGGCTCAGCCCCGAGCACGGCAACCGCTACCCGCACGAGTTCTCCGGCGGGCAGCGGCAGCGCATCGGCATCGCCCGGGCGCTGGCCCTGGAGCCCAAGCTGCTGGTGCTGGACGAGCCGGTCTCGGCGCTGGACGTGTCCGTCCAGGCGGGTGTGGTGAACCTGCTGGAGGACCTCCAGGACAAGCTGGGCCTGGCCTACTTCTTCATCGCGCACGACCTGTCCGTGGTCCGCCACATCTCGGACCGGGTCGCGGTGATGTACCTGGGCAAGGTGGTGGAGACCGGCTCGCACGACGACGTGTACGAGCGGCCCTCCCACCCCTACACCCAGGCCCTGCTGTCCGCGGCACCGCTCGCGGACCCGAAGAAAGAACGGCAGCGCAGGCGGACGGTGCTGACGGGCGACGTGCCCAGCCCGATCGACCCGCCGAGCGGCTGCCGTTTCCGGACGCGCTGCTGGAAGGCCCAGGAGATCTGTGCCACCGAGGAGCCGGCACTGGTGGACCGGGGATCGGGCCACCCGGTCGCCTGCCACTTCGCGGAGGCCGACACCAAGATCCTCTGACGCCCGAGCGCAGCGCGAGGGACCCCGGGTTACGTCACAACGGCCCGGGGTCTCCTCGCGTCCGGGCTACTGCTCGTCGTCCGCGCCGCCGGCCTCGCCGGTGCCGCCGTTGGTCTCGCCGTTGGTCTCGCCGGAGACCGCGGAGTCGGCGTCCTTGGCCAGGCCGAGCTGCTCCACGGCCCACTTGTCGAACTCGATGGAGGCGCGGATCCAGCTCACCGTGGAGGCGAGGAAGTGGTCCAGCCACACCCCGGTGCCGATGATCATCTGCACCTCGCCGATGAACCGGACCGTGCCGTCGTCATGGGTGTGGGTGTAGACCTTGGGCCACAGGGTGCGGCGGTTCCACTCGTTGGCCGTCTCCAGCAGGCGCGGCATGTCCTCCACGCCGTGCGGACGGTCGTAGAAGGTGCGCACCGAGAAGACGCGCTGCTGCTTCTCGCCGCGGAACATGAAGTAGGTGCGGAACTTCTCCCAGGGGGCGACCAGGTCGCCCTCCTTGTCCACCACGTACTTCAGCTTCATCTGGTCCAGCAGCCGCTGCACCAGCTCCTGGTCCGGGAGGACCGGGCGGGTCGGCTTCTTCGGCTGCTCGGGCTTCGGCTGCTGACCCCCGAAATTCGGAATCGAGGACGGGTCGATCGTCACAGGAAGGGTCCCTTCGTACGGGTAGACATCCATCCTCCCCCATGCCCGCACCCCCCTGGCAACCGCGGACGGGCGCCCGGAGGCATGCCTCCGGGCGCCCGTCGCACCCCGTGCCGGCCCGGCCCCGGGCCCGCGTCCGGCGACCGGCCGGCGGCCGTCCGGCCACCGGTCAGCCGCCCTCCGGCCGGTCCGCCCGGCTCAGGAACAGGCCGCCACCGGGGGTGGCACTGACCCGGACCGTGTCGCCGTCCGTCACCTCCCCGGAGAGGATCATCCGGGCGAGCTGGTCCCCGATCGAGGTCTGCACCAGGCGGCGCAGCGGCCGGGCCCCGTAGGCCGGGTCCATGCCCTCCTCGGCCAGCCAGCGCAGCGCCTCCGGGGCGATGTCCAGGGTGATCCGCCGGTCGGCCAGCCGCCGCTGGAGGGCGTCGATCTGGAGCCCGGCGATGCGTCCCAGCTCCTCCCCGGTCAGCGCCTCGAAGATCACCACGTCGTCCAGGCGGTTGAGGAACTCCGGCCGGAACGCGGCCCGCACCGCGGCCATCACCTGCTCGCGCTGCTCCTCCCGGGTCTCGGTCGGCTCCAGCAGATGCTGGCTGCCCAGGTTGGAGGTGAGCACCAGGATGGTGTTGCGGAAGTCGACCGTGCGGCCCTGGCCGTCGGTGAGCCGGCCGTCGTCCAGCACCTGGAGCAGGATGTCGAAGACGTCGTGGTGCGCCTTCTCCACCTCGTCCAGCAGCACCACGGTGTACGGGCGGCGGCGGACCGCCTCGGTGAGCTGGCCGCCCTCCTCGTAGCCCACATAGCCGGGCGGGGCGCCGACCAGCCGGGCCACCGAGTGCTTCTCGCTGTACTCGCTCATGTCGATGCGGACCATGGCCCGCTCGTCGTCGAAGAGGAAGTCGGCCAGCGCCTTGGCCAGCTCGGTCTTGCCCACGCCGGTGGGGCCGAGGAACAGGAAGGAGCCGGTGGGCCGGTCCGGGTCGGCGACCCCGGCACGGCTGCGCCGCACCGCGTCGGACACCGCCCGCACGGCCGGGCCCTGCCCGATCAGCCGCCGCCCGATGGCCTCCTCCATGCGCAGCAGCTTCTCGGTCTCGCCCTCCAGCAGCCGGCCGGCCGGGATGCCCGTCCAGGAGGACACCACGTCCGCGATGTCGTCCGGCCCGACCTCCTCCTTGACCAGCTTGTCCTTGGCTGCCGCACCGCTGCCCTTGGCCGCCTCCTCGGCCTCGGACGCCTCGGCCAGCTCCCGCTCCAGCTCGGGCATCTCCCCGTACTGGAGCTTGGCCGCGGTCTCCAGGTCGCCGTCGCGCAGCGCCCGCTCGGCCAGGCCGCGCAGCTCGTCCAGCCGCTCCTTGAGCTCGCCCACCCGGTTCAGGCCCTGCTTCTCCTTCTCCCAGCGGGCGGTCAGGCCGCGCAGCTCCTCCTCGCGGTCGGCCAGCTCGCGGCGGAGCCGCTCCAGCCGCTGGCGGGAGTTCTCGTCGGACTCGCCGGCCAGCGCCAGCTCCTCCATCTTCAGCCGGTCCACGCTGCGCCTCAGCTCGTCGATCTCCACCGGGGAGGAGTCGATCTCCATGCGCAGCCGGGAGGCCGCCTCGTCCACCAGGTCGATGGCCTTGTCCGGCAGGAAACGGGAGGTGATGTAGCGGTCGGAGAGCGCGGCGGCGGCGACCAGCGCGCTGTCCGAGATCTGCACCTTGTGGTGGGCCTCGTAGCGGCCCTTGAGACCGCGCAGGATGGCGATGGTGTCCTCGACGTCCGGCTCGGCCACCAGCACCTGCTGGAAGCGGCGCTCCAGCGCCGGGTCCTTCTCGATCCGCTCGCGGTACTCGTCCAGGGTGGTGGCGCCGACCATGCGCAGCTCGCCACGGGCCAGCATCGGCTTGAGCATGTTGCCGGCGTCCATCGCCGAGTCCCCGCCGGCCCCGGCGCCGACCACGGTGTGCAGCTCGTCGATGAAGGTGACGATCCGGCCCTCGCTCTCCTTGATCTCGGCGAGCACCGTTTTCAGCCGCTCCTCGAACTCGCCCCGGTACTTGGCGCCCGCCACCATGGCGCCCAGGTCGAGCGAGACCAGCCGCTTGTCGCGCAGCGACTCGGGCACGTCGCCCTTGACGATGCGCTGCGCCAGCCCCTCGACGACGGCGGTCTTGCCCACCCCGGGCTCGCCGATCAGCACCGGGTTGTTCTTGGTCCGCCGGGAGAGCACCTGGATCACCCGCCGGATCTCCTGGTCCCGGCCGACCACCGGGTCCAGCCGGCCCTCGCGGGCGGCGGCGGTCAGATCGGCGCCGAACTTCTCCAGCGCCTTGTAGGTGCCCTCCGGGTCCGGGGAGGTCACCCGGCGCCCGCCGCGGGCCTTGTCGAACGCCTCGGCCAGCCGCTTGTCCGTGGCCTTCTGGGCGCGCAGCAGCTCGCCCGCCCGGCCGCCCTGCGCGGCCAGGCCGATCAGCAGGTGCTCGGTGGAGACATAGGAGTCCCCCAGCTCCCTGGCGCGCTTGGCGGCGTCCGCGAGCACGGCCAGCAGCTGCCGGTCGGGCTGCGGCTTGGACAGCGACGCGCCCTGGGCGCGGGGCAGGCCGCCGAGCAGCTTCTCGGCGGCGGAGCGCAGCGCCGCCTGGTCCGCCTCCACGGCTGCCAGCAGGTCCTGGATGTTCTCGTTGTCCTGGCCCTGGAGCAGGGCGAGCAGCAGATGGGCCGGGGTGATGTCCGGATGCCCGTCGGTCAGCGCCCGGCTGCTGGCCGCGCTGATCGCGTCCCGGCTCCGATTGGTCAGCTCCCCATTCACTTCCGGTATCTCCTCCTGGCTGATCCTGACCGCAGCGTCCGGTGCGGGCGGCCGGGCGGTCCACCGCCGGCAGCCCGCGTCTTGCCTGGGTGACCCTCCACAATCCTGAGTCTAACGCACTCAACCTGTTCCGCCGTCAGCCCGCCATCCCGCTCTCACCCCCGGAGGGAACTTGCCCGAAGATCGTTCCGGCAGGGGCGATTCGCCGTGCACACTGGCCTCCTCACCCATGAGGAGGCACCATGACTGTCATGGCCGCGCACGAATCGGCGTCGGATGCATCGGCGCAGTCGGCAGATCTCCTCCAGACCTTCCTCGCCCTGGACGTTCCCCAGGGATTCCGGGCCGAGCTGATCGAGGGGGAAATCGTCGTGTCCCCACCGCCGGACGGCGAGCGGCTACGCCGCCGAGAACCGCGTGCCGTTCGGGAAGCCGCTGCCGCTGCCCGACCCTTCGGCTTCGACCTGGAGACCTCCGACTTCCTCTGATGGCGATCGACCCCCGGCGGCCCGCGCCGTCGTATCTCGCGTTCTGGCGGGAGCGGCATCTGTGCACGCTCACCACGCTGCGGCCGGACGGCACCCCGCATGTGGTGCCGGTCGGCGTCACCTATGACCCGGAGCGCGGGGTGGCCCGGGTGATCACCCGCAAACAGAGCGCCAAGGTGGCCCATGTGCTGGCTGCCGGGGCCGGTACCGGTTCCGACGGCCGGCCGCCCGGCGCCCGGGTGGCCGTCTGCCAGGTGGACGGGGGCCGCTGGGCGACCCTGGAGGGCGTCGCCACCGTGGTCACCGACCCGGCCGCGATCGCCGACGCCGTCGCCCGCTACGCCGAGCGCTACGGCCGCACCCCGCGCCCGGACCCCGACCGCGTCCTGATCCGGATCGCCCTCACCGGCGCCCTGGGCAACGCCTGAGCCGAGGCCGCGCCGGCCCGGGGAGCGCCGGACCGGGGAGCGCCGGCCCGTCCCGCCCGTTCCCCGCGGCTGCCGGGCGGTCGCGGGCGGTCGCCCGCTATTCCCGGCGCCGGTCCCGCGGCACGGCGGAGAGGTCCTGCCGCTGGGCGGTGTCGAAGAGGGAGCGGGCGGCCTCCGGGAAGGGGCGGCCCAGCAGGGCGCCGGTGCCGTTGCCCGCCGACGTCACCCCGATCACCGTGCCCGCCCGGCCGCTGTCCGGGCCGAAGTCCCACAGCCAGGGCCCGCCGCTGGAGCCCTCGTTCATGTCGCAGCCCTTCAGCAGCAGCCCGCCCCGGTAGGCGCGGCTCGTCTCGCCGGGCCCCAGCACCCGCACCGGCCCGGCGCAGTAGTGCAGGACCTCGCCGTCGTGCGGCCCGGCCGCCGGATATCCGAGGGCGGTCACCTCGCCCTGTTCCGGCACCGGCGCGAAGCGCAGCCGGCTGGCGCCGTGGGTGTCCTGCAGCGAGCGTCCGTCCTTGTGCTCCACGGTGACGAACGCGTAGTCGTGCGCCATCACCTCCGTCATGGGACCGTACGGGTCCCAGCCGGCCGGGACGTGCACCGACCTCACCCGCCAGCCGTCCTCCCGGAAGGAGGACCAGTCCCGGTCGTAGCCGGGCACGAACCACGCGGCGCCCACCTCGCCGCGGGGCCGGGCGCAGTGGGCGGCGGTCACCACCACGCTTCCGTTCTCCGCCTCCACCGCCGCGCCCGAACACAGCCCCAGCCGCCCCTCCCCCGCCTCCCAGATCAGCTTGCCGACCGTGCTCAGCGGGCCGCCGGGCCAGGGAATGCGGCCGTCGGCCGACGGCCGGGCCGCCGTCGCCGTCGCCGACGTCGACGCGGACGCGGACGCGGACGCGGACGCGGGCGAGGGCGAGGGCGAGGCGGCGGCAGCGGGCGCCGGAGCGGCCAGCCCCACCAGCAGCAGCACCGCCGCCGCGGACAGCACACGGGCGGGGATCGCGGAAGCGGATATCGGCGACCGCCCGGGGCGGTGGCCATGCGCGTGGTGTGTCATACGGCAACCGTGTGAGCGCGCTGCGATACCGGCCACCGGCCCGCGCCCATTCGGGTCCGTCCGGTAAAGGCCGGGCAAAACCTGCCGCCCGCCCGCGCCCACGGTCACCGGTCTGGACCAGTGCCGCACCCCAGCCCCGGCGACACGCGCCCGGGAAACCCGCGTCATACCGTCGTTGACGTGGGACGTTGATGGCTTCCACAGTGCATTGACGGAACGTCCGGCGGGCCGTTACCCCTGTGGAGCGCCCTTACGTCCCCCCGACCCCCACCGGGAGGCGGCAGTGCCCGGCATCCCCCACGTCCTCCACCCCGCATCCCGCGCCGCATCCCGCCCGGCCACCTCACCACCCTCCACCGGGCCCGCCGCCCTGACCGGCCCGGCCCCCGAAGACCTGCGGTCCAGCAGCGCGGCGAACGTACAGGGCGACGCCGCGCTGCTGGCCGCGGCCCGGCGCAAGCCGGGCCGGCCGCCCGGCGACGGCCCGGCCGGCGACCCCGTCGCCGGGTACGACGCGGCCGCGGGCCACGCCGGGGGCAGCACCTTCTGCGCCGACGAGACCTTCGCCGTGCCGCGCACCGGCGCCCCCCGCTGACCCCCGGCCTCCTGACTCCCCGACCCATGTCCCAGCCCTGGCCGCCCCGCCTGCCGTCCTCGCCCGAGGACCGGGAACGCTTCGCCGACCAGCTCCTGGACCGGCTCACCCCGGTGATGAGCGCACTGGGGGTGATCTTCCTGCTGGTCGTCATCGGCGAACGCATGGCCCGCGCGGGCAGCCCGGCGGCCCTCGCCCTGGCCGTGGCCGGGTGGCTGCTGTGGGCGCTGTTCATCGCCGAGTTCGCCCTGCGCCTGTACGCGGCCCCGCGCCGGAAGCGGTTCCTGCGGCGCCACTGGTGGCAGCTGATCTTCCTGGCACTGCCGTTCCTGCGGGTGCTGCGCCTGGTGCGCTCCGTCCGCCTGCTGCGCAGCGGCCGGGTGCTGTCCACGGCGGTGCGCACCTCGCGCTCGGCGGCCCGGCTGCTGGGTGACCGCCTGACCTGGCTGGCCCTGGTCACCGTGATGGTGGTCCTGCTCAGCGCGGAACTGCTCCACGAGTTCCGGGTCTACGACAGTTTCGCCACCGCCCTGCACGCGGCGGCCCTGGCCGCCATCAGCGGCACCCCGATGGACAGCCCCGACCCCTACGCGCGGGTGATGGAGATCATCCTCGCCCTGTACTCCGTCATCGTCTTCGCGACCCTGGCCGCCAGCCTCGGCGCCTACTTCCTCAACGCCCGCACCGGCGCCCCGCCCCCGTCCGGCACGTACGGCAGCTCCCCGCGCACACCCCGCTCCCGGGACTGATCCCGCCCCGCGCGCTGCGTGCGCGGCCCATGGCCGGTGCCGTTGGCGTTCGATGGTCGCCCCCGCCCTGCGTTCCCCCGTCGCGGAGCCGTCTGCCAGGCCGCTCGCCGCCGCAGGGCACACCCGGCCGACGCATCTCCGCCCCGGCCCCGTTGTGGCCTGCGCTGCGGCCTGCGCTGCGGCGTGGGTCAGGCGGGGGTGGAGTGCCGGTCCTCGGTGACGGGGTGGTCGAAGGTGCAGTCGGGGGCGGGCCGCAGGGTGGCGAGGGTGGCGGTGGAGAGTTCGGTGGCGTGCACCGCGCCGGGCCGGACGAGCAGCCGGTGCGCCTTGCAGAGCTGGGTGGGCAGGGCGGCGGCCGATTCGGTGGTGATCTGCCGCCAGCCGTCGGAGAAGCCGACGTGGATGATCATGTCGATGGCGTGGCTGTTGATGATGGAGGAGGCCAGCAGCCACAGCTCCCGCCGCGCGTCGGCGCCACCGGCGCCACCGGTGCTGCTCGTGCCGCCGGTGCCGAAGGCCAGGTGGAGGAGGGAGGCGTCGGTCAGGCCCGGGGAGCGCAGCCGGTGCCAGTGCATGGTGTCGTCGGCGGCGATCCGGCCGAAGGTGCCGGTCCCCTCGCCCTGGGTGCCCAGCAGCACCACCCAGACGCCCTCCGGCCCGGCGATCAGGCCCACCGGGGTGGACCCGGCTTCGGCGGGCACCGGAAACTGCCGGGTGTCCCCGCTGCGCGGATCGATCCGCAGGATCGCACTCGACCGGTCCTGGCTGACGTAGAAGTGGCCGTTGACCGGATGCCGGGCGATGAAGATCGGGTCGGGTTCGGCCCGGTAGACGCGGTGCCGCTCCGGGTCGCGGTGGGAGATCCGCAGCACGGTCCCGCTCGCCTTGCAGGTGGCCCACAGGTCGTCGCCGTACTCGCCCACATAGTGCGGCCCACGCGCCGCGGGCGGCAGGTCCAGGGTGCGCAGCACGGTCGGCGGGCGGTCCGGCTGCCGCGGGTGCGGGTCCACCAGCAGGAGCCGGTGTGCGCCCTCCAGCGTGCACCAGACCTTGCCGGGATAGGCGCGGGAGAGTGCCAGACCGTGCGCCCGGGCGTCCGCCGCGCCGAGCGGGAAGGCATGGGCGGTGTGCGGGAGGCCGCTCTCCTCCGCGAGCGCCACCTTCACGAGCGCACTCGGCTCCATCTGTGAGATCAGCAGCACCGGGCTGTCCGCGAGCTGCACGATCTCATGGGTCTGCTCCGCCCAGGGCAGCGTGTACTCGTCGAGCGAACGGCGGCATCCGGCCTCCACCGGGTCGGCCGCCACCGCCTGCGCGCGGGGCCCGGCCAGTGCCGGGAGGGTCACCCCCGCCGCCAGCGCCGTCAGCACGCCCTTGCCGAAACCCCGTCGTTCCATGAGTCACCCAGCCCTTGTCGTACCGTCCCTGACCGCCGCACCCGGCGGGCCTCGGTTCTACCGGACCGGCGGGCACGGGCCGCCGACCTCACCCGTTCGTGGGCGTCGCGGCCCGCGAGATGACCAGCGCCGGAGGCGGCGCGCCCCGGGGACGGCCGCCGTGCCCGGCAATGCGCGCCGGTGCACGGCGGTGCGCGGCGGTGTGCCGGTCACACGGCGTGCCGGGCCGGGAGGCGACGGCCCGGCTGCACCCCTCCCGATCGGCCGGCCGGGCGGCACGTCAGAGGCGGAACGGCTCGGTGTGGATCTGGCGGGGAGGCACACCCGCCGCGCCGAGGGTGCGCAGGACGGCGGCGGTCCACTCGCCGGGCCCGCAGAGGTAGACGTCGCGGCCGGCGATGTCGGGAACGAGGGAGCGGAGGGCCGCGAGGTCGTCCTCGGGGAGCTCCTCGTCGCCGGGGGCGTCGCCGAGCCAGGAGCCGGGGGCACGGCGGTGGCCGGGCAGCCGGACGACCTCCAGGCCGCGCCGGCGGACCAGGGCGGTGAACTCCCGCCGGAAGAGCGGTTTGCCGCCGCTGTGGCGGTGCAGCAGGACGGCCTCGCCGGGCCGGTAGTCGAGCCCCTCGGCAAGGGCGCGCAGCGGCGCCACGCCGATTCCGGCGCCGATCAGGGCCACCCGGGGGCGGGTGCGGACCCGGGCGGTGAAGCGGCCGTAGGGGCCGGTGAACCACACCGGGGTGCCGGGCCGCAGGGAGCGGACGGAGGCGGCGGCACCGTCACCGTCCCGGGTGCGGACCGAGATGCGCAGCCCGCTGCCGTCCGGTGCGGCGGAGAGGGAGCAGGGCATGGCGTGCCGCCACGTCCCGGGGTGCAGGAAACGCCAGACGAGGAACTGGCCGGGGGCCACCCGCAGCCGGTCCAGCTTCCGGCCGGTCATGGTGACGGACAGCACGCCGTGGCCCTCGGCGACGACCGAGGCGACGCGCAGCCGGTGACGGCGGTGGCGCCGGAACGGCAGCAGGACCCGCCAGGCCAGGAACGCCCCGGCGGCGACGCCCCACAGCGTCCACCAGAAGGCGCGGGCCGCCGTCGAGGGCACGAAGGAGGCGCTGTCGTGCAAGAGCTGCTGCGGCAGGACCAGGACCATGCCCAGGAAGGCGTAGAGCGGGAGCAGGGAGGCGAGCCGGCCGCGCCTCCCGCGGGACGGCTTCCGGCGGGCGGCACGGAGCAGCCGCAGACCGGCCGCCCACAGCAGGGCGGCCGCGGCCAGGATCGCCGCGGTGAGCAGCAGGCCGGGGGTGCGGGAGAGCAGGTCCAGGGGATCGCCGTTGGCCGGCAGCACCAGGGCGGCGTGGGCCAGCGCCAGGGCCAGGGAGGCCGTCCCGGCGAGGCGGGCCAGGCGCAGCATGCGGTGCAGGCCGAACGGGCGCTCCAGCAGGGGGGTGCGGGAGAGCAGCACGACCTGGACGGGCAGGAGCACGGCGGCGGTGACGGCGGCCAGCCGGGCGAGGACGTGGAGGGCCCCGCCGGGTGCGTCGCCGGCCACCGACCAGTACCAGGCCGGGAGCAGGGCCAGGGCCGGTACCGCGGCCGCCGCGGCGCGGACCGCGGCATCGCGCCGGACCGGTCCCGCCGGGGTCTCCGGGACGCCGCCGGAGGCCGGGCCGGATGCGGTGCCGGTGGGCCTGCCCGCTGTGGACGGAGCAGGCCGCAGGGTCTGAGCGGTGCTGTCCATGCCCCGGCACTGTGCCGCACAAGTATGAGACGAATCTGAGAAACCTGTGCGGGGTCCGTGCAGAGGATGGAGCGGGCCCGGGGACGGCGACGGCCCCTGGCCCGCGAGGGCCCCGCGGCTCCGGCCGGGGCCGGCGGCACGCCGGCGCGGAGAGGGCACGGAGAGGGCACCGAGAGCGCATGGAGAGGGCACGGAGAGGGCCGGTATCCCTCCGGGGGATACCGGCCCTCTCGACACGTGTCAGTCGGTACAGACCGCCGTGGTTCGGATCAGAGCACGCGGACGGCGGTGGCCTGCGGGCCCTTGGGGCCCTGCGTCACCTCGAACTCCACGGCCTGGTTCTCCTCCAGGCTGCGGAAGCCGTGGCCCTGGATCTCCGAGTAGTGGACGAACACGTCCGGTCCGTTGTTCTGCGCGATGAAGCCGTAGCCCTTCTCCGCGTTGAACCACTTGACAGTTCCCTGAGTCATTCACTGCTCCTTGACAGGGGCTGGATACGTGAGCGCCGCACCTTACGGCGCCCCGGGCCGGTCTCGACGCGACTCCTCCAGATCCCTGAAGGCAAGCAGCGCGCCCGCGAACAACGTTTACTGCGAGCGTGCGGGTAACACGAACAAGCAAAAACTACGACCGCTATGTACAACCCTAGCCCGGCGGGTTCCATTCCCACCACGCGACTCGGCTACTCCCTCATTTCCCCCGGCTTCACACTCTCTCCCCGGACCGCCGGTGCACCGGGCCGCGCCGGTGCCCCCGGCGGAGGCCGCAGCGGGGGTTCCGCCGCAGGTGAGAGGGGGTTTGGGGCCCCAATCGACATCAGGGACGAAGCACCGCGTATCCCTCCACAAGGGATACATGCACCTCACACGTGCATGTCGCCTCCACGGCACCTGCGCAGGGGTGAAAGGCTTCAACGCCGCCCCTCGCGGAGACCGCCGGAACCGTGCGAAGTGGTGTACGCCACAGCGCGCCGCGCTCCCCGGGCACCGCGCGCCCCTCGGCGGAGCGGCGGGCCCGGCGGCGCGACCGCCCGCGCCGTGCGGGACCGGCGCAGTGCCTCAGCGGCGGGGCCGGTCGGGGCGCCAGACCACCAGCGCGCTGGTCTGGCGGACGTCCTGGTAGGGAACGAGATCGCGCCGGTAGGAGGCGTGCACCGCGGCCTCGCGCTGCCGCATGGCGGCGGCGGCGCCCTCCAGCGCCTGCTGCATCTCGGCCAGCCGCGACTGCAGCGCCGCGACCTGGTTCTCCAGCTCGATGATCCGCTTGATGCCGGCGAGGTTGATGCCCTCCTCCTGGGAGAGCCGCTGCACCTCGCGCAGCAGCTGGATGTCCCGCGCCGAGTAGCGGCGGCCACGGCCCGCCGTACGGTCCGGGCAGACCAGGCCCAGCCGGTCGTACTGGCGCAGCGTCTGCGGGTGCAGCCCGGAGAGCTGGGCCGCCACCGAGATCACGTAGACCGGGGTCTCTTCCGTCAGCTCGTAGGGGTTGGTCGGGTTCGGGCCCGGACCCGGTACTGCTCCGGCTCCCGGTCCCGTACGGCCGTGGCCGTCCATGTGGTCATTCTCCCTTCGCGGCCTCGAACAGCGCCGCCCGAGGGTCCTCGCCCTCGGCCGCCTTGCGGTACTCCTCCAGGGCCTTGCGTGCCCTGTCCCCGAGCTGGTGCGGCACCGCCACCTCGATGGTGACCAGCAGATCGCCGCGGGTGCCGTCCTTGCGGACCGCGCCCTTGCCCCGGGCCCGCATGGTGCGCCCGCTCGGGGTGCCCGGCGGCAGCCGCAGGGTGACCGGCGGGCCACCCAGCGTCGGCACTTTGATCTCACCACCGAGAGCGGCTTCCGGGAAGGTCACCGGCACGGTGATGGTGAGATTGTCGTCCCGCCGGCCGAACACCGGGTGCGGGTCCACGTGCACCACGACGTACAGGTCGCCGCTGGGCCCGCCGCGCTCGCCGGGCGCGCCCTTGCCGCGCAGCCGGATGCGCTGCCCGTCCGCGACCCCGGCCGGGATGCGCACCTGCATGGTGCGGGAGCTGGTGGCCCGGCCGCTGCCCTTGCACACGGCGCACGGGTCGTCGGCGATCAGGCCGCGGCCCTTGCACTCCACGCACGGGTCGGTGAGCGAGAAGCCGCCGCCCCGGCCCCGGCTGACCTGGCCGGTGCCCACGCAGGTCGGGCAGACCCGCGGGGTGCCGTTCTTGTCGCCGGTGCCCGAGCACGCCTTGCAGGCGGCGGAGGAGGACATCCGCAGCGGCACGGTGGCACCGTGCACCGCCTCGGTGAAGCTGAGCGTCACCTCGGACTCGATGTCCTGGCCGCGCCGCGGCTGGGTCCTGGTGCCCGTGCCGCCCCGGTTGAACAGGCCGCCGAAGACGTCCCCGAGCCCGCCGCCGAAGCCGCCGGCCTGGCCCGTGCCCGTGCCGGTGCCGGTCCCCGGACCGCCGAACAGGTCGCCGAGGTCGAAGGAGAACTGGCCGGCGCCCGCGCCGGGGCCGGTGCGGAAGCCGCCGGAGCCGAACAGGGCCCGCGCCTCGTCGTACTCCTTGCGCCGCTTGGGATCGCCGAGCACGTCGTACGCCTCGGAGACGTCCTTGAAGCGCTCCTCGGCCTTGGTGTCGCCCTTGTTGGCGTCGGGATGGTACTCGCGCGCCAGCGACCGGTAGGCCTTCTTGATCTCCGTCTCGGTGGCGTCCTTGGGGACACCCAGGACCTTGTAGTAGTCCTTCTCGATGAAGTCCTTGGTGCTCACCTGCGTGTCCCTCCTCCCGCCGTGTCCCGGTGCCGGTGCCCCAGAGTCCCTCCTCGTGCGGGTGCCGTCGCCGTGGCCGTCGCCGACGCGCCGCCGGGCCGGCCCCGGTCACGGGACCGGGGCCGGCCGGGGGCGCGCTCGGCGTCAGCTCTCCTCGGAGCCACCGTTGTCCTGCTTCGAGGCCGCAGCCTCCTGCTCGCCCGCCTCCTCGTCCGTGCCGTCGCCCGTGGCCGCCGCCGGTGACGGCTTGGCCCCGGGCTGGGGCTCGGCCACGCCGACCCGCGCCGGACGGATCGTCCGGTCGCCGATCCGATACCCCGGCTGCAGGATCTGCACGCACGTGGTCTCGGTGACATCCGGCGAGTAGCTGTGCATCAGCGCCTCGTGGATGGTCGGGTCGAAGGGCTCGCCCTCCTTGCCGAACTGGCTCAGCCCCATCTTGGCGACCACGGTCTCCAGCGACTCGGCGACCTGCTTGAAGCCGCCGACCAGCTCCCCGTGGTCCCGGGCGCGGCCGATGTCGTCCAGCACCGGGAGCAGCTCGGTGAGGAGGCTGGCCACCGCGATCTCCTTGACGGCGATCCGGTCGCGCTCCACCCGGCGGCGGTAGTTCTGGAACTCGGCCTGGAGCCGCTGCAGGTCCTCGGTGCGCTCGTTGTGCGCGGCCCGGAGCTGGTCGAGCTGGGCGGTCAGGGCGACCTCCTGCACCTCCTTGGCGGAGGAGCCGGAGGAAGCGGCGCCCTCGGCACCGCCGCCCGCCGCGGCACCCGACGGGTTCGCCTGGTCGGCGGCACCCCCGTCGGGGTCCGGGCCGCCGCCCTTGGCCGGGCTGTCGGATGCCTTGGCGTCGGGGACCTCGGGCTCCTGGTCGAAGCCGTTCGGGTCCTGCGTCACGCCGCACCGTCCTTCGGCTTGTCGTCGTCCACGATCTCGGCGTCCACCACGTCCTCGTCACCGGAGGAGGCGTTGGACGCGCCGCCCTGGGCACCACCGGCCGCCGAGGCACCGCCCGCCTTGGCCTCCGCGTACATCGCCTGGCCCAGCTTCTGGCTGGTGGCGGCGACCTTCTCGGAAGCCTCGCGGATGGCCGCGGTGTCCTCGCCCTTCATCGCCTCCTTCAGTTCGGAGACGGCCGCCTCGACCTCGGTCTTGACCTCGGCCGGGACCTTGTCGGCGTTCTCCTTGAGGAAGTTCTCCGTGGTGTAGACGAGCTGCTCGGCCTGGTTGCGGGTCTCGGCGGCCTCGCGGCGGCGGTGGTCCTCCTCCGCGTACTGCTCGGCCTCCCGCATCATGCGCTCGATGTCGTCCTTCGGCAGGGCGGAGCCGCCGGTGACCGTCATCCGCTGCTCCTTGCCGGTGCCGAGGTCCTTGGCGGAGACGTGCATGATGCCGTTGGCGTCGATGTCGAAGGTGACCTCGATCTGCGGCACACCGCGCGGCGCCGGGGGCAGGCCGGTCAGCTCGAACATGCCGAGCTTCTTGTTGTAGGCCGCGATCTCCCGCTCGCCCTGGTAGACCTGGATCTGCACCGAGGGCTGGTTGTCGTCGGCGGTGGTGAAGATCTCGGACCGCTTGGTCGGGATCGTGGTGTTGCGCTCGATGAGCTTGGTCATGATGCCGCCCTTGGTCTCGATGCCGAGGGACAGCGGGGTGACGTCCAGCAGCAGGACGTCCTTGACCTCGCCCTTGAGCACGCCGGCCTGGAGCGAGGCGCCGATGGCGACGACCTCGTCCGGGTTGACGCCCTTGTTGGGCTCCTTGCCGCCGGTGAGCTGCTTGACCAGCTCGGCCACGGCGGGCATCCGGGTCGAGCCGCCGACGAGGACCACGTGGTCGATCTCGGAGACCTGGACGCCGGCGTCCTTCATCACGTTGTGGAAGGGGTGCTTGCAGCGCTCCAGCAGGTCCGCGGTGAGCTGCTGGAACTGGGCGCGGGTGAGGCGCTCGTCCAGGTGCAGCGGGCCTTCGGCGGAGGCGGTGATGTAGGGCAGGTTGATCGAGGTCTCGGTGGAGGAGGACAGCTCGATCTTGGCCTTCTCGGCGGCCTCGCGGAGCCGCTGGAGGGCCATCTTGTCCTTGGAGAGGTCCAGGCCGTGGCCGTTCTGGAACTGCTGCACCAGGTAGTCCACGATGCGCTGGTCCCAGTCGTCGCCGCCGAGGTGGTTGTCACCGTTGGTGGCCTTCACCTCGACCACGCCGTCGCCGATCTCCAGCAGGGAGACGTCGAAGGTGCCGCCGCCGAGGTCGAAGACGAGAATGGTCTGGTCGTCCTTCTCCAGGCCGTAGGCGAGGGCGGCGGCGGTCGGCTCGTTGACGATCCGCAGCACATTGAGGCCGGCGATCTCGCCCGCCTCCTTGGTGGCCTGCCGCTCGTGGTCGTTGAAGTAGGCGGGGACGGTGATCACCGCGTCGGTGACCTTCTCACCGAGGTAGGACTCGGCGTCCCGCTTCAGCTTCTGCAGGATGAAGGCGCTCATCTGCTGCGGGTTGAAGTCCTTGCCGTCCAGGTTGATCTTCCAGTCGGTGCCCATGTGGCGCTTGACCGACCGGACGGTCCGGTCCACGTTGGTGACCGCCTGACGCTTCGCGACCTCGCCGACCAGCACTTCGCCGTTCTTGGCGAAGGCCACGACGGACGGCGTGGTCCTGGCGCCCTCCGCGTTGGCGATGACCGTAGGCTCACCGCCTTCGAGAACACTGACGACGGAGTTCGTCGTACCCAGGTCGATGCCGACCGCACGTGCCATTTCGGAATCCTCCAAGCCCATACCTTGAGTAGGTCTGACTCAAGAATGCAGGGGGAGGAGCCCGGCGTCAAATGACCTGAGCCGGTCGGGCTCAATTCTTGTCCGCGGCACTGGCTCAATACTCACCATACTGCTGTGACCTGCGGGAACACAGGGGCGGGTGCACCTCTCGCGCCCCATGGGGCCCCCGCCCGGCGAGGCGGTCCGGCTCGGGCCCGGTCAGGCCCGGCCGGGGCGGGGCGGCGTGCGGGTGAGGGCGTCGAGGAGAACCGGGACATGACTGCCGTCCGGGTCGCGGACCGCGGTGAGCAGGGTCACCGGGCCGGCCGCCAGCAGGGCCCGCAGCCGTTCCAGCTCGGCCGCGGCCTCGGGAGCGGCCAGCTCCCGTTCATAACGCCGCCGGAACTCCTCCCGGTTCCCGTCCGGGCCGTGGAACCAGCGGCGCAGCTCGCTGGAGGGGGTGGCCGCCCGGGCCCAGTGGTCCACCCCGGCCTCGGCCTTGCGCAGCCCGCGCGGCCAGAGCCGGTCCACCAGCACCCGGGTGCCGTCGGCCGGCTCCGGCGGGTCGTACACCCGCCGCACCCTGACCGGTCCGCCCCGGTTGTCCTCGGCCATACGGCTCACGGTAGCTCACGGCCCTCGCGCAGGGCCGCGAACAGGGCCCCCGCCCGCTCCTCGTCCAGCGCCACCCGGTTCTCCCGCTCCGGGTGCGGCACCACCGGCACGGTGTGGAAACGCAGGCCGTGCGAGGGCACCGAGCGCAGGTCACGGGCCAGGCCGTAGAGCGCGGTCAGGCTGTCCAGGCCGGGTCCGGCGGTGACCGAGGAGGTGACGGCCTCCAGCACCGGGTAGAGCCGGGCCGGGTTGAGCAGCGTGGAGTCGCCGCGGGCGCGCTCGTAGAGCAGCCGCAGGAACTCCTGCTGGCGCTCGATCCGGTTGAGGTCACTGCCGTCGCCGACCAGCTGGCGGGCGCGCACATAGGCCAGGGCCTGCTTGCCGTCCAGCAGATGCGTGCCGGCGGCCAGGTCGTGGCCGACATGCCAGTCGTGCTCGGCCTCGGCCAGCGTGACCTCCACCCCGCCGACCGCGTTGACGATCTTCTCCACGGCGGAGAACTCGACGACCAGGTGGCTGTCCACCCGCACCCCGGTGAGGTCCTCCAGGGTGCGGATGGTGCAGGCCGCGCCGCCGTACCGGTACGCCCAGTTGAACTGGGCCCGCCGCGGCTCGGTCCACTCCGTCCCCGTCTCCTTGCGGCAGCGGGGGATGTCCACCATCAGGTCGCGCGGGACGTGCACCGCCTCGGCGCGGCGGGCGTCGCCGGGGAGCTGGAGCATCACCACGGTGTCGGAGCGGGCGGTGCCGGTGCCGCCCTCCCGGTCGGAGCCGATGATCACGTAGGTGCGCAGGTCCCCGGAGGAGCCGTCGGCCGGGGGACGGGCCTCTGCGTCGTCGGCGAGCGCCGCGGCGGCGGCGTGGTCGGTGCGGACGTTGCCGTCCAGACGCACGTACAGCCACCACCCCACGGCCAGCAGCGGCAGCAGGACCCAGACCAGGACGAGCAGCAGGCGGCGGACCGGAAGGCGGGGGCGCGGAGTCATGCGCGCATTATCCCGACTATTACGTCATTCACGGATAATGCGGACATTCGTGTTCCGCGCCGCCCGCCAGGACCGGCCGGGGGACGGACCGGGGCGGACGGGCCGGGGCGGACGGGCCGGGGCGGACGGGCCGGGGCGGACGGGCCGGACGGAGCGGTGGCCCTCGGCCGCCGGCCGGGCTCAGTCCTCGCCGGCCGCGGAGACGGCCTCGGCCTGGAGCGCCGCCAGCAGCGCCGCCGGGTCCCCGTCCGGGCCGGTGACCGCCTCGCCCAGTTCCTCCCGGAGCCGGGCGCGCAGCGCGGGCCAGGAGTCCTTGCTCAGCGGCTGGAGCCCGGCGCCCGGCATCTGCTCGACGAACGCCGCCAGCGGCTCGGCCTCCTCGTTCGCCGCCAGTGCCTCGGAGGCCGAGACCGTGGACGGCACCGCGCCGTACCGCCACATGGCCTCGGCCATGTGGGCCGGGTCGTAGAGGAACGCCAGGAAGTCGCCGGCCTGCTCGCCGTGGCCGCCGTCGCGGAAGGCGAGCAGCCAGTCGGAGAGCCCGGCCGGGCGGGCCGCACCGCCCCGCCGGGCCGGGAAGCCGGCGTGCGCGTACGGCAGACCGGCCGCCTCGGCGGCGGGCAGCAGCGCGGGGTGGGCCAGCAGCATGCCCACCTCGCCGGCCAGGAAACCGGCATAGGCGCCGCCCCGGTCCAGCCCCGCCGGGTCGGCTCCGGCCAGGCCGGGCGCCACCAGATTGTCCCGCAGCCATTCCAGCGCCCCGGCGTTCTCGGGGGCGTCCAGGGTGTACCCCTCGGCCGGTCCGGTGTAGCCGCCGCCCGCGGCCAGCATCCAGGAGTGCGCCTCCTCGTCCGCGGTGTCCGGGCCGAACTGCAGCGCGTAGGGGGTGGGCACCCCGGCCTCCCGCAGCGCCTCGGCGGCACCGCGCAGCTCCGCCCAGCTCTCCGGCGGGCCGTCGATCCCGGCCGAGGCGAACAGTTCACGGTTGTAGAACAGCCGGGGCGTGCTGGAGATGAACGGCATCCCGTACTGCTCGTAGTCGTACTCGCCGGCATGGGCCAGGGAAGTATGGAAATCGGACTGCACGGGCAGCGGCAGGATGTCGCGGACCCGGTACAGCTCGTCGCCGGCCGCGTAGTCGGCGAAGGTGCCGGCCTGGGCGATGTCCGGGGCGCTGCCCTCCCGCACCCGTTCGGCCAGGGTGGCGTCCAGCTCCTCCCAGGGCACCAGCTCCACCTCGACCGTCACCTCCGGATGCCCGGCCGCGTAGCGCTCCGCCAGGTCGGTCCAGAACTCCTCGGAGGACACCGAGGTGCGCTCGCCGTAGTCGGCGGCCAGCACGGAGAGGGTCACCGGCGCGCCGCCGCCGCTCTCCGCGCAGCCGGCCGGCCCGATGACCAGGACGCCGGCCGCCAGGGCCGGCCGCCATGCCCGCACTGCCCGTGCCGCCCGTGCCGCCCGTGCCGCCCGTGCCGCCTGCCCGCGCGTGTTCCCCCGTATCCGCTGCGCCACCTGTCACTGCCCTTCATGCCACCGTGCTGCCGTGCTGCCGTGCCGGGCGGCCGGCACGCGCCGCGTTCCGCGCGCGCCGCCGCTTCGCACCGCATTCGCAGATGCGACCACCCGGACGAAATTACCGGACAGTAACACGAGGTCCGCACCGGCTCGTGCGGCAGGGTTGACCGGGTAAGGGAAGCCTGGGCGACACAGATCACCCGCAGCCGGGCTGCACGGCCGGGACGATCTCGGTACGCTCGGTCCAAAACGACTGAGTTACCGTTCAGTAGCTTTGTCCTCCAGCCCGTTCCGCTGGTCCGAGGAGCCGTCATGCAACTCGTAGCGATCGTCGTGTCGCTGGTACTCACCGCGGTCGCCGTCGCGCTGTTCAGCCGGGCGATCGCGCAGATCGTCCGCTTCCTCAGGCTGGGACAGCCGGTGCCCGCGGGCAGCCGCACGGACGCCCCCGGGCAGCGGACCCTCACCCTGGCCAGGGAATTCCTGGGCCACACCCGGATGAACCGGTGGGCCGTGGTCGGTGTGGCGCACTGGTTCGTGGCCATCGGCTTCCTCGCCCTGGTGCCCACCCTGCTCCAGGCGTACGGCCAGCTCTTCCAGGCCGACTGGACGCTGCCGGTGCTCGGCAGCTTCCTGCCCTACGAGGTCTTCGTCGAGTTCATCGCCGCCGGCACCGTGCTCGGCATCGCCACGCTGATCGTGATCCGGCTGCTCTCCCTGCCCTCCCGGGCCGGGCGCAAGTCCCGCTTCGCCGGCTCCACCTTCTGGCAGGCGTACTTCGTCGAGTACGTGATCCTGGTCATCGGCGCGGCCATCCTCACCCTGCGCGGCCTGGAGGGCGCGCTGCACCACGTCGAGGGCTACCAGGCGGCCTACTTCGTCACCTACCCCCTCGTCACCGCCTTCGACGGGCTGGGCACGGACACCCTGCAGACCCTGGTCTACCTGGTCGCCACGATCAAGATCGGCGTCTCCATGGCCTGGGCCATCACGGTCGGCCTGCACACCGACATGGGCGTGGCCTGGCACCGCTTCCTGGCCTTCCCCAACATCTGGTTCAAGCGCCGCGCGGACGGCGGCACCGCGCTCGGCGAGCTGCTGCCCATGACCAGCGGCGGCAAGGAGATCGACTTCGAGACCGTCTTCGACGAGGCCGGGGACGAGGAGCCGCAGCTCGGCGTCTCCCAGGTGGAGCACTTCAGCTGGAAGGGCCTGCTGGACTTCTCCACCTGCACCGAGTGCGGGCGCTGCCAGTCGCAGTGCCCGGCCTGGAACACCGGAAAGCCGCTCTCCCCCAAGCTGCTGATCATGTCGCTGCGCGACCACGCGCACGCCAAGGCCCCCTACCTGCTGGCCGGCGGCGGCAGGACGGCCGACGGCACCGAGCGGGCGAGCGAGGAGCAGCTCGCGGACGTGCCCGCCGCCGCCCTCGCCGAGGCGGACCGCCCGCTGGTGGGCACCGCGGAGGAGAACGGCGTCATCGACCCGGACGTGCTGTGGTCCTGCACCACCTGCGGCGCCTGCGTCGAACAGTGCCCGGTGGACATCGAGCACGTCGACCACATCCTCGACATGCGCCGCTACCAGGTGATGATCGAGTCGGCGTTCCCCTCCGAGGCCGGCACGATGCTCAAGAACCTGGAGCGCAAGGGCAACCCCTGGGGCCTGGCCAAGAAGAAGCGGCTGGAGTGGACCAAGGAGCTCGCCCAGGAGAAGGGCATCGAGGTCCCGGTCGTCGGCAAGGACGTCGAGGACCTCAGCGGCACCGACTACCTCTACTGGGTCGGCTGCGCCGGCGCCCTGGAAGACCGGGCCAAGAAGACCACCAAGGCGTTCGCCGAACTGCTGCACATCGCGGGTGTGAGCTACGCGATCATGGGCGGCGACGAATCCTGCACCGGTGACTCCGCCCGCCGGCTGGGCAACGAGTTCCTCTTCCAGCAGCTCGGCCAGCAGAACGTGGAGATGCTCAACACCGCCTTCGGCGACACCCCGGACGACGACGGCGGCTCCGCCGCGGGCGGCGGCCAGGGCGCGGCGGCCGGGCCGGCGGAACGGCCGAAGAAGCGGATCGTCACCACCTGCCCGCACTGCTTCAACACGATCGCAAACGAGTACCCGCAGCTCGGCGGCGCGTACGAGGTGATCCACCACACCCAGCTGCTCCAGCATCTGATCGACGAGGGCAGGCTGATCCCGGTCACCCCGGTGGAGGGCCTGATCACCTACCACGACCCCTGCTACCTGGGCCGCCACAACCAGGTCTACACCCCGCCGCGGGAGATCATCGGGCGCGTGCCCGGCCTGCGCAACGAGGAGATGCACCGCCACAAGGAGCGCGGCTTCTGCTGCGGCGCGGGCGGCGCCCGGATGTGGATGGAGGAGCGGATCGGCAAGCGGATCAACGACGAGCGGGTCGACGAGGCGCTCTCCCTCGACCCCGACATCGTCTCCACCGCCTGCCCGTTCTGTCTGGTGATGCTCACCGACTCGGTCAACGGCAAGAAGAACAGCGGCAAGGCCCGCGAGGAGGTCGAGGTGGTGGACGTGGCGCAGCTGCTGCTGCGGTCGGTCACCACCGAGCCGGGGTCCGGCACCGAGCCCGAGCCGGCCACCGAGCCCGAGCCCGCGTCCTGACTCCCGCCGCTCCGGCGCCCCCTCCGTCCCCTCCGTCCTTCGTTTCCTCCGCCCCCGCCCCGGTGGCGGCCGCCCGGCCGGCGGCCGCCACCGGGGCGGGGTCATCGCGGGCGGGGTCATCACGGGCGGGGTCATCACGGGCGGGGTCACTGGTCACCGCGGCTGGACCGGGGCAGCTCGGTGCTGATCACATCACCGTTCGGGAAGAACAGGCACAGCAGCCCGTCGCGCGCCAGGGCCACCGGATCGTTCGGGGTGCCGCCGCGCACCGGCCCCGGCCGGTCCTCCGGCAGCTCCGGCCAGGGAAGCCGCATCCGCCCGATCCGGACGGCCTCCCTCCGGACCTGCATCCGTTCATGTCCCGTCCGTGACCCCTGCCGGACCCTTTGCGGTGCCGGAGACGGTACTTTCGTAGACGTGGCCGGATACAGGAACGAGCACGCGCAGGGGCCGGGGGATGCGCGTCGCCAGCCGTACCCCCAGCAGCCCCACTACCCGCAGCACCAGCAGCACCCCTACCAGCAACCGGGGCAGCCGCAGCACCAGCCGCAGCCGACGCAGCCGGAATTCCGGCCTCCGGAGGACGCCTTCGGCGACGACGGCGGCTACGGTGGCCACGGTGGCCACGGCCCCGGCGAGGAGTACCGCGACGACGACGGCGAGCCCAACCCCATCGCCGCCCAGGCCCCGCCGCCGGGCCCCAGACTGCGCTGGCAGGAGCTGCTGACCGGCGTCGTCTTCCGCCCCGTCCCGACCTTCTGGCGGATGCGCGACTACGCCATGTGGGGCCCGGCGCTGACCGTCACCTTCCTCTACGGCCTGGTCGCCGTCTTCGGGCTGGAGGAAGGCCGTGAGGAGACCCTCAACGCCACGGCCGGCACCCTGATCCCCTCCCTGCCGGTGGTCGGCTGCGCCATGGTCATCAGCGGCCTGCTGCTGGGCACCGTGACCCACCAGCTGGCCCGGCAGCTCGGCGGCAACGGCCTGTGGGCGCCGACCGTCGGCCTGGCCATGCTGATCTCCTCGCTCACCGATGTGCCGCGGCTCGCCCTGGCCGCCTTCCTCGGCGGCGGCCACCCGGTGGTCCAGGTCGTCGGCACGGCCACCTGGCTCTACGCCGGGCTGCTGTTCACCCGGATGATGGTCCGCTCGCACGAGATCCCGTGGCCGAAGGCGCTGGCCGCCTCCGCCCTCCAGCTGCTGGCCCTGCTGTTCGTGATCAAGCTCGGCACATTCTGAGGCTCCGGGGGCACGGGGTAATGTGCCGCACGTGCTTCTCTCCGACAAGGACATCCGGACCGAGATCGACGCGGGCCGTGTGCGCATCGACCCCTTCGACCCGACCATGGTCCAGCCGTCCAGCATCGACGTGCGCATGGACCGGTTTTTCCGCGTGTTCGAGAACCACCGCTATCCGCACATCGACCCGTCGGTGGAGCAGCCGGACCTGACCCGGATGATCGAGCCGGAGGGGGAGGAGCCGTTCATCCTCCACCCCGGCGAGTTCGTGCTGGCCTCGACCTACGAGACCATCACCCTGCCCGACGACATCGCCTCCCGGCTGGAGGGCAAGAGCTCCCTGGGCCGCCTCGGCCTGCTCACCCACTCCACCGCCGGGTTCATCGACCCCGGCTTCTCCGGCCACGTCACGCTGGAACTCTCCAACGTGGCCACCCTCCCCATCAAGCTCTGGCCCGGCATGAAGATCGGCCAGCTGTGCATGTTCCGGCTGAGCTCGCCCGCGGAGCGGCCGTACGGGGCCGGGGCCTTCGGCTCCCGCTACCAGGGCCAGCGCGGCCCCACCCCGTCCCGCTCCTACATCGACTTCCACCGCTCCCGCCTCTGACCGCCTTCCTCTCGGCCGTGGCCTCGACGACCGGCGGTGGCCGGGCAACGGCCCTCCCGCGAGGAGGCGGGCGCGGCCCCGCCGATGCCCGGGGCGCACAGAAGCGGGTGAGGGCTTCTCATCCCTCGGCCGGCTGGAAGGTGACCGCGGTGAAGCTGTTGGCCTGCGGGAGGGAGTCCAGCACGATCTCGTAGGGCTTGGAGTCCAGCTCCAGGACGATGGTGTTCCGTTTCTCCAGACCGACGTCGCCGATGCTCACCGGGCCGTGGACGTCGAAGTCGACGGGCGCGCAGTCGGGATCGACGATGTCCAGCACGTCGAGACCGATGCCCGGGTGTTCGTAGTAGAGGCGGACCACCGCGACGGTCTCCCGGTCCTGCTGGAGCATGAACGCCACCAGCCGGTCCGCCTCACCGTCGTTGATGTGGGCCGCGGTGCGGCCCTCGGGGAGCTGGTGCCGCCGCTTCTCGGAGACCGCCGGTTCCTGGGCCAGATGGGCCTCCAGACAGGTCCAGGACGGCGCGCGGTCGGTGGCCTGGCTGTCGTCCGGGACGGTCCCCGGGTCCGGGTCCGGTGAGAGACCCTCGTCCTCCACCGCATCCACCGGAGGCGTGGTCTCCGGTTCACCGCCCCCCGGGGTCTGGTCCCGGGACGTGCCGTCCCCGGTACCGTCGCCGGTGCTCCCGTCCTCGCCGACGCCCTGCTGTCCCGTGCCCTGCTGCTCCGTCTCCTCTCCCTCCCGGGCGCCCGGCCGGTCGCCGTCGTCGCCGGTCAGAACCTGGACCAGCAGCAGCGTCAGGGCGGTGACCAGCGCGGTGGCGAGGCCGGCCAGAGCCGCCAGCAGGCCGCGGTTCCGGCGCCGCGGCGAGGACTCGTCACCGCCCGGCGGGGGCACGGGCGGCGTCGGCGGGACGGGCGGGCGCGGCGAGGGCGAGGGCGAGGGCGACACCGGCGTCGGCACCGGCACCGGCGGCGGCGGGCGGTCCGGAATCCCACGGCGCGCGATGTCCGCGGTCAGCGCCGGCGGCAGCCAGTCCTGGTGACGCCGCAGCGAGGTGCCCTCGGAGAGATCGCCGCACAGCGCGACGATCTCCTGCGGCGAGGGGCGCTCGGCCGGGTCCTTGGCCAGGCACCGGCGGACCAGGCCGGTGAGCGGCTCCGGGCAGCCCGAAAGATCCGGCTCCTCGCTCGCGATGCGGTAGAGCAGCACGGGGATGGGCCCGTCCCCGAAGGGGTGCGCGCCGGTGGCGGCGAAGAAGATCACCAGTCCCAGCGCGAAGACGTCCGAAGCGGCCCCGGCTCCGCGGTTCATCGCCTGCTCGGGCGCCATGTAGGCGGGGGTCCCGATCTGCATCCCGCTGGCGGTGAGCGAGGTGGCGTCGGCGGCCTGGGCGATGCCGAAATCGATCACGCGCGGGCCGTCCGCGGTGAGCATCACGTTCGCGGGCTTCAGGTCGCGGTGGACGATCCCCGCCGCGTGGACCGCCTGGAGCGCCTCCGCGATCCCGGCCGCCAGCAGCAGCACGGAGGAGGGCGGCAGGGGGCCGTGCCGGCGCACCGCCTCGGCCAGCGAGAGGCCGGGCACATAGCCGGTGGCCAGCCAGAGCACGCTCCCCCGGACATCGCTGTCGAGCACCGGCACGGTGTACAGGCCCTGCACGCGGCGGGCGGACTCGACCTCGCGGGCGAAGCGGCGCCGGAAGTCCTCGTCCTCGGCGTACTCGGGGCGCACCACCTTCAGGGCGATCGGCTGGCCGCCGCGGGTGTGGGAGAGATAGACGGTTCCCATGCCGCCGGAGCCCAGCCGGCCGCGGAGTACGTAACCGGCCAGTTCCACCGGATCGTCCGGGCCCAGCGGCCCGATGTGGGCAGGGAGCGCGCTGCCCTGCTCGTCCCGGCCGCTTGCCTCGCCGTGCGCTGGATCGGTCATCGCTCCCCCGGGTCACCGTCGGCCTATGGGCACAGCGTGTCACCGGCCATCAGCCTACTGCGCCGGAGCGGAGCCTGGCGAGGGATCAGAACCCGGTGCTGTGACCCCACTTGGCTGTCGCGCGGGGTATTCCCAAGCCTGTTACTTGCAGGTAAAACCCCTCAGTAACCCCACTTGCCGGCCGTTGGGAGATCCCCATGGCACCACACCGCCGCGCCACCCTCTCCGTCCGCGTCCCCGTCCCCCGCCCTCTGCCCCTCCTCCCCCTCCTCCCGCTGCTTCTCCTCCTCGCGCTCCTCCCCGCCACCCCCTCCTTCGCCTCCCCCACCCCCTCCTCCGGCACCGCCGCCCCGCTGCCCGACTCCCTCGAAGCGCGGCGCGCCGCCGAGGCCACGGCCCTCTACGGCGACTCCGCCGTCCGCCCCCTCGCCGAACGCCCGGTCTCCGTCGTCTCCCTCGGTGACAGCCAGATCTCCGGCGAAGGCGTGGGCAACTACGAACCCCCCACCGACGGCCCCGACAACTGGTGCCACCGCTCCTCGGACGCGGCCATCCACCGCACCGGCATCCCGGCCGACATCACGTACAACTTCGCCTGCTCCGGCGCCTCCACCGAAAACGTCCGGATCGGCGGCACCCCGCAGTACGCGGACGAACTCGTCCAGAGCGACAGCCTGGCCATCGCCGCCCGCAACACCCGCGTCGACACCATCCTGCTGTTCGTCGGCGCCAACGACGACCTGCAGTTCGGACCGGTGATGACCGACTGCGTGGTGAGCTGGTTCCTGTTCTGGCAGGGGCCCTGCCACACCGACTACGCCCCGGGCTGGCAGGCCCGGGTGGACGGCCTGCGGCCCAAGGTCGAGGCCACCATCACCGACCTGCACACCGTGATGGCCGAGGCCGGCTACGCCCCCGGCTCCTACGACCTCGTCGTCGCCTCCTACCCCGGCCCCATCGGCCCCGACATCCACGACAACCCCGGCTTCCCCGGCAAGATCCCCGGCGGCTGCACCGGCTACGACTCCGACGCCGTCTGGGGCCGCAACGTGGCCGTCCCGTCCTTCGAAACCGGCATCCGCGCCGCCGCCCTGGCCGCCGGCGCCACGTACTTCGACCTCTCCCGCCTCTTCCACGGCCACGAGGTCTGCATGGAGGACCCGTGGGTGCGCGGCCTGTGGATCGACCTCCTCAGCCACTTCCCGCCCGACGAGAACACCGTCCGCCAGTCCTTCCACCCCAACTCCAAGGGCCACGCCGCCTTCGCCGACTGCCTGACCCAGCTCCACTCGCTCGGCGCCACCCCCGCCGAGGCGTCCTGCGCCGTCCCGGCGGGCACCTCCGCCCCGCTCCTCTACACCCACGCCTGGAACGACGTCTTCACCCCGCTCACCAACACCGCCACGGGCCAATGCCCGGCCGTCTCCGCCACCCGCAACGGCACCCCGGTCACCGGCACACCCTGCACCGGCGACCGCGCCCAGCAGTGGTGGCACGACCCGGCCACCGGCGCCCTGCACACGGCCCTGTCCCACGACCGCTGCCTCGACATCCCGGGCGGCGACTACCGGGCCGGCGTGGAGCTCGGCGTCTGGGACTGCCACGGCGACGCCAACCAGCGGTTCACCCTCTCGCCCGCCGGGACCCTGTCCCCGCCGGCCGCACCGGACCTGTGCGTCACCCAGTCCGCCGCCGGCGCCCGCCTCACCCTCCAGCCCTGCACGGGCTCCCCCGCCCAGTCCTTCACCTGACGGCCGAGGGGCCCCGCCGCTCCCCGCGGCAGGGCCCCTCTCACCCCTCCACTGCTACTTCCCGGCAGTCACCGGCACAGCGCTCCGCAACCGAGCACACCGCGGACACCGCACCAGCCGGCCCGGTCCGATGCGCTTCTCCCCGAGCTGCTGCATCGGGAACTGCGAGGTACTGAACACGTGCCCTTCGGCACAGCGGACAACGGTGGTTTGCAAGCTGCATACTCCCCTGGACTGGACGACGGTCCACACCCTAGGGGAAGATTCCTCCGCCACTCCGGCCCCACGCCGGGCCCCTCGGCCGATGCACCACCGGCCCCACATGCGGTAAGCTGACCCCCACGAGCAGCCCCCGGGCCGCTCAGCGCGGGCGTAGTTTAATGGTAGAACATGAGCTTCCCAAGCTCAGAGCGCGAGTTCGATTCTCGTCGCCCGCTCCACCCCAAACCCCCAGGTCACCGACCCGGGGGTTGTTTGTTGTCCAGACCTCTCCCCCACCCCGTGCCCTCCACGTGCCCCATCTCGCCTCATAGACCTCGCTGAAGCACGCCATAGCGCTCAGCACATGAGGCCTCCCTGCACCGCTGTCCAAATGGTGAGACGCATTCTTGGTGACCCCTGTCACACTCGCGCAAATCGAGAAGCGGTTGCGCCCGCGGACGCACTCGTCTGCCCAGCTGGATCAGAACGTTGATGATCGGCGGGAACAGCCGCCAAATCGGTCCGTGCCGCTCACCTCCCCTGCCCGCCTCACGACACGGCCTGACTAAGCCTCGATTCACCGGTTGATCGCTTGTCCGTGAGCTGGACATGAAGACGCGAGTGCCTTCTGACCTGGGACGATGGGACTTGTCGAAGGTTCCACGTCACCGGTTTGAGAAAGCACTCGCGAGATGCAATCTTCCCATGCCGCCGCGGTGGTCTCTGCCGTGTTCGATGAGCCGAATCTCGTGGCCGACGCGGGGTTGGTGCCGGTGGTGCGGCTGGCGGAGCGGGCCGGACTGTCCCACCTGGTCGGTGAGGCCGTCCGTATCACCGGGGCGGGCAACAGCGCAGGAGCGAACCCGGCGGCGAAGGTGATGTCGCTGGTGGCTGGGATGTGCGCGGGAGCGGACAGCATCGAGGACACCGACCGGCTGCGGCACGGAGCCATGCCGGCGCTGTTCGACGGCGTCCGTGCCCCCTCCGCGCTGGGCACGTTCCTGCGTTCCTTCACCCACGGGCACGCACTCCAACTCCACCGCGTTCACCGCCGGTTCCTGGCATCTCTGGCCGCCCGCACACCGCTGCTGCCCGGTTCTGACCAGGTCGCCTTCATCGACGTCGACTCCACACACAAGCGGGTGTTCGGCCCCGCCAAGCAGGGCGCCCAGGTCGGCCGGTTCAAGGGCATCCGCACGCTGCATCCGTTGCTGGCCACGGTCTGTACCCCGATCGCGCGGCCGGTCATCGCCGCCGTTCGGCTACGGCAGGGCAAGTCCGCGGATGCCCGTGGCGCCGAGCGGTTCGTCACCGAAGCCCTGGCAGGCGCGATCGAGGCCGGCTGCACCGGGATCCGCATCCTGCGCGCGGACAGCCAGTTCTACAACGCCGACGTGGTGGCCGCCTGCCGCCGGGCCGGCACCCACTTCTCGATCACGACGGGAATGAACCCGTCGATCAAGCGGGCCATCGCCGCCATCCCCGAGGACGCGTGGACGCCGATCCGCTACCCCAGGGCGGTCGTCGATCCCGACACCGGCGAGCTGATCTCGGACGCGGAGGTCGCCGAGATCCCCGCCTGCACCGCCTTCACCGGCCGGAAGAAGGCCGAGCAGGTCACCGCCCGCCTGATCGTGCGCCGTGTCCGTGACCTGGCCAAACCCGCCACCATCGGCGAGCAGGGCGAGTTGTTCCCCGTCTGGCGCTGCCACCCGTTCTTCACCGACAGCCCCTTCGAGACTCTCCAGGCCGAACGGCAGCACCGCCACCACGCGGTGATCGAGCAGGTCATCGCCGACGGCAAGGCCGGACCCCTGGCACATCTGCCCTCAGGAAGGTTCAACGCGAACGCTGCCTGGCTGATCCTGTGGGCCATGACCCACAACCTGCTGCGGGCAGCCGGAGCCCTGGCCGGGACGTTCCATGCCAAGGCCACCACCGCCACCCTCCGCGCGCTCCTGATCCACGTCCCCGCCCGCATCGCCCGCTCCGCCCGACGCCTGACTCTGCACCTGCCCGATCGATGGAGCTGGCGTGACGCGTTCACCGAACTGTTCGAGGCCGCCCACGCGCCCCCATAAACGTGACTGACCCTGCCCACCCCGCCCGCCAGGGCCCGACCGGAACACATGTGGAAAAGCTGGGCAGACCAGCGAGTACGACATGCCCTCCCACCAGTCACCACACCGAGAACGCAGAAACGCTTACACCAGAACCCGATCGGTGAATCGAGGCTAAGCGTCTTGGCAGCGAAGCCCTGATCACCGGATGGGGATAGGCCGCAAGAGCCCTGGTGCCTGACAGAGCCGAAGATCGCCGGCCCGATGGATGCGTGACGCACTGCCGACCGTCCGGCGACGGTGCGGCGAGCGGAAAGCCCGCCCGCCGCACCTCTCCCCGTTCAACCGTCCGTGGCATCACTCCGCTCAGCGGCCTGTTGCCGCTCCAGGCGCACCCTGGCGTCGAGGGCGGCGGCGACTTCCTGCTGGCGCAGGTCGTCGGAGTGCTGGTAGATGAGGGCGGCTTTCTCAGAGGACTGGCCGGCGCGGACCATGGTGTCCTTCAAGGTGGCGCCGGACTGGGTGGACAGAGTATGGCCGGTGTGGCGCAGATCGTAGAAGCGGAAGTCGCCCGGCAGCCCGACGGCTGCGCGGGCCCTGCGCCACTTGCGTCCGAAAGTCGAGCGGCGGAACGGCTTGCCGCGCTCGCCGACGAAGACCAGGCCGTTCGGTTCCTTCTCGGCGAACCAGTCCAGGTGCCGCTTGACCTCCTTGTGGAGGAAGGCGGGCAGATGGACGGTGCGGGTACCGGCTTCGGACTTGGTGTCGCCTTCGACCCGGCGGCCGGTGGTCAGTTCGGGAGCGGCTTCGCGGATGCGCACGGAGAGCGGTTCGAGGGTGACATCGGGTCGGCGGAGGGCGGCCTGCTCCTCCGGCCGCATGGGGCCGTAGGCGGCGAAGTACACCATCAGCCGCCAGCGCGGCCCCATCGCCTCGGCCAGAGCGTCGACCTGCTCGACCGTGGCCGTGGAGCGTTCCCGGGCCTTTTCGATCCCGGCGCCCCTGATCCGGCAGGGGTTGCGGCGGATGAGCTCATCGTCCGTCGCGGTCTCCATGATCGCCTTCAGCAGGCGGTAGGACTTGGCGACGGTGGTCGCGCCGGTGGCCGTCAGGCGTTCGGCGCGCCAGGTCCGTACCGCGGCCGGGGTGATCTCGTCGAGGTTCGCCGTGCCGAAGGCGGGCAGGATGTGCAGGCGCAGGAGTCTGCGGTACAGCTCGTCGGTGGTGGCGGCCAGGCCGCGCTCATCCACCCAGCGCAGGGCGTACTTCTCGAAGTTGACCGCGCCCGCGTCCGGGTCGACCCAGTGATTGCGTTCGATATCGGCCTTGGTCAGGGTGAGCCAGGTCTGGGCGTCGGTCTTGGTGGCGAAGGTCTCCGGGGCCCTGCGCCGGCTGCCGTCGGGCGCCCAGTACCTCGCCTGCCACCGGCCGGAGGGAAGTTGGCGCACGGTGCCGAACTCGCGCCGCCGCTGCGGCTTTCGGGCGGCCATCAGGCGGCCCTCCCGTAGCGGGCGTCCCGTGCTTCGTGGGCAGCGGGCACCGTGCGGTGCGCGATGTAGGAGGCCAGGGCGCTTTCGGGGATACGGACGGGTTTGCCGAGCTTGACGTAGCGGATACGGCGCTCCTGGATCAGGCGCCGTACGAAGCGCACGCCCGTGCCCAGGCGTTCGGCCGCCTCGTCCACGGTCAGCAGCCGGTCATCATGCGAGCTCAGCTCCCCGGCAGTGGGAGCGGGCAGGGACCGGGCGGCGGGTATAGCCGATCGGGGCAAAGGGGTGGTTCCTCTCTGGCAGGCGTGCGGCACGGCAATGCCGGCCTGCCGGTCGATCACCAGGGATGGCGGTTGAGTGAAGTACGGCCGCGGCTACGCCGAGGGGGACTGGGCGTTGCCGTCTTCGTCGGCCTGCGGACCGTAGGTGTCGTGCAGGTGTCTGGTGGCGGCTTCGGCGATGGCGTTGGTGACCATGGCTTCGGCTTCGTCGCGGATATCGGGGTGTTGGGTGAGGTAGGCGTCGAGTGCGTCGCGGGCGCGGGTGAGGGTGGCGTTGGCGCGCTGGGTCTGGTGGAAGGCGTCGATGACGGTGTCGATGAGTTCCATGGCGCGGGCCTTGGCGGCGAGCTGGGGCGGACCGACGAGGTTGCGCAGGTCGATGCCGAAGACTTCGGCGAAGCCGATGGCTTCGTCGAGGTTGATGCGGCGTTTGCGGTTCTCGATGCGCCAGACGGCGGAGGGGTTCATCTCGTAGCCGGCCTCATTGAGCCGGTCGGACAGGGCGTTGGTGCTCCAGCCGCGGGCCTCGCGTTCGAGCTTGATGCGTACCGCGACGTTCTCCTCCCCGCTGAGCAGCACGCCCGGCGGGTCGGTGTCGTCCTCCATCACGATCGCCTCCTTCCTGGGGCAGTGGCCCTCTGCGGACGGTAGTACAAGGCTAGCATCCGTTCTGCGATGCGCAAAATGCTTCTGCAACAGGCAGAGATGGGATAGAGTAGTAGTCCCGCCGCACCACCTCCCACGGCCGTCGGCGGGCGCGGGCATGAAGAAACCCCCCGGCCGCACAGCCGAGGGGTCCAAGCCCAGACTCTCAACCGCCATCCCTAGCGATCGACCTGCGGACCCGGGGTTGCCGCCCCATACGGCCCGCACGCAGAGGAGCTCAATGCCCAGTATGGACGACGCGGCACCCGCCACGCCATCCCACACCGACATACCCACCACCGGACCCACCCCCGACAAGGGAGAGCGGGTGCTGGACGACCTGGCCGCGCTGGTGCGGCGGTATGTGGTGCTGCCCAGCCCCGAGGCGCTGTCGGCAGTGACGCTGTGGGTGGCCGCCACCCACCTGCAGCCGGCGTGGCAGCACGCGCCGCGGCTGGCGGTGGTCGGCCCGCTCAAGCGGTGCGGGAAGTCCCGCCTGCTGGAAGTGCTGATCGAGACGGTGCACGACCCGCTGATCACCGTCAACGCCAGCCCCGCGGCCATCTTCCGCTCCATCGACGCCAAGAACCCGCCCACCCTCCTGGTGGACGAGGTCGACACCCTCTTCGGCTCCCCGCGTGCGGCCGAGCGCAACGAGGAACTGCGCGGCCTGCTCAACGCCGGACACCAGCGCAACCGCCCCGCCCTGCGGGTCGTCGGCAACGAGCACACCCCGGTGAAGTTCGCCACCTTCGCCATGGCGGCACTGGCCGGGATCGGCGACCTGCCCGACACGATCATGGACCGCTCCATCGTCATCCGCATGCGCCGCCGCGCCCAGGGCGAGAGTGTGGAGTCCTTCCGCTTCGCCACCGACGCCCCCCTGCTGCACACCGCACGCAAACACCTCACCGCCTGGCTGCGCCCCCTGCACCGGCGCGCCATGAGGCTGCGGCCGAAGATGCCGGTGGAGGACCGCGCCGCCGACACCTGGGAACCGCTCATCACGGTCGCCGACCTCGCCGGCGGCACCTGGCCGCAGCGCGCCCGCACCGCCTGCCGGGTGATGACCGCCCAGGAAGCCGACAAGGACGAAGACGCCGGCACCAAGGTCCGCATCCTGGCCGACATCCGCCGCGCCTTCACCGCCGAGGGCGACCCCGCCCTGATCCGCACCACCCGACTGCTGGAACTCCTCAAGACCGACCCGGAAGCCCCCTGGGCCGAATACGGCCCCCACGGCCTGACCTCCCGCGGGCTCCAGCTGCTGCTGCGCGACTACGGCATCTCCTCGGCCAACCGCCGCTTCCCCGGCGGCACCCAGGCCAAGGGCTTCGCCCGCACCCAGTTCCTCGACGCCTGGACCCGCTACTGCCCACCACCCGCCGCAGCGGGATCCGCTCCCGTGGCGGTCACGGGCGCGGCCAGCGCCGAAGCGTCCGGGGCCGGGGCCAGGGTCGGGGCCTGACCGGCCTCCACCCGTCCCACCCGTCCCCGCGCAGGTCAGCGCGGGGACGGGTCACCGGACCGGGACGAGTCGACCCGACATCACCACCCCACCCGTACCTGCCCTGAACAGCGGCGGGACGAGTGGGACGAGACCACACCACCCCCGGGGCCACCCCCGCACCCGGAACCCCACGCACATGGAGCCACCACCCGTGCACCCCACCACCCTGCCCGCCACGTCTCCGGCAGGGCACCGTGCCACCGGCTGGGACCGCGCCGCCATCACCGCCCTCGGCGCCGCCGGATGCGCCCTGTCCTACGACGCCCTCCAGCAGATGGCCGTCGCCATCCACATCCGCGGCCCGCTGACCTACCTCTTCCCCCTGGTCATCGACGGCTTCATCGCCTACGGCGTACGCGCCCTGCTCGTGATGCGCACCGCCACCTTCCACGCCCGCCTCTACGTCTGGACCCTCTTCACCGCAGCGACGGCCGCAAGTATCTGGTCCAACGCCCTGCACGCCGTCCGCCTCAACCAGCACACCCCACCCACAGCCCTCCACCTCGACGACCTCACCGTCGGCACCCTGTCCACCCTCGCCCCACTCGCCCTCGCCGGCGCCGTCCACCTCCACATCCTCATCACCCGCCACGGCCACCAACCCCAGACCGGGCCGCACCAGCACACCGTCCACACGCTCCTCGCTCCCCACACCGCAGTGGCCTCCGGCCCAGCCCCGGACCACCCGCACGAGGAAGCGGACCATGCGGACCAGACCACGGACCACCACCCGAAACGGCAAAGCGAGGGACCGGCTCGGCCGGACCACGAGAAGGTGCGGCGACGCGTGGGCCGGCCACCCACCGCGCCCCTGGACGAACTGGTCCGCCTGGTCCGCCCACTGACCACAGCGCACGAACCCCCCACCCGCGCCACGGTCCGCCAGGCCATCCGCACCGCCGGACACCGCATCAGCGAAGACCGACTCACCCAGGTCATGACCGCCCTGCGGACCACCCACACCCCCTGACCACCCACCGGTCCGGGACGGCTGACCGGAAATCCCTCCAGGTCACCGCCCCGGACCAGTCGCGGGCCGAACCAACTGAAGCTCTGCTCCGACCGGCTTCCCACGCTCTGCGAGCCGGTCCGCCCGCTGCCTGAACCAATAGCCGATCGCGGACCACACCGCCCGGCCGGTCCACGATCAACGCCGACACGCCAACCGGCGCACGAAAACTCTGCGGACCAGACGCGGACCGCCAACAAAGCCCGTGCACCGCCCAGACACGCCGGACCTCGGCGCTCATCACCCACCGCCCCATCGAAATGCGAGACTTCATGCCCAGCACACCTCCTCACCAGCACATCCCGCAGGTCAACGGCCCTGATCCCACCGACCGCGCAGCAAGTTGTGCCATAAGGAATCCTTATGGCTTCTCCGCCCCGGGAGTGGCGGAGGACAGCCCCGGTGCCGGGGCGGCACCGGGAACGGCCGGCCCGGGGGTGCCGACCGAGGAAGGCGCGGGCCACGGTGCGTCCGCCGCTTCGTCCCGGCCGGCGCGGCGTCGGCTGCGCCAGCCGAGGCTGCGCGGGGACCGGATCTGCCCGCGCTACAGCCCGCAGGAGAAGCAGGAGATCCTCGCTGCGGCACGGCGCTCGGGCATGCCCGCCGGCGGGTTCGTCGCCGCAGCGTCCCTGGCCGCCGCCCGCAGCGACAACCCCGAGGCGGCCGTGGCACACCACCGGCGCACCGTGCGGGAGCTGATGGCCAGCAACCGGCAGCTCGCCGCGATCGGCAACAACGTCAACCAGATCGCCCGCCACCTCAACTCCGACGGCGACAAACCCGCCCTGGCCGCCTTCCAGCACCTCATCGCCCTGGTGGAGGCGGCCATAGCCGGTGTCGATGAGGCCGTCGGGCACGTGGTGCGGGGACGGGACGCGGCGTGATACCGAAGATCACCACTGGCAAGAGCGGCACCCGGCGCCTGATCGCCTACCTCTACGGCCCCGGCAAGCACAACGAGCACACCGACCAGCACATGATCGCCTCCTGGAACGGCTTCGCCCCCGACCCGCGCGCCGGCTCCCACCACACCATCGCCCAGCTCGCGCGCCAGCTCGACCAGCCCCTCGCGCTGCGCGGCGACCTCGCGCCCGCCACCACCGTGTGGCACTGCTCCCTGCGCGCCGCCCCCCAGGACCGCACCCTCACCGACGAGGAATGGGCCGACATCGCCCGACGGGTGGTGGCCGCCACCGGCATCGCCCCCGAAGGCGATCTTGAAGCCTGCCGCTGGGTCGCCATCCGCCACGCCGACGACCACATCTACATCGCCGCCACCCTCGTGCGGCAGGACGGCCGCATCGCCCGCCGCACCTACGACTACAAGCAGGCCCAGGCCACCTGCCGCCAGATCGAAACCGACTACGGCCTGCGCCGCCTCAACCCCGGCGACGGCACCGCAGCCAAACGCCCCACCAGCAAGGAACACTTCAAAGCCCACCGCCAGGGCCAGACCCGCACCTCACGCGAGGTGCTGCGCACCCGGGTACGCCAGGCCGTGACCGCAGCGGCAAACGAGGCGGAGTTCTTCGCCGTCCTGGACCGCATGGGCGTCCTCGTCACCACCCGCGTCGCGCCCTCCGGAGACCTCCTGGGCTACACCGTCGCCCTCCCCGGCGATGTCAACGCCAAGGGGCAGCCGGTCACCTTCGCCGGCTCCACCCTCGCCCCCGACCTCTCCCTGCCCCGCATCCGCGAACGCCTGGCCGCCACCGACACCACCGCACCCGCAGCAGCCACAGCCGCACCCGCCGCCACACCGAAGCGTCACCGGCCCAACCCCTGGCACCAGGCCACCGCCGCCACCGACCGCATTCCCCACCTCCTCACCCACACAGGCGACGACGCAGCAGCCCAGGCACACCTGGCCGCCCTCGGCGAAGCCCTCGACTCCCTGCCCGCCCTCACCCCGCCAACCATCGCCACCGAACTCCAACACGCCGCCACCGCGTTCGAGCGCGCCACCCGCTCCCGCATCCGCGCCGAACACCACCAGGCCCGCGCCCTGCGCACCGCCGTCAAGACCATCCTGCGCACCCCCGCACCAGCCGACGACAGCGCGCTGGCCATGTTCCTCGACGCCGCACTCCTCGCCGTCATCGCCGCACGCCACTGGCACCACATCCGCCACCACCGGCAACAGGAAGCCGCGGCACGCCAAGCCCTCACCCACCTCCACACCGCCTACACCCGCGCAGCCGCCGCGCCCATCGCCGCACTCGCCCAACACCGGCCGCCGCAGGACGCGGCCCGCCGCTACATCCACCACCTCCGCCAGGCCCTCCCCGAGCACGCAGAACAGATCCTGACCGACCCCGCATGGCCGGCCCTGCAAGCCGCCCTGGCCCAAGCGGAGAACGCTGGGCACACACCCGGCGAGCTGCTCAATCGCATCGTCCGTCTCAGGAGCCTCGACGACGTCCGCTCACCCGCCCACGTCCTCATCTGGCGCATCCACCGCCTCGCCCACCGGCCAGCACCCAGCGCACGCGCCCTCGCCGCCCACGCACGCAGCATCCACAACCGCAACAGCGCGACACCAGCCACCGCCCTCGCCCAGCCCGCCCCGCAATCACCACAAGGAGCCCGAAGGCCCGCGCGCTGAACAACGCTGTGCCCGCCTTCAGCGGCGGGCACAGCAACGCCCCAGCGCCACCCGGACGGGGCCGCGTCGAAGCGCGTACCTGTCAGCCGGCGAGGGTGGCGTCGAGATGGTGCTGCACCGGGCCGTACAGGCCATAGGGAACGTACTGTGGGATGTCGGCGAGGCACACCCATGCGATCTCGGCGACTTCCTGGGGATCGGCGACGTGAGCGGTCCCACTGATCACTTCGCAGACGGTGTAGGAGATGCGCCTGCCGGTTGCCGGGTGGACGCGTTCGCCGAGCAGCTTGACCGCGGAGACGTCCAGACCGGTCTCCTCCCTGGTTTCCCGCACAGCCGCGTCCTCCCGCGTCTCGCCGGGCTCCACCTTCCCGGCCGGGAACTGCCAGGAGAGCAGGCCCTCGCTGACCCGCCGCCGCACCATCAGGACCCGTCCCTCGTGAACGGTGACGGCGGCGGCAACAGCCGGTTGCTCGTCTGCGGTGTGCTGGGACACGTCTTGCATCCTCCAGGGCGGCCGATGCGGGGCAGGGGGTGAGCCACCGGCCCATGACAGGATTTCCGGCTGCGGTCCCGGGCCATGGGCACGGGCTGAGTGGACAGACGGCCGGGGTGTCGGCGCCGGCCGCCCGGAAAGTCGGTCAGGGGCGGCGCAGTTCGCCGCGCTGGATGCCGGCGACGAAGGCGTCGTATTCGGCATCGGTGAACAGGTGCGGGGGCTGGTCGGGGTTCTTGGAGTCGCGCAGGGCAACGATCCCCTGGTCGAGGAAGGCGACCTGGACGCAGGTCTGGCCGCCGCTGCTGGCGGTCTGCCAGGTGGCGCCGGTGAGCTGGTCGGCGATCCAGGCCGGGTCGAGGGCGTTCTTGTTCACGACAGGTCCTTGGCGATGGTGTTCAGGAGCGACAGCGAAGCCTTCGGCGACAGGGCGTCCGACTTCAGCAGATCGCTGGTGGTGCGGTACGCCTCCACCGTTTCGGGCTCGTTCATGTGCAGCAGTGCGCGCATGGATTCGATACACACGATGTCACGTCCGGTCGGAAACGACATACACATAAACGGCCCGTCCATTCCGGCATGGGCGCCGGCCCGGAACGGCAGGACCTGAAGGGTGATGTTGGGGCTGGTGCGGGCCAGGTGGGCGAGGTGCTCGACCTGGGCGCGGGCGACCGCCCGGCCGCCGACCTCCTGCCGCAGCAGCCCTTCGGTGAGGACCGCCCAGATCTTCAGCGGTGGGCGGCGTTCCAGCATGTTCCGCTGGTGTTCCAGGCGGAGTTCGACCCAGCGGTCGATGTCTTCCGGAGCCTTCCACGCCCTGCTGCCCTCGGTCACCGCGCGGGCGTACTCGGGTGTCTGCAGCAGTCCGTGGACCGCGATCGGGTTGAAGACGAACAGGCCGGCGGCGCCCTCGACCTGGGAGAGGTAGTCGCCGAGCGGGTCGGCGACCATGCCGCCGTAGCGCTGCCACCAGTCCGGTTCGGCCGCCTTGCGCACCAGGTCCCGCAGCATCTCTTGCAGCGCGGGGTCGGTGATGCCGAAGACCTCGAAGAAGTGCGAGAGCTGCTGGAACTTGAGCGCCTGCACACCGTTCTCGATCTTGCTGACCGTGGAGAGGGACCGGTAGCCGAGACGGCGAGCCGCTTCCTCCTGGGTCCAGCCCAGATCCTCACGGATGCGCCGCAGTTCGGCTCCCAGCCGCCGACGGCGCGGGGTGGGCTCGACAGGCATGGTCACCTCCTCCCTTCGCGGGGAAAGCCTAGCGTCCGGGCCACCCCGAACGTTGAGACAGATAGCGCGGAGGAAAGACTTTCCTATACGCTACTTGCCCCAAGGATAGCTAGCGGACCATCGACGGTGCCGCGGCACAAAGGCGGTTCCGGCAGGGCGGAACGCCGAGGCCGCCGCGCGCATCTGCCTGTGTCTTCTGGAGGTGCCCATGTCCGTCCTGCTGGTCGAGGTCGTACGACAGTGCCGGATCGCGCTGCCGGCCATCCGCGCCGAGGACATAGGCCCGGTCCGCAGGATCGTCCGGGCCCACCTGGAGATGTGGGGCCAGCTCACTCTGTGCGACCTGGCGGAGCTGGGCGTCAGCGAACTGCTCGCCAACGTCCACCGCCACACGCCCGGCGACTGCGAACTCCTGATCCGGGAGATGCACGACGGCATCCTCGTCTCGGTCACCGACTTCGACGAACGCCTGCCGACTCTGGACAGGCCCGACGACGAGGCGGAAAGCGGCAGAGGGCTCTACCTGCTGTCCGGCCTGGTCGACCAGATGGCCGTCGAGCCGCTGCTGTACGGAAAACAGATCTGGTTCAGGCTCCGCCACGCCACCGCGGCTGCCTGAGAGAGGGGACCACAGGGTGACCGGCTCCATACCCCGGCCGCGGCCACCGGCCGCGGCCCGTCCGTCAGTGCTCTACCGGTGCACCTCGTACGTCGCTGTCGACGGCGCCGAGCAGGGCCAGCTGCTCGACTGGGACGTGCTGCCGAACGCGCGGGACGCGTACAAGCACCTGCGGCGCGCGGCGGCCGGTGTCAGCCAGGCGCTTCCGCGCAGCATCGACAGCGGTCTGCGCACCTGGTTACAGGACCGGCAGGCACCACGCACACTCACCAGGACACTCGACGCCGGCGGAGAGTACGAGCTGGAACTGGCCGGCTCCGGCACCCGCCTGGTGCTCTCCGCCCGCCGCGTTCTCGCGCTCCCGCTGCTGACCCGCCGCAGCAGCCGCTGTCCCGCCCTCATCCTGCGCGGACGGCACCTGTGGGCCGAGATGCACACGGCGGCCGAGGACGCGCCGGACGGCTACGGCTGGGGAGCCGCGGCCGGACAGTGGAGATGGCTCTCGGGCAATTGCCGATCTTCGTCCGGTCTTGTCCGATCCAATCCCGTTGCACCGTGGACACGAGTAACCACAGACTGACACGGTCCGGTGGCCGACGACGGTGGCGCCGGTTTCCCCCGGGTCTTCGTGCCCCGTGCGGACCGGGCCGGAAGCCGGTGCAGTTGAGGAGGAAACGCGGTGCACAGCCGAGCGGGAGCACCCCCACGTGCGGGCCAGTACCGGGGTATGAGGTGAAGATCTACCAGATAGAGATCTCCAACCGGTGCAACCTCACCTGCTCCTACTGCCCGCATCCCGTACAGCGACGTTCCCAGGGGCTCATGGACCGGGAGACCTTCGAGAGGTCCGTGGACCTGCTGATCCGGTGCGGACAGCGGACCGCGTACCTGCACAACTTCGGAGAGCCCCTGCTGCACCCGGAGGTGACGGATTTCGTGCGCCACTGCACGGAACGGGGTGTGACGGCCAGCTTCTTCACCAACGGTGTCCTGCTGACCGAGGACCGGTTGTCCGCGCTGGCGGACGCCGGACTGCGCTTCCTGTACGTCTCGGAGCACACCAGGGGCGAGACGCGGCGGGTGCGCCGGCTGATCGCGGACAGCGGCCTCCCGATCGAACTGCGGGACACCTTCCGGCCCACCCGCGACACCCTGCACACCTGGGCCGGCCAGGTGACCAGCCGCGCGGCCTCCGGCACCTCACACCCGTCCGTAGGCCCGGGGCCATGCCTGTTCGAGCGGCAGAACGCCGCCGTCGTGCTCTGGGACGGCCGGGTCAACCTCTGCTGCATCGATGTGGAAGGCAGTGGCGTGCAAGGCACTGTGGACGACTACCTCACCGACCCGGACCGCTACCGCTTCCGGCCCGCCGCCCTGTGCACGGGCTGCACGCTGATGCGCGGAGAGGAAGACCTGTCATGACAACCGCCACCGGACGGCAGCCGCTTCGGGCCTACGGAGACATCGGCCCGGCGTGGCAGCGGCTCGCCGCCTACCTCGGCGAGGACTTCCGCAGCGGCCTCACCGACTTCGAGGCATGCTGCACCTTCGTCGAGAAGGAGTTCGCCCGCTACGGGCCCGAGGAGTTCTACCGTTCCAGCAACGGCTACCTCTACGAGCTCACCCACTTCCACTTCAGCCCCTACAAGGACGACTTCTTCCGGATGGTCACCCGCTTCGCCGACGCCCACGGGCTGCGGACGCTGGGCGACGTCGGATGCGGCGTCGGGCTGGACGCCCAGGCGCTGATGCGCGCCGGCTACCAGGTCTCCCTCTACGACATGCCGTGCCCGAGCCTGGATTACGCGGCCTGGCGGCTGCAGCAGGACATGGGCACCAAAGACGTGACCTTCCCGCTCGATCACCTCGGCGGCCGGCGTCTCGACCTGGTGTACGCCGTGGATGTCATCGAGCACATCCCCGACCCCGCCGCCTTCGCCGGCCGCCTGTTCGGCGCGGCCGACTACGTCGCGGTCAACTTCTTCCCGCACGACCCGCGTCCCTGGGACGGCAAGGACATGCACTACCCCGAGAACCACTGGACACTGCTCCCGGCCTTCGGCCGGCACGGAGAGCTCCTGGAGGCCGGGATCAGCGGAGCCACCGTCGGCACGATGTGGCGCCGCAGGGCGGTGAGCGGTGCGGGCTGAGGACAGCGCCGGATTCGGCTACGAATACTTCGACGACCCGCACGGCTTGGGCTATCGCGGCTACCACCGGGAGGACAACGGCGACGGCGGCTACCTGCCCTGGCAGGCGGCCCGCGAGTTCTGCGAGCACCGCAAGGTGAGATCCGCTGTCGACCTGGGCTGCGCCAAGGGTTTCCTCGTCGCGGAACTGCTGGCCGCCGGTATCGACGCCGTCGGCTACGACGTGAGCGACTACGCCCTCTCCTTCGCCACCGGGCTGCCCTGCCACCGGGCCGACATCCGCCGCGGCATACCGCGCCGGGCCGAAGCGGTCTTCGCCCTGGGTGTCCTGCTCTACCTGGAGGAGGACGAACTGCCCGGCGTCCTGGCCCGCCTGCGGCGGGCGGCACGCCGGTTCCTGCTGTTCTCCAGCTACTACGAGGGCGAGGAGCAGGAGGTACCCGATCCCCTGCGCCGCATCACCCGGCCGCGGGAGTGGTGGCGGGCACAGCTCACCGACGCCGGCTTCACCTTCGACCACACAGGACAGTGCTTTGACATCTACACCGTCTGAGCGGCAGCCGGTCTACCTGGAGTTCCCCGGCTTCGGGTACGGTCCGGCCGCCACCATGCTGACCCTGGCGCGGGCGGTTCCCCGCGACGTGGCGTGGCACGTGGTCTCCAGGGGCGGAGCCGCGCGGTTCGTGCATTCCGAACTCCCGGGCGCCGCCCGCCACGAACTGGACACCTTCGCCCCGGCGCACTGGCCGGCCTTCCTGGACATCGCCCCGCCTGGCTCCCTCGTGATATCCGGCACCAACCCGGAGTTCGCGGTCTGGGCCATCCGCCACGGCTACCGGGTCGGCATCGTCGACACGCTCGACTGGATGTGGCGCGGCCTGCCGGACGGACTGGAGGGAGCCGAGTTCCACCTGGCGCAGGCGTACTTCGGCGACCACCGGCCGACCCCCGGGGACCGGCGGGAATACGTGCGCCCGATCGTCGACCCGAGCCTGTGGGGTCCGACCGGCCCGTCGGCCCGCGACGGCTCGGTGCTGATCGGATTCGGCGGCATGCACCTGCCCGGCGGGGAGAACCTCGTGGCTGCCTACGTCCGCTGGTTCCTCGGCGCCGCCCTGCCGGTACTGACCGAACGCGACGCGGCGGCCCGGATCGTCATCGCCGGCGGCCGGGCCGACCTGGCCGGGCTCGTTCCCGATCCGTGGCGGACCCATCCGGCGGTCCGCGTCCGCCCCGCCATGGACCGTGCCGCCTACGCCCGCACCGCCCGCACCGTGCAGCACCTGATCGCCAGCCCCGGGCTGACGTCCCTCTACGAGTGTGCCCACAGCCGGCTCACGCCCCTGTGGCAGCCGGGCTTCAGCATGAGCATGGTGCTGCAGATCCGAAACCTGCTGGGCACCGGATACCCGCACGTGGCCGCCTGGCCCTGGCAGGCGGAAGCCGCCGAGCACATCGCCGGCCTGCCGGAATCCGCGGGAGTCGCCCACGTCGCCGCCCGGATCGCCGACACCGTCCGGATCACCGACCCCGCCGGCGAGACCATCCGCAAGGCCCTCCTCGGCTATCTGGACCGCCCCGAGGACGGACCGGCTCTCCGCCTCCCGCTGCCCGAATCACTTCCGGACGCAGGCGCCCTGTTCGCCGCCCACCTGGACCGGCTGCTGTGACGGCCTCGCCCGCCCCGCTGCTGACCGTGGTGGTCACCGCGCACCACACCCGCTACCTCACCGAGGCGATGACCTCGGTAGCGGCGCAGACCAGCACCGGCTTCGACCTGGTGTGCTGCACCGACACCACCGGCTCCCCCGGCGTCACCGCCCTGTACGACGGCCTGCTGCCCCACGTCCGGTGCCGGGAAGCACGCGTCCTCGAAGTGGAAGGCGGAACCGCCGGACGGGTGCGCAATGCCGGCTTCGCCGCCGCCCGCACCCCGTGGATCGCCTACCTCGACGGAGACGACCTCCTGCACCCCGACGCCCTCGCCAGGCTGGTCCACACCGTGCGGCACGCGGAGGCGGACATCGTCTCCACGGGCATGACCCGGATCACCGCGGACGGCCGGCCGGAGCCGTGGCCGCAGTCCCTCACCTACCGGCCGCCCCGCTGGATCTACCGCACCGACCCCGACAGCGTCGGCCACCCCACCTTCTTCAACCAGCTCCTCGCCATCCGCCGGGAGCTCTGGGAAGCGCACCCGTTCGACGAGACCACCAATGGCGAGGACATCGACTTCATGCTGCACCAGCTCCTGGCCGGCCGGTTCCACAAGCTGCCCGAAGCCCTCTACGGCTACCGCGACACGGCAGGCAGCTTCTCCAAGCAGGAGTTCCCCCAGGGCGACCTGTGCACCAACCGCTACCGCGAGGGCTACTACGCAGACCTGTTCGACCTGCGGTACCGCCCCGAGCTGGCCGCGAACTTCTCCGACGAGCCGGAGCCGGCCCGGTGAACCGACGACGACCGGAAGACCTGAAGATCTGCGTCCTCCAGGTGCCGCCCTTCGACCCGGCCCGCATGCTCGGCGGTGCCGAGGTGGTCGCCGTGCACCTGGTACGCGCCCTCGCCTCGTCGGCCGACGTGACCGTCCTGCACGGATTCCCGGCCGACGCGCGGCCCGCCGGTTCCGGGGCGGAGCCCGGCTTCCCCGCCCGCGTGATCGCCGCATTCCCGCTGGACGCGCACGTGCGCGAGCGCGGCCACATCAGCCCGCGCCTCACCGGTCCGGCGCTCCGCAGCCTCCAGGAAGCGGACGTGATCGTCACCGTGGAACGCACCTTGGACCTCCCCGCCGACGCGCCCCGCATCGCGTGCCTGGGCGGAGTCGGCTACCCGCACACCCTCGACGTGCTCCGTCACCGGGCGTGGGACCGGCTGGTGGTCCCCTCCCCGTTCGTGGCCCGCCAGGTCCGCGAGCACGCGCCGCAGGCCGCGAACGTCTCGGTCGTGGCCAACGGGATCGACCTGACGCATTTCACCCCACGGCCCGCCGGCCAGGCCCGTGACCCCGGGGAGGTGCGGCTGCTGGTGGCCGGCCGCCCCGGCTGGGACAAGGGCTTCCGCCGGGCTCTCGGCCTGGCACGAGCGATGGAGGCCGGCGGTACGCCGGCAACCCTGATGTGCTTCGCCCAGCCGGACGGATTCGGCGCGGCCGGCTTCACCGCGCAGCTCCGCCGCGAAGCCGAAGCCCACGCCGTCCGCCTGCGGATCATGCCCTGGCAGCCGCACCAGCGGATGCCGGCGGTCTACCACCGGGCCGACCTGACCCTCTGCCTGGGTGATGCCGCCGAGGGCTTCGGCCTGGTCGCCGCCGAGTCCGTCGCCTGCGGCACACCCGTGGCAGCCACTCCGTCCGGCTTCCTCGCCGACATGCTTCCGCCCGGCCATGGGCTGTACCTGGTCCCGCCGGGCGCCGACCCGGCGGAGCTCGTCCCCACGGCGCGCGAAGCGATGCGCCACGGCCCCGAGCAGTGCCGCCACCGGGGGCGCCCGTACATCGGGAGCCACTACGGCCTGCCGCGCATGACCGCGGCATTCCGTCACCTGGTCGAGGAGCTGGCGGCGTGAGGACGGCAGAAGACTTCACCCGGCGGTCCTCCGGCGCCCGCCCGCGACACGGCGGCCCGCCAGTCCTGGCCGCCCGGCCACAGCATGCCGAGCTGGGAGCGGTAGCAGGCCACAGCGCCGAGCTTGGCCGCCAGGGTCTCCGGGGTGAACGGCACCCGCAGCGCCGGGCCGTCCATGTCCGGCTTGGACCAGGAGGCGTAGGGCTCGTCCTGCCAGCACAGCACCGGCAGCCCGCGGGCCGCAGCCGCCCGCAGAACCGCCCTGCGCGTCAGGACATGATCCACATGGCCGCCGGTGCCCACCGGGCCCAGCACCAGCGTGGCGCCCGTCGCCTCGGCCGCGCCGAGCACCAGCTCCGCCAGCCGCCGGTCCAGACCGGGATCGTCCGGCGGCACGGAGAACATGTCGCCGTCCTCCTCGCACACCCACCCTCCACCGGGCCGGCGCCGGTACACCGCGTCGGGCACGTCACCATGGACGGGTTGCGCGCCGAGCACCGCCATCGCCCCGGCGTCCTCGGCCCGCCGGGCCGAGACCGCGTCACCGTCCAGCCCGCAGCGTGCGTGGTGGCGCCCGGCCACGGCGGACAGCTCGGGCCCGGGGTCGCCGGCGAAGAGGGTGAGAACCGTCACAGGCCGGTCGGCCGCAAGCCGGGCAAGCGTCGCCCCCGCCGACAGCGCGGCATCGTCCAGATGCGGGGAAACCGCCAGTACCGGCCCGCCGCCTTCCTCCCAGAACCCGCCCACCCCGTGCTCCTTCCCGCGCCGGCTGCCGAATCCGCTGGTCGGAGGGCACGCGGGCGAGGCACCGCGCGGATACCTCTACCCTGGCTGAGTGCGTACTCCTCCGCCTCACCCCGGCAAGTCTCCCGCCCGCCGCGCCCGGCCGACGTCCGGTGGCCAGCCCCGCAGGCAGGGTGGGGGTACGTCCGTGCGCCAGGAGCGCGGCAAGGGCGGCCCGCCGCAGCCGCCCCGCTCGCGGCAGCAGAAGCCCGAGGCCGAGGACCGCGTCCGGCCCGGAATCACCCGCATGTTCGCCACCGCCATCCCCGGCCTGGCCCCGCTCGTCATCCGGGAGCTGAACGCGCTCCAGGGGGTCCAGGTCACCGACTCCGGCTTCGACGGCCGCTCGGACTTCATCCTCTTCGACGTGGAACGCGGCGCCCGGGACCGGGTCTGGTCGGTGCACACGGTGGAGGACATCTTCGTCGAGGTGGGGCGCACGATGCGCTCCAGCGGCGACCGGCCGCACTGGATCGCCGGGCGGATCTGGCGGCCGGAGCGGGTGCAGCGTGCCCTGTCGGTGTGGGCGGACGAGGTCCGGCCGCTGGCCGGCTCGATGACGTTCCGGGTGATCGCCCGCGTCCTGCAGGAGCGCTCCTTCAAGCGCACCGACCTGCGCCGCCACGTCCACAACGCGGTCAGCAGCGACAAGCCGAAGTGGAAGTTCGCCGACCCGGCGCAGGTCGAGGTGTGGATCAGCGAGTACCGGCAGGGCCGCCTGGTGGCGGGGCTGCGGCTGTCCGACGTCAGCATGCGCCAGCACGAGGGGCGCGAGGTGGAGCGGTCCGGCGCCCTGCGGCCGACCGTGGCCGCCGCCATGGTCACCCTGGCCGGGGAGCCCTCCGGCACACTGCTCGACCCCTGCTGCGGCTCCGGCACCATCCTGCGGGAGGCGGCCGGCGCGGACTGGACACCGGAAGGCTCGGACATCGACCCCGAGGCCGTGGAGATCGCCCGGCAGAACATCCCCGAGGCGCCGGTCCGCCGCGCCGATGCCCGGGACCTCGACCTGGCCGACGGCTCGGTCGGGGCCTGCGTCTCCAACCTGCCCTTCGGCCAGCAGTACGAGGTCCAGGGCAACATGCAGGACTGGCTCCACACCGTCCTCACCGAACTGTCCCGCGTGACGCAGCGCGGCGGACGGGTCATCCTGCTGGCTCCGAGCATCCCGCGCTCGGCCGTCCCCGCCACCCTGCACCTGCGCGACCGCTATCCCATCCGGCTACTGGGCACCAAGACGACGATCTGGGCGTACGACCGGGTCTGACCGTCCGCGCGAGCCCCGGCGGCGCCGACCGCCGGCATCCGTCGTCCCCGGCGCGGAGGGCGGCATGAACGTGCGCCTCCTGGACGGCGACGGCCGGATCGCCCTCACCGTCGCCGCGGACCGGAACCATGTAACGGTCACCTCGGCAGCCGGGAAACCCGTGGCCCGGGTGTCCGACGCCCACGAACTGGCTGCGGCGCTGGCCGAGCTGGCACCGCCCGGCACGCCGCTGCTGCCCATGGCCGGCGAGCGGCCCTGGCCCACGGAAGCCGGGCACGCCGTGCTGCTGCTCGGGCTGTCGGCACGGTGGCCGTGGCTGGTGGAGTCCGCCGACCTGCGTACCTTCAGGCAGCACCACCTCACCCTTGCCTACGCGCTGCCGCTCGCCCTGGACGCAGAGTGGCGCCGCTGGGCCGAGCAGCACGCGAGTCTCCTCCTGCGCGGCGGCCAGCTCGTCCCCGTTCCCGCATCCGACCTGGTCGCCGTGGAGCCGTGCGGCGCGGTCGCCGTCCGGCACCGCCGGTTGCTGCGCCGCCACACCGCCACGGGAGTCAAGGAACACCAGGATTACGGCGACTTCCTCCGCCACTGGTCGGCCTTCACGCACTGGCGTTACGGCCGTCCCGTACCGGACCACGAAAGCGCCGCCCTGCTGGCCATCCTGGACGCGAGCGGCGCCGTCGTGCGCGAGTTCATCCACCGGGGGGAGGTGATCGGCCGCTCCGTCGTGTGCCTGCACGAGGCCAGCCGCACGGTCTTCGACCTCATGGCGACCTGGCAGCCATCCCACGCCCCCCTGCGACCCGGCATCTACTCCGCCGTGCACAGCCTTCTGGACGCCGCCGACCGCGGGCTGCGCTACTCACTGTGCTACGGGCAGTTCCCCTACAAGGACGACATCCTGGGAACCGCGGAACGGCTCGCCCTGGAAGACCTGCTCTTCCCCTGATGAGACCTCAGTGGACAACCAGATCGTCCAGCGCCGCGAGTGCTCCCGGGTCACTCGCCCCCTGCTCGAACGCGGCCCGCCGCTCCGGCGGGGTCCGGGCACGCAGGAACTCGACCCACCGCTGCCGGACCACCGGCAGGCCATAGTGCTCAGCCACGTACGTGGCAAGCCGCGGTGCCCGCGTCCGGGCCTCCAGCACCGCCGCGGCGAACTCCGAGGCGGACAGGCCGGCGAAGTCATCGACCAGGACCGCCCCCGGCGCGATGTGGTTCGTCCCGCAGTCAGCACGGCGGACCAGCGTCGGCACATGGAATCCCAGCGGCTCGGAGACCATGCGCCCCCACGAGTCGCTGAGGGAGTTCACCAGCATCACGTCGATCGCCCGGTAGAAGGCACACATCCACTCCCAGTCCCCGTACAGGCCGGTGCGCAGATGTACCCGGTCCATGCCGGCGCGGCCGAACCGCCCCTCCCAGCGCCGCCGGATCACGTCCTCGGTGTCCTCCTCGTCCTCCACGACCAGAGCACACAGCAGGTGGGCCTCCTCGCCGGGAAGTCCGTTCAGGAAGCGCCCGACGACCTCCTCGATCCCCTTCGCGGGGTGGAGGAGACCGCCACACCCGTACAGCACCGCCTCGTCCGGAATACCGAGCCGACGCCGCAGGGCGTCGCGGCCTTCGCCACCGACCGCTTCCTTCTGCGCGATCGGCAACAGCCCTACGGGCCGGCGCTTCAGGCCCGGCACCAGGGCCGACAGCCGGTCCCTGCCCCACTCGTTGAAGGTGTAGGGCACGACATGATGCCCCAGCCCGAACAGTTCCTCCGCGTAGGCCGCCGGATCGACCCCGGCCGACGCCGGCACCTGGTCGTAGGGCGTGTCCGTCCCCCAGAACTCCAGCTTCCACACCACCGGCCGAGGCCCGTTAAGACGCCGCAGGACCTCCAGGGTGCGGCCGAAGAAGTTCGCCACCCGCAACCACACGGGACGCACCCGATCTATCTCCTGGACGATCTCGTCCACCGAGCGCGGATCCCACTCGACGTGATCCAGACGCATCACCAGCGTGGCTGGTGTTCCCCCGCTCTCGCTCTGCAGCTCTGCCATGGCCTCGTCAGGTCAGGAACATCGGGCGCGCCGCGTGGCGCCACCCACGGCCGTGCCAGTATGACGTACTGATCTTTCTTCCGGGCCACGACCTGCTCTCGCCGGCAGTGGGCTGCGGCAGAATGTTCGCAGTCCTGATTTCGGCACCGCGCCCGCCAGACGTCCGCGGTCTTGGCAGTGGGAAGGAGGAGGCGTCTTCGAGCAGAGCCTGCGTCTGCGTGCCGGAGGTACGCCGACAGGTCGGAGCCCGGCAGGTCAGCTTGGTGCGCCCATAGCCCATGACGACAACCCCGCAGACGAACCTCGAGAAGCTCCTGGCCCGCCTTGTCGATCGCAAGCCGATGCGAACCGAGGCGACGCTGCAGGCGGATGTCCGCCAGTTCCTGCTCGAGGGCGGCCTGAATCTCGACGAGAACGACCTGACCGTCGACCTTGAAGCCCCGGTGGGGGACGGCCGCCGCATCGACATCGAAGTCGGCTTCACCGCGATCGAGACGAAGAGGGACCTGCGGAGCCCCACCATCCTCAAGGACGCCGTCCAGCAGCTCACCGGATATGTGCGGACCCGGACGGAGCAAGTCGGTCAGCGGTACGTCGGCATACTGACAGACGGGGCCGACTGGCGGGCCTACAGCCCGGCCGGTGACGTATTGGTCGAGGTCAGCCATTTTGAGGCGAAGCAGCGCACAACGCCGGCGGAACTGCTGCGGTGGCTGGAGGGCGTTCTCGCCACAGCCGAGGGGATCAGGCCGACGCCCGATGTGATCGAGAGCCGTCTGGGAGCCGGAAGCGTCTCCCACAATCTCGACCGTGCCACCCTCACTGCGCTGTACGTGGAGAACAAGGACCAGCCCACGGTGAAGCTCAAGCGGGAGCTGTGGGCACGCCTGCTGAAGAGCGCGCTGGGTACGCAGTTCGAGGACAGCGACGAGCTGTTCATCGAGCACACCCTTCTCGTGAACAGCGCCGAGATCATCGCCCACCTCGTTCTCGGCATCGACGTCAACGACATACAGCCGGCCACCCTCGTACTCGGCCAGCGCTTCGAGCAAGCCCAGATTTACGGAGTCGTGGAGTCGGACTTCTTCTCCTGGGTCATCGAGGTACCCGGCGGCGAGGCATTCGTGCGGACCGCCGCACGCCGGCTCGCGCGTTTCGACTGGGCGAAGGTCGAACACGACGTGCTGAAGGTGCTGTACGAGTCGGTCATCGCCCCGGAGACACGAAAGAAGCAGGGCGAGTACTACACCCCGGACTGGCTCGCGGAGAAGATGGTCGCCGACACCGTCACGGACCCGCTGGGCCAGCGTGTGCTGGACCCGTCCTGCGGCTCGGGAACCTTCCTCTTCCATGCCGTGCGGCGGTACCTGCAAGCCGCTGAAGAAGCGGGCCGACCACTGCGTGAGACCCTCGTCGCGATCACGGACCACGTTGCGGGGATCGACCTCCACCCTGTAGCTGTGGCTCTCGCCCGCGTGACGTACCTGCTCGCCATCGGCCGTGACCGGCTGATCTCCGACCAGCGCGGACCGATAAGGGTGCCCGTCTATCTCGGGGACAGTGTCCAGTGGCAGCAGCGCACGGACCTGCTGGACCACGGCCACCTGGTGATCCGCACGGAGGAAAGCGGCCAGCTCTTCGAGAATGAGCTGCGCTTCTCGGAACACTTCCTGGCAGACGCCGGCCGGTTTGACACCATCGTCAACGAACTGGCGGACCGGGCGACGAAGAGGAAGCCCGGCAGCAAGCCCTCGCTGACGTCCCTCTTCAACAAGCTGGCCATCTCCTCCCAGGATGACCAGCAGGAACTCACCGGCAACTTCCGGCTGCTGTGCCAGCTCGTGGACGACAACCGGAACCACATCTGGTCGTATTACGTCCGCAACCTGGCCCGCCCCATGTGGCTGTCGCGCGAAGAGAACCGGGTGGACATCCTGATCGGCAACCCGCCATGGCTGTCCTACCGGCACATGCCCAGCGACATGCAGGAACTCTTCAAGACCATGTCGCAGGAGCGCAAGCTCTGGCGCGGCGACGAGGTGGCCACGCACCAGGACCTGTCCGGGCTGTTCATCGCGCGAGCCGTCCAGCAGTACCTGCGGGTGGGAGGACAGTTCGCGTTCGTCGTCCCCAACTCCGTGCTCGACCGTCCGTACTGGTCCGGCTTCCGTGCCGGCTACTACCCGGATCAGCAGGAGAGAGTGCAGATCGCCTTCGCAGGCTCGTGGGACCTCCGCCGTCTTCGGCCGCACTTCTTCCCCCGCGGCAGTGCCGTCGTCTTCGGCAGCCGCATGGAAGCGCTCATCGGCAAGACAGCCAAAGCCCCCGTCCCCCTGCCCAAGGCGACCGAGCGGTGGACGGGAAAGATTCCGGGCAGGAACGCCAACTGGTCGCACGTCCAGAAATGGGTCACGCGCGAAGAGCGGCAGCTCAAGTACGTGGGCGAGGATCTGATCTCTTCGCCGTACCGCAAACGCTTCTGGCAAGGCGCTTCCATCGTGCCCCGGATGCTGTTCTTCATCGAGGAGCGGCCGGCCGGGCCACTGGGGCTGGGCGGAGGCCGCGTCGCCGTACGCTCGATGCGGAGCAGTACGGAGAAACCTCCCTGGAGAGATCTTCCCGCTCTGCAAGGGGTCGTGGAGAAGGAATTCATCCGACCGGCGCTGCTCGGCGAGAACGTCCTTCCCCACCGTCTGCTCTCACCCCGCAAGGTGGTGCTGCCCATCGAGGGCAAGGACACCCTTATGGACGGCGACCATCCGCACCTCGACCGGTATCCCGACCTCGCGTCCTGGTGGCGTGCGGCGGAGGAAAAATGGACCAAACACCGCAGCAGTAAGCGCCTCACCCTTGCGGAGCAACTCGACTTCCGCCGGAAGCTCTCGGGCCAGCTTCCCGGAGCACCGCTGCGCGTGGTCTACGGGAAGTCCGGCATGCATGTCTCAGCAGCGCTGGTCGACGACCCGAACGCGATCATCGATCACGTGCTGTACTGGGGAACAGTCGCAACCCGCGAGGAGGGCATGTATCTGTGCGCCATCCTCAACGCGCCGGCGCTGACCGAACTCGTGCGCCCGCTCATGTCCTACGGCAAGGATGAGCGACACATCGACAAGGCCGTGTGGCAGCTCCCCATCCCGGAGTTCAATCCGCTCGACGCGACACACGCCCGCCTTGCTGAGATCGGCTCGGTTCAGGCGGAGCGCATCGCCAAACTGACGCTCGACACAACCAAGAGCTTCGTCAAGCTGCGCCAGGTCATCCGTTCGGTCCTTGCCGACTATCCAGAGGCAGAAGAGCTCGATCAACTCGTACATCTGCTGCTTGATTAGTCGCGGGATCCCCCCCGTACCCACTGCGCCTGCAAGGGCTCCGCTCCGGCGGAAGCTTGCACCTGCAATGGGCCTCCTGCCCCGGCCGCAGATGGCCGGGACGTTCCGCCTCCTGCGGGCGCAGAATCCGGCCGCGAGGCGCCCGTGCCCCATCCGTGCCCTTCAGAGCGGTCAGCACCGGTCAACAGCGGTGCGATCAGGGCTTCACGCGGACGTCGCCGGGTAGCCGTTTACGCAGGTCAGGCGCGGTCTGAGGGCTGGAGAGCCGGGGATTCCCAAGCTCAGAGCGCGAGTTCGATTCTCGTCGCCCGCTCCACACGAAAAGGCCCAGGTCAGGGATGTTCCTCCGACCCGGGCCTTCGTGTTGTCCGGTCTGTTCTCGGGGCCCCGCCGCGCCATAGCCGCGCCAGGCGGTCAGGCGACGGTGAACTCGGCATCGCCGAAGTCCGCGACCACGCGCAGCCGCCCGCCGAGCGCCTCCACATACGAGCGGAGGGTTGCCAGTTCGGTCCGATCGGTGTCACCGTGCTCGATCGCGGACACACGCGGGGCCGACACCCCCATGGCCTCGGCAACCGCACGCTGAGTCAACGCCTGCTCACGCCGGATCTCCGCGAGCCGGTACGCCCGCACCTCAGCGACCAGCCGGTCCATCGCCGCACGCTTCTCCTCCGAAGACCGGACCGGCAGCCCGGCAGCCGCACGACGCCCACGCGCCCGGCGCTTCGTCTCCTCCCAGCCCACCGTGCTCATTCGTACTCCCTGTCCTCAAGAACGGCTACGTGCTCCCGGTACCGCTTCTCCGCGAGCGGAACATTGGCCTCGTACCATCCCCGCCAGTTGCCGGCCTTGTCACCCGCCACCAGCAGAACCGCCCGGCGAACCGGATCGAACGCGAACAGGATGCGGATCTCGCTGCTCCCGGACGAGCCCGGTCTCAACTCCTTCAAGTGATGGTTCCCGGCACCCTTGATCCGGTCCACCAAGGGCCGCCCCAGAGTCGGCCCCACCTCGGCGAGAAGATCGATAGCGTCCTCTACCTGCTCAGCGCTCTCCCAGTCCCCCTCGGCAAGCTCCTCGAACCATGCCGCGACCTCCGCGACGAGACCACTTCCCATTGAGCCACGGCCAGCATATTAATGCAAGCGTTAAGCTGAGCTCCTCTGCTTCTTCCCTGTGCTCGGAGACCTTCGGGCAGCACCACCTCACCCTTGCCTACGCGCTGCCGCTCGTCCTGGACGCCGCGTGGCGCCCGCTGGGCCGAGCAGCACGCGAGTCTTCTCCTGCGCGGCGGCCAGCTCGTCCCCGTTCCCGCATCCGACCTGGTCCGCGGCCTTGGTTGCCGGGCTGGCGACTCGCAAGGAACTCGTCTGGGGAGCGGCGCGGCTGCGGATGAATGGCTTTGCGCTGGAGACGAGTGCCCCGGTGGCCGACGGTCCGGTGGAGCTGGAGACGGCAACGCCGGTCATCGTCAAGCACGAGAGCAGGCACTTGCTGCCCGGTGATGAGCAGGAGGCACACGAACGGATCTTCGGGTACGAGGAGGGCACCGGGGAGCCGGAAGCGGCATGAAGCAGATCGAGACGGTCGTGCTGGACTCCCAGGGACTCTCGGCCTGGGTGGTCCAGGACCGCAAGACGCTGGCGCTGTTCCAGGTTTTCCATGAGATGGGTGCCGACCTGGTGATCAGCGCCAACACGATCGTGGAGGCCAGTCACGGCCGGGTGAACATGCCCCGGCTGCACTGGGCGCTGTCCCGGCTGAAGATCGAACCGGTCACCGACCAGGCCGCGAAGGCGGCGGCGGAGCTACTGAAAGCCACCGGGCTGCACGGTCACACATACGCCATCGACGCCACCGTCGCCGAGGCGGCACTGCGCCAGCCCGGTCCCGTTGCCATGCTGACCTCCGATATCGACGACATGCGCAGACTCTGCGGCGACCGCATCCGCCTCATCGCCGTCTGANCCACCGGGCTGCACGGTCACACATACGCCATCGACGCCACCGTCGCCGAGGCGGCACTGCGCCAGCCCGGTCCCGTTGCCATGCTGACCTCCGATATCGACGACATGCGCAGACTCTGCGGCGACCGCATCCGCCTCATCGCCGTCTGATACCGCAGACTGCCCCCGTGCCCCTTCGACAGGGGGCCGGAGTTCCAGTGCTGGGTGAGCCCGGCGGTGACAGCGGCGAGGCCCTTTCGAATGCCGCCTGCGAAGGCGTGGAGTTCCTTGACCTCGGACTGTTCGGCCTGGGCGAGCCATGCGGTGGGGCGGTGGCCTTCTCGCTGTCGGAGGAGTGTGGCGAAGTCGCGGGCGAGCTGGTGGGTGGCGGCGATGTCATCGCACCGCTCGCACAGGTCTTTCAGCCGCTGGTGACCGGATTCGCTCTGGTTCTCGGGGCGGCCGATGATCCACCGCACGACATGGGCGACGGCGGGCGGAGGAGGTGGGTCGGCCGGACGGGCCTGCTGATTGTCCAGGGAGTTGAGGGACCGGCGGACGCTCTTGCGGCTGCCCTGGTAGCCGCGGGCGCCGATCTCTTCGCGCAGGGCCTGCGCGTTGTTGCAGCCCTCGGCCCACCGCGCGGCCAGGTATGCCTTGAAGCCGGTGAGCTCGCTGCAGCGGCGGGGCTGGATCAGTTCTTCGGCGCTGGTGGCGTGGGCGTAGCGGCGGATGGTCTTGCGGTCCAGGCCGAGGCGGCCGCTGATGGCGTTGATCGTGATCCCCTTCTGGTAGAGGGTGCGGATCTCCTGCCACCGTGCGCGGGTGTGCTGCTGCGCGCGGGTCTCCACCGGCTCGGTCGACGGGGCTGGTGGTCGTGGTGTGGGCGGGGTGAGGCAGGGGCGGTGGCGGCGTATGGCCTTCTCGACGGCGGTGGCCAGGTTGTCGAGGATGTGCCGGCGGTCCGCGATCTGAGGGATGCCGGGGAGTGCGCGGTTGGCGCCGTCGGCGAAGGCGCTGCCGCGGTCGCGGCAGACAAGCCGGACGTGGGGATGCTTCCGCAGCCATGAGGCGAAGGTGTCGGAGGTGTGGTCGGGCAGCACGTCCACCGGTCGGTGGGAGGCCATGTCCAGCACGACGGCGCCGAAGCGCCGGCCACGGCGCAAGGCGAACTCATCCACGCCCACCACCTCGATTTCCGGGACCGGTGGAAGGGCCAGCCGCCGGATCTGCCGCAGCAGCGTGGACCCGCTCACCGCGACCGGCAGGTGTGCCGGGAGCCGCTGTCCGGCCTGTCCACCCAGCGCTGACGCGACGTGCTCGACGATCCGTTGCAGCTGGACGGTCCGCCTCCCGTAGCGGAAGGTGAGCTGGTCGGCCTGCTCGGCGGAGGTCTTCTTCTCGCACGCGGCCTCGTCGCAGAAGAAGCGACGGACCACCAGGTGGATCGCGGTCTCCTGCCCGCCGACGGCGATCTCGACCGGCCGCCGGACGTAGCGGCTGTGCACCCGCCTCGACGCGGTGCCGCACCCCGGGCACCGGGCCGTCGCCGCCACACATCTCGCCGCGATCCGCACCGTCCGACCGACTCGGTCCACCCGCTCGACCAACACCTGCGACAGGCTCGGAAACAGGACTTTCAGCAGCTCAGGATCATGATCCACAACCGCCGGACGCCATCCAGGATCACCGGCTTCACGGAAAGTGCTGAAGAGCCAGCATCTACTGGCCGCCGTCACACGACCACCCCTGGCTCCCCATCGCCGGAAGACCCACCGGGGAGACGCATATCCCGAACGCCCATGCCAGGGATGGAGCAAGGCGGCTCAACAGCGATGCGTCGGAGACCGGTAGAGTCGAAGAACCCGCTCAGCCTTTCGACCGTAATACCAGGATCGCTCCTTATGTCGGAATCTCTGCTAGTGAGTAAAAACAGGCTCCCCGCGGAATAAAGACGCTGGTCGGCTCCTGTGCTCCCCGCGCCTGCGGGGGTGGTCCC
>NZ_WTLH01000399.1 GCF_011421595.1 Streptomyces sp. YIM 98790 | reverse complement strand
CGCCCGCGCCGCCGAGGAGTCGCTGGCCGCCGAGCGCCGCGCCGCCCTGGCCCTGGCGGCCGACCCCCGGCTCACCGGCCTGCTCGGCCTCGCCCCGGACGATCCGCTCGGCCCGGAACAGCTCGACGCCTCGGCCGAGCGGCTGCGCGAGCTGCTCGACGAGACGGTCGCCGCGGCCGAGCGGCAGCTCTTCGACCTGCGCACCGCCGCCGCCGAGGACGGCCGCATCCTTGCCGCGCTGGGCGACGGCGGCCTGCTGCCGCCCGGCAGGGACGTGCTGGCCACCGTGGAACTCCTCGGCGAGCACGGCATCCCGGCCCTGCCCGGCTGGCGCTATCTGGCCCAGGCGGTCAACCCGGTGGACCACGCCGCGGTGCTCGCCGCCCGCCCCGAACTGGTGGACGGTGTGATCATCACCGACCCCGGCAGCCACGCCCGGGCCCGGCGGGTGCTGACCGAGGCCGCACTGCTGCCGCGCTCCGCGGTCGCCGTGGGCACCGCCGCCGCGCTGCTCGCCCCCACGCCGCCGCCGGGCGCCGCGGACGGTGCCGGCGGGCAGGTCTTCCTGGTTCCCCCCAACCCCGCCATGCACGACGAGGACGCCGCCGACCAGGAGCGCGGCGCACTGCGCGAGCGGGCCGCCGCCCGGGAGGAGGAGATCCGGGCCCTGTCCGCCCGGCTCTCCGGGGACCGCACCCTGGCCGCCCGGCTGGCCTCCTGGCGCACCGGCTGCCCGCCCGGCCGGCTGGCCGAGCTGACCGCCGCCGCCGAGGCCGGCCGGG
>NZ_WTLH01000398.1 GCF_011421595.1 Streptomyces sp. YIM 98790 | reverse complement strand
GCCCGGGAGCCGGGGCGGCGACCGCCGCCTCCCCGGCGGCCACGGCGGCGCCCGTGGCGGCGGCGTCCACGGCAACGGCCACGGCGGTGACGGTGCGGCCGGCCGAGACCCGGGCGCTGCTGGACGCCATGGGGCAGCTGGTCGAGCGCACCCGGGCGGCCGGGCAGCTCCGGCCGGATGTGACGGTGGCGGACATCATGCTCGTCATCACCACGGCACCGCCCTCGCTGGGCGATCCGCAGCGGCAGAGCGAGGCGGCCGCGCGGCTGCTGGAGATCATGCTGCAGGGGCTGCGTCCGGTGCATCCCTGACGCCTCCGGCCCGGTGCGCCGGGCCGGTGGCACGGGGCCGGGACACCGGGCCGGGACACCGGAGGGGGCTCACAGCAGGGTGCAACAGCCGTCCCAGGGCGGCGAGTACGGCGTCCCGGACGGCGAACGGCGTCCGGGATGCCGGGCACACACCGCACGGTCGGGTGGTTTGCGCCGCCGGGCCGACGGGCGGGCAGTGCCCGTATGGCACGCTACGGACGTACATCTCCGAATTCAGCGGGCGTCCGGCCGCCAGTGCGCGCGGCCGGACGCCGCGCCGATGCCTGGGTACGGGGGCACACGTTCATGAGTGTTGACGGTCCGAGTCCGGAGGGCCTGCCCGAGCCGCGCGCCGCGCACCGGGTTCCGCGCCCGGGGCGGCACGGCCGGGACGGCAAGGGCGCCTCGTCGGTGCCCCGCCAGCGCGACCCCCGCACCGGCGGGGACGGCGCGGCGGGCACCGCACAGGGCG
>NZ_WTLH01000397.1 GCF_011421595.1 Streptomyces sp. YIM 98790 | reverse complement strand
CGGCTGGGCGGTGATCCGGCCGCCGTCTGGGGGCGGCTGGGCCGCCTGCCCGGTGCCGCGGTGCTGGCCCGCCGGCTGGAGCTGGCCGACCTCGGCGGTGTCCCGGCGGTGGCGGCGCTCTCCGCGGAGGCGGCGGAGCAGCGCGGGCGCCGGGCCCGGGAGGCGCGGATACGGGCGCAGCGGGCGGGCGTCTGGCTGACCGGGCCGCTGGGGCTGTGCTTCCTCCCGGCGTTCCTGCTGATCGGCGTCGCCCCGGTGGTGATCGGGATGGCCCGCACGCTGCTGTAGCCGTGCCCGCCGGCCGGGGCGCACGGCCCGCGGGTACGGCAGGAACGGACGGTGAGAAGGGATGAGCACGGGGTGAGAGGAGAGAAGAGGCATGCGGATGAGGCGTGGAGTCCGGTGGTGGCGGAGTGCGGCGCCGCGCCCGGCCGGGCGCGGCGATGCCGGGATGACGACGGCGGAGTACGCGGTGGGCACTGTCGCCGCGGCGGCCTTCGCCGCGGTGCTGCACCAGATCGTCACCTCCGGTGCGGTCGCCGATGCCCTGCGCGGGCTGGTCGAGCGGGCCCTCGATGCCCAGCCCTAGCCCGGCGCCCGGCCGCGGCGGCCCCGGCCGGGTGCCGGGAGCGCCGCTCGGCGGGCTTTGTGACGGCCGAGGTGGCGATGGCGGTGCCCTGCCTGGTGGTGCTGCTGGGCATGGTGCTGTGGGGGCTGGGCGCGGTGGCCACGCAGCTCCAGTGCGGCGACGCGGCACGGGCCGGGGCACGGGCCGCGGCCCGCGGGGAGCCGG
>NZ_WTLH01000396.1 GCF_011421595.1 Streptomyces sp. YIM 98790 | reverse complement strand
GCGCCGCTGCCGTGCGGGGGCAGCACGGTGCCGCACTGCCGGAGGCCCTGACCGCCTCCGGCGCCGCCGCCCCGCCGGACGGCGTTTCCGGTGCGCCGCGCGGGGCCGCCCGGCGGGCGGCGGTGGCAGCGGTGGTGGCACCCGTGGTGCTGTTCGCGCTCAGCCGCCAGGCTCAGGTACTGGTGGAACGTTTCCTCGCCTCCGCCCTCCCGCCCGGCGCCATCTCCCACCTCAACTACGCGCAGAAGATCGCACAGCTGCCCATGACGCTGTCGCTGATGATCTGCACGGTCACCCTCCCCCTGGTCGCCCGGGCCATCGCCGAGGGCGACACCCGCACCGCCGGCCGCCGGGTGGAGCGCGACCTGACCCTCGCCTCCGCCCTGGTCCTGCTCGGTGCCGCCTACGTCGTGGCGCTCGCGCCGCAGCTCGTCGAACTCCTCTTCCAGCGCGGTGCCTTCGACGCCACCGCCACCGCCGCCACCGCGGCGGTGATGCGGGTCTACGCGCTCGGCCTGCTCGGCCACACCCTGGTCGGCACGCTGGTCCGCCCCTTCTTCGCCGCCGCCCGCCCCACCTGGTACCCGCTCGCCGCGATGGCCGCCGGCCTGCTGCTCACGGTGGTGGCCGGCGCGGTGGCGGTGCCCGCCTGGGGTGCCCCCGGCATGGCCGCCGCCAACGCGGCCGGCATCACCGTCACCGCCGCGCTGCTGCTGCACGGGCTGCGGCGCCGGATGCTGCCGCTGCGGCTGGGCCGGGTGCTGGGCACCCTCGCCCGGCTGCTGCCCGCCGCCG
>NZ_WTLH01000395.1 GCF_011421595.1 Streptomyces sp. YIM 98790 | reverse complement strand
CCCGGGCGGACCCGCGGGCGGCGGCGTGGGAGCGCCGAAGCCTCCGGCCGGCGGCGGGGTACCGGGCTGCACACCGGGCTGGGCCATCATGGTGGGCGCGGCCTCGGGCGGCACACCGCCGGCTCCCGGCCCGGGCGGGGGAGGAGGCGGCGTCTGCGGCTGCTCGGCCTGCTGCGGCTGCTCCTCCGGGGGCTGTGGCGGCTGCTGCGGCGGCCCCGGCGGAGGGCTGGGCGGTGGCGGCGGCTGTGACATGACTCCCCCTGAGTAGGGCAATGCGGGCATACGGAACCCATGGCCGTCGGATTCCGGCCAGGGCCTTTCTACCACCGGACACTGTCACCGACGGATCCGGTTCCCCGTTCCGGCCAAGCCGTGACCACCCCGCAACCGTTTCCCGCCCCGGCAGTCACCACCCTCCCGCCCCAACCCTCCCCGCGGCCGGGCGGATTGCCGCGGCGCTCCCGGCCGGGAGCGCCGCNCGGCCGGGCGGATTGCCGCGGCGCTCCCGGCCGGGAGCGCCGCGCACGGCCACCGCTCCCGGCGGGAAGGTTCAGAGCCCCTCGGAGAGTTCGAGCCAGCGGGTCTCCAGGGTGTCGCGCTCGGCGGTCAGTTCGCGCAGCCGCCGGTCCAGGTCGGCGACCCGGGCGAAGTCCGTGGCGTGCTCGGCCATGTCCGCGTGCAGCGCGCTCTCCTCGGTGCCGATCCGGTCCAGCCGCCGTTCGATCTTCTGAAGTTCCTTCTGTGCGGCACGGGTGAGCTGCGCCGGCTTGGGCGGGGCCGGCGCCGCGGCCGGCGCCGCCGCGGAGGCCGCCGAGGCCGCGG
>NZ_WTLH01000394.1 GCF_011421595.1 Streptomyces sp. YIM 98790 | reverse complement strand
GGTGGTGGTGTCGTCCAGCGGGGCGGCCGCACGGCGGCCACCGGGGCCGGAGACCGGCCCGGCGGGCCCGCCGGTGGCCGGGCGGGCGGTGGCGCCGCGCGGCAGCAGCAGCCGCACCGTGGTGGCGACCTCGCCGGCCAGCACCGCCATCGCCCCGCAGCGGCCGAAGACCGGGGAGGCGTCGCAGGCGGCGGCCACGGTGTCGGCCACCGGGGAGGTGGCGGTCGCGGCCGGGGCCGCGGCCAGACAGAGCAGATGCACCCCCGCCGCCGGGCCCTCCTCGGCGAGCCGCACCACCGCGGCGCGCAGATCGGCGCCGCCCGGATCGCCGTCCACCAGGACCACGGTGCGCCGTGTGCCGCGTGCGGCGGCCGGCCGGCCGGTGAGTTCGGCGAGGCGTGCGGCGGCCTGCTCCCGGTCGAAGGCCAGCAGCCGGTGGCAGTCCTGGCCGCCGAGCGGCCGGGTGTGCGGCAGCCAGCCCAGCCAGCCCCAGTCGGCGGCGCCGTCCCTGGCCAGCGCGACGATCTCCAGGGCGCCGGGCGGATGCAGGCCGGCGAGCTGGGCCAGTGCCGAGCGGGCCAGGCCGAGCAGCCGGTGCCGCGGCCCGGCCAGCCCCAGCGCCCCGGCGGACACCAGATCCACCGAGACGGGCACGAGTGTGCCGCCGACCTGCTGCGCGGTGCCCAGCCGGACCGTCAGCCGGCCCGGCGCGGCGGCCCAGAGCTCCTCGCCCGGCCGGGGGGCGGGGGCGCCGGCCTCCTGCGCTCCGGGCGCGCCCGGCGGGACGGGAGGGGGTGTGGTCCGGACGGCCGCCGCCCCCGTTGCGGTGCCGCCTCCGGTGCCGCTGACGGTGGCCGGT
>NZ_WTLH01000393.1 GCF_011421595.1 Streptomyces sp. YIM 98790 | reverse complement strand
GCGGCGCCGGCACGGAGGCGGTGCGGCGGTGCGGCAGGCCGTCCCGGAGCGAAGCGCACCGGACGGGGCGGAAGGTGCAGCGGAGGGCCGCCACCGTCACCCGGTCCGGGCGGCACCGTCCACCACCGGGTCCGTGACCCGCCGCCGGAGCGCCCGCGGGGCCCGGTGCCGGCAGGAACCGCGGTGGCCGGCGGCGGCCGGCGGCGGTGGCCGTTCCCGAGGCGGTCAGACGGCGCGCGCGGTCAGGCTGGCGTCCGGCGCGGTGTCGGCCGTGCCCGACGGCACGGGCACACCGAGATCGGAGCAGAGCGCCGCGGCGGCCCGGCGGGCCGAGGAGAGTTCGCCGCCGATGCCGGGCGTGTCGCGGTGATCGCCGCACACGTACACCCCGGCCAGCAGCCGCACCCGCCGCTGCCCCGCGTACGGCGGCGCGGCGGCCGGCACGGCGCGCGGGTCGTGGCGCACGGCCAGCAGTTCCCACTCGTGGGCCGGCGCGTCGTGCAGCGCGGAGAGCTGGGCGCGGGCCGCCTTGTCCAGCAGCTCCGGCGGTTCGCCCGCATCCCGTCCCAGTACCACCGAGGTGACCAGGACCCTTCCGCGCGGCGCACGGGACGGGTCGGCGGCCGAGGCGGCCAGCGAGTGCGCCACCGGACCGCGCCGCGCGGTGTCCACCACCAGGGCCGGGCCGGTGGCCGGCTCCTCCGGCGCGGCGTGGTGCAGCACCGTCACCGGGTGGTGGTCCGGCACCCGCAGGCCCTCCAGCAGCCCGGCCGCCCGGTGCGCGCCCGTGGCCACCAGCACCGCGCGGCAGCGCAGCGCGCCGTGGCCGTCCGTCTGCACGGAGCCGGCGGCCACCGACACCGCGCGCACCCCGGTG
>NZ_WTLH01000392.1 GCF_011421595.1 Streptomyces sp. YIM 98790 | reverse complement strand
TGAGGTGCCTCGAAGTCTCCGGACAGGGACCCAATAGGATGTCCCCCCGAGCACGACGAGAAAGTAAGCACGTGGCACCACCCAGTAGATATTCACCGGAGTTCCGAGAAGAAGCAGTCCATCTGGCTCTCAAGTCGAGCCGGCCGATCGCGCACGTCGCCAGGGAACTCGACATCAACCCTGAGACGCTCCGCACCTGGGTGCGCCAGCACGAGCGAAGCGCCGAAGAAGGCAAGCCCGCGCTCGCACTCGACGAGCGCGCCGAGCTGAAGGAACTCCGACGACGGAACCGTGAACTCGAAATGGAAGTCAGCTTCCTGAAAAAAGCCGCAGCGTACTTCGCGAAGGATCCTCAGTAGCGAGCAAATACGAGTTCATCGAAACGATGCGACTCGATACTGCGGAGTACGCATACCCCGTCGAGTTCATGTGCAGCAGGCTCGGCGTATCCAGATCCGGCTACTACGAATGGCGTCGGCGACCGGATTCCGCGACGGCGCAGCGCCGCGAGGAACTCAAGCACCTCATCACGGAAGCATTCGAGGTGTCTGCCGGCACCTACGGCCACCGGCGCATCCGTGCCCAGCTGCGGCGCTGGGGCCACACAGCCGGGCCGGAACTGGTCCGCCGCCTCATGCGTGACCTGGGACTCGTCCCCTGCCAGCCCCGCCCCAGGCGCTGGTCGCTGACCCGGGCCGCAGCCGCCCCGGTCCCGGACCTGGTGCAACGTGACTTCACCGCTGAGCTCCCAGGAACGAAACTCGTCGGCGATATCACCTACATTCCCACCGGTGAGGGATGGCTCTACCTGGCCACGGTCATCGACTGCTGCACCAAAGAAGTCATCGGATACGCCATGGACGACCATTATCAGACGCCTTTGATA
>NZ_WTLH01000391.1 GCF_011421595.1 Streptomyces sp. YIM 98790 | reverse complement strand
CGCGGCGGCCAGCAGCCGCCGGTCGGCGGGCGGCGGGCCGTCCGGCACCGGGTCGGGAGCGGACCGCGGCGGAGTACGGTGCGCGGTGCGGCGCGGGGCCAGCACCGCGCCCTCGGGGGACTCGGCGGCCGGGGCGTGGCCCAGCTCCCGCAGCCGCTCCAGCAGCACCTCGGGCGCCACCGGGGAGACGACCACGGTCGGGGCCAGCCGGCGCAGCCGCAGGGCGGCGGCGCGGCGGTCGGCGAGCAGCTCGGCGAGCAGGGCCTCGTCGTCGCAGCGCAGATAGCTGGTGGCGGTGCCGACCCGGAGCAGGCCGTGCTTGCGGGCCACGTCGTCGATCAGATACGCCAGCGGCTGCGGCACCGGGGTCCGGGAGTGACGGTCCAGGAACGCGCGCAGCTCCGCGGCCGACCACCCGGCGTCCAGCGCGCGGCGCACCGAGCCGGGCACGAAGCGGTACACCGTGGCGCCGCCCTTGGACTCGATGTCCGCCGCCACGGCCAGGGCCTGGGCCAGGTCCCGGCGGAGCGGCCCGGGCGCGACGGCGGTCAGGTCGGCCTGGAGCAGCACATGGTCCAGCGGCTCCGGCAGCAGCGGAGCGAGCAGCCGGGCGGTGGCCGTCAGCGCCGCGGCGACGGCCGCGTCCGGACCGTGCNCCGGGCGGTGGCCGTCAGCGCCGCGGCGACGGCCGCGTCCGGACCGTGCCCGCCGCCCGCGGCGGGCTCCGGACGGCCGGCCGCCGCCCGGGAGGTGCCGGGGGCCTCGCCGGCCGGGGGGCCCGCGGTGCCGTCGGGGGTGAGGGCGTCGAGGAGGGGGCGGACCGGGGCGGCCAGCGCGCCGCGGCCGGTGACGCCCAGGCGTTCGGCGTCGGCCAGGGCGTCGGAGGTGAGCAGGGTGTGCAGCTCCTCCGGCATCCGGCGGGGTGCCGCCCAGCGCA
>NZ_WTLH01000390.1 GCF_011421595.1 Streptomyces sp. YIM 98790 | reverse complement strand
CCGCACGGGTGATCTGGCGCGGCGGCGTGCCGATGGTGTGCTGGAGTACGCGGGCCGGTCGGATGTGCAGGTGAAGGTCCGCGGTGTGCGGATCGAGCCGGGTGAGGTGGAGGCGGTGCTGACCGCCCACCCCGGCGTCGCCCAGGCCGCCGTCATCACCCAGGACGACGGCCGCGGCACCCGCCTCGTCGGCTATGTCGTCCCGGTCGACGCCGATGCCGGAGGCTTCGGCAGCGTGGACAGCCTCGGCGACCTGGATGTCGACCTGACCAGCGGGCTGGCCGTGCGGGAGCTGCGCCGTTTCGTCGCCGACCGGCTGCCGGAATTCATGGTGCCCTCGGTGTTCGTGGTGCTGGACCGGCTGCCGCTGGCGCCCAACGGCAAGCTGGACCGGGCGGCGCTGCCGGAGCCCGAGCAGAGCGCGGAGGCGTACCGGGCGCCGCGCACGCCGCGGGAGGAGACGCTGGCCGGCATCTATGCCGAGGTGCTGGGCCTGGACCGGGTCGGTGTCGACGACGACTTCTTCGCCGTGGGCGGTGACTCGATCCGCTCCATCCAGGTCGTGGCCCGGGCCCGGGCCCAGGGCCTGGAGGTCACCCCCCGGCAGATCTTCGAGCACCGCACCGTCGCCGAACTCGCCGAGGTCGCCGCCGGGCACACGGGCGACGTTCCCGTCCTGGAGGAGCTGGCCGGCGGTGCTCTCGGCACCATGCCGCTGCCGCCCGTCGGGCACTATCTGCTGGAGCAGGGGGGCGGCCACCGCCGGTTCGCCATGTCCCTGGTGCTGGATCTGCCTGCCGGTATCGACGGGGAGGGACTGGCGGCGACCCTGGGCGCGGTCTTCGACCGGCACGACGTGCTGCGCTCCCGGCTGCTGCCGGAGGAGGGCGAGGGCGGCAGCCTGCAGATCGCTCCGCCCGGTTCGGTGGAGGTGCCCGCGCTGATCCGCCGGGTGGCCTGGGAGGGCGACTGGGGCGAGGAGTGGCGCCGGGCGGCCGAGGCCGAGCTGGACGCGGCGACCGGAAGGCTGGACCCGGCGGCCGGGGTGATGGCCCAGTTCGTCTGGTTCGACCCCGCCGGCCCCG
>NZ_WTLH01000039.1 GCF_011421595.1 Streptomyces sp. YIM 98790 | reverse complement strand
GCCGGCGCGGCGGCGGCACCGCCCGGCCGGCCTGCATCCGCTGCCACAGGTCCGGCGGCGGGACGACGGCCTCGTCCGCCTCCGCCAGCCGGGCCCGCAGCTGCTCGGCCGCCTCCTGCCGGGACATGCCGGCGCTCATGGCTGGGCCGTCCCCTCCGGGCAGCTCAGCACGTGCCGGAGCTTGTCCAGCGCCCGCGCCCGGGCCCGGGCGGCCGTGCCCCGGTGCACGCCCAGGATCTTCGCCGCCTGGTCGATGGTGTAGCCGTCGAGATCCATCAGGATCACCACCCCTGCCTGCCGCACCGTGAGCCGGGACAGCAGCCGCACCGCCTCCAGCTCCGCCGCCCTGCGGTTCAGCCCGCCGTCCCAGGCGGCGCCCTCACCGGCCGACGGCTCGACACACTCCCTCACCACCAGCCTCCGGTCCCGCCGCCAGGCGTCCCGCACCACGCTCAGCAGCGTCGCGAAGGCATAGGCGTACGGCTCCGGATGCGCGAGAATCCGCTCCGGCCGGGCGGCCAGTTTCAGATACGTGTCGTGCACGAAGTCCTCCGCCGTCTGGGAGGACGCGGTCAGCAGCGCCGCCCTCCGGTACAGCCGCGGCAGCAGGGCGCAGAACAGTTCGTCGAAGCGCCGTGCCGCGGCAGCTCGGTTATCCCCAAGGCCCACCCCCGTTGAGCTCGTGACGGACGGTACTCATGGTCCGCGCTCGTCGCCCGTGCCACCAGCCCTTTCCTTCTCTTCGGCACCTGGTTCACCCGTTCCGGTGAACCGGGGCCGTCACGCCAGACGGCCGGGCGGCGCGCCTCGTGTGGCAGGTGTCCGGCCACCGGCGCCGGACACCGACAGCACATCGAGGAGAGACGCCATGTCACCCAGGCGCCACCGCACGGTCTTCGCCCTCATCACCGGCGCAGGGCTCGCCGCCACCCTGCTCGCCGGCGGCCCCGCCGCCACGGCCGCCGGAGCCGCGCCCCTCTGCGGCGGGAACGAGATCTGCTTCTGGGAGGACAACGACTTCCGGGGCACTCCGTGGCGCTGGTCGCCCGGGAACGGCTACCGCGACATGCCGCCCCGTCTCCACGACAACGTCGGCTCCTTCATGGCCAACGCCCCCGGCTGCTTCATCGACTGGCAGCCCGAGATGCGGCGCACGGTGGCCCCGGGCGACTACTCCCGCGCCTACAAGGCCGACGGCACGTTCGGCTCCCGCATCGACGCCGTCGCGCCGTCCTGCTGACCGCCCTCCCCGGGCCGGGCCCGGCCGCCCGGCGCCGTCCCCGGGCGGCGGGGCCCTCTTCCGTCCCCCGCCGCCGCACCGCTGCGCCGCGCCTTCCGCAGCCGGCGGCGCCCGACGGCCGGGCAGCAGCCGCCCGGAGGCGGTCCGGGCACCGGGGGCACCGGGAAATGCGGTGGCCGGACCGGGAGTTGCCGCCTACGGTGTGGGGCGTGGCGAAACTGAACCAGATCATCGCGGTGGAGAAGGGCGTCAAGTCCAAGGTGCAGCAGGACCTGGCGGCGGTGCAGCACGGGCTGACCAAGCCGGGGCTGCTGGCCGGCATCTCCCGCACCTACCAGCCCAGGGACGAGGAGGGCGAGCAGCTGCCGCCGGAGTCCACCCGGGTGCAGGTGAAGGCCGAGGAGGTGCTGCGGGAGACCGCCAGGACGCTCACCCGGCTGTTCGATGTGACCGCCACCAAGGACTGGGCCAACTGCACCGCCCGCGCCGATGTGACGGTGGACGGGCGGACCCTGCTCGCCGATGTGCCCGTCGCCTATCTGCTGTTCCTGGAGAAGCAGCTCGCCGAGCTGGGCGGCTTCCTGCGGCGGCTGCCGGTGCTGGACGCCGCCGAGTCCTGGAGCATGGACCCGTCCACGGACTGCTGGAAGACCGACCCGGTGCGCACCGTGCGCACCAGGAAGGTGCCGCGCAACCACGTCAAGGCGGAGGCGACCGAGAACCACCCGGCGCAGGTCGACGTGTACCACGAGGACATCGCGGTGGGCTACTGGACCACTGTGAAGTTCTCCGGGGCACTGCCCGCGCGCCGGGTGAACGAACTGCTGGAGCGGACCGAGAAGCTCCAGCAGGCGGTGAAGTTCGCCCGCGAGGAGGCGAACGGCACGGAGGTCACCGACCAGCGCGCCGGAGACCCGGTCTTCGGCTACCTGTTCGGCTGAGGGAGGCCGCGGAAGGAGAGAGACTCCCCGGCGGGGCACCTGCGGGTGCCGCCGCCGGGGTGCGCGAGGAGCGCAAGCTGAAACTGAAGCTCCTGGTCAGGGCGTGGGACTGCGGGGAATCCTGCGGAGCCGCCGCCCGTCGGACTGAGACTCTCGCTCCAGATTCAGCATGTGCCGCCCATCGCCCGGGCAAGCGGAAGCGGGCAAGGGACGTCGGGGTTGCCGGTTCGAATCCGGCCCGGTGCGCCACCTGCACCGGTGGCTCAAAGGCAGAGCACGACGTCATGACGGTGACCCGCCCCTGAACCGCTCGTGGCGTGTGACCGGGCGGCTCCACGGGGCCCGGGGGCAGGCTACGCCCCCGGGCTCTCCTCGCCGCCCGGACGCATTCCGGCCGCCTCCGGCCGCCCCTGCGGTGACGGACGCGACGGCCCCGGATACGCCTGGCGGGACGCGGAGGAGAGGCGGCGTCGGCAGCGGGCGGCGCGTTTGGTGATGGCGTCCCAGGCGGCGCGGGCGCCCCGGCCACGGCGGCCGTCCAGGGCCCGGCGGCAGACCGCGAGCGCGGTGGCGTGGTCTCCCAGCCGCCGCTCGTAGTGCAGGGACAGCCGGTTGAACAGCACGACATCCCGGGCCCCGAGGTCCACCGCGCGGTGCCAGAGCGCCGCCGCCTCCGCCTCCCGGCCGTGCTTCTCCCAGACCTGGCCGACGAAGCGGGCGGCGCGGCCGAGCGCGGCCAGGTCACCGGTCGCCTCCAGCAGCGGCAGGTGGCCGGCGAGTTCGTCGGCGGTCTCCGGGCCGGCGGCGGGCCCGCGCAGGGCGGCGGCGTAGTGGGCGACCAGCGCACCGGCCGGACTTCCGGTGGCGCAGCTTCCGAGGGTGTCGCAGGACCAGCAGGAGTCGCACGGCGGCAGCGCGGCGATGAGCCCGGCCGGCTCCGGGAACAGGGCGAGCAGCCGCCCGGGGGAGGCGCCGGCCGTGCCGCCCGCGTCGGCCGCGTCGGCCGCGTCGGCCGCTTCGGCCGCGTCCAGGTGGGCGATCTGGGAGATGACGCCGCCGATCTCCTCCCGGTCGGGCTCGGGGGCGGCCAGCTCCAGGCCGAGCGCGGTGGTCAGGGCCTGGTGGGCAAGGTCCCGCCCGGGCCCGTGCCCGGCGCCCCGGCGCCCGCCCCGGCCGCCGGAGTCCGGACCCGTGCCGGTGAGCCAGGTGCTGAAGCGGATCCACAGCCGCGCGGCCTCCGGGCACTGATGGTCCGTCAGCGCGGTCAGCGCCCGCTGCCAGTCCTCGGCGGAGCCCGGCCAGCGCTCCAGGGTCTGATGCGCGGCCCGGTGTCCGGCGGCGAGGCCCTCGCCGGCCGCATCGCAGCGGACCGCGCGGCGCCGGGCCAGCCGCAGCGTGCGGCTGCCCGGATCGCCCAGACGGGAGAGGTCCGTGTGCCCCTCCTCGGCGGCGACGCCCAGCAGGTGCAGCAGCAGGGCGGCAGTGGCCTCGGCATCCGAGTCGGCGCGGTGGGCCCGGAGCGGGATGCGCAGCGCACGGGCGCAGGTGCCCAGCCGGTGGTTGTCCAGCTCGGGCAGGAAACGCCGGGCAAGACGCAGGGTGTCCACCACGGTCTCCGGCTGCCAGTCGTGGCCGGCGCGCTCCAGTTCGGAGGCGAGGAACAGCAGGTCGAAGCCGGCGTTGTGGGCCACCAGCACCCTGCCCCGCAGCCGCCGCAGCATCTCCGGCACCAGCTCGGCGAAGTGCGGTGCGGCGGCCGCCTGTTCGGTGGTGATGCCGTGGATGTGCACCGGGCCGGTGTCCCGCTCCGGATTGCAGAGACTGGACCACCGGTCGGTGACCCGGCCGCCCTCCACGGTGACCAGGGCCAGGGAGATGATCCGGTCGCCGCGTGCGGGGGACAGCCCGGTGGTCTCGGTGTCCAGTACCGCGTAGCTGCGCTCGGGCAGCGCCGGCGGCGGCGCCTGCGGGGGAACGGAGGGGGCCGGAACGGCCGCCGACGCCGTCCCGGTCCCCTGGCGTCGGCTCTGCGGGTTGTCGTCCCCGGGGTACAGCACGCAACTCCCCTTTCGCGGCGTGGCACGGCGGTTTGTACCGTACCCGCGGCCACTGACTGCGGCCGCCGTCCAAGACCGCGGGGCGGGCTCTCCCACGGCCGCCGCCGGCCCTCCCCGCGGCGCCGGGCGGCACCCGCGGACAGTTGGGCGCGGCAGCCGGTTCCCATGCCACCCCGGGCGGGTGAAACCCCCTGGGAGGCGGTAGGTTGAGTGCTCCTCGGCAGGACCCGGCCTCCGGCCGGGCCGCGGGGAGTGAGGGTGCGGCCCGGGGTGTGCCCCGGCGGTGGCACCGGGTCTGGGGACGCCGTGCCCCGGCCCCTCCGCCAGTTCGATGAAAGGCAGGGCCATGCGCGAGTTCCTGATGGATCTGGACGCGGGGATGGAAGAGTTCTTCCGCGACATCGCGCGGTTCATGACGGACGAGTTCGGCATCCCGTACGCCGAGGCGGTCGCCCGCCTCAACGCGGCGTTCGAGCGGTCGAAGTTCGATCCCTATCCCGACATCATGTGCCATGAGTCTCCCGCGTACTGGGGGTTCGGGCTGTACTACCGGCGGCTTCCGGACGGGAGCGAAGTGCCCTGGTGGGAACCGGACGCCGACCGGTCCGGCTGGGAGATCAAGGACGCCCCGCCGCCCGACGCGCACCACTGGACGCTGCCCGCCGACGCCGAGGCACCGGAGCCCAGCCCGGGGCTGCTCCGGCCCGGCGGGCCCGAACCCGGGCTGTACCGCCCGGTTCCCGAGGAAGCGCCCTACGCCGGCGACGACTGGAACCACTGAGCGGACCCGGGCGGAGCCCCGCGTGGCGTCACCGCGGCGGCCGCTTTGGCCCCGGCGGCGGGCGCCGCCCGGCGAGCAGTTCCCGGGCGGCGGCCACGGTGGCCTCCAGGGAACCGTGGTGCGCCCCGCGCCAGTAGACGCGGGCACAGCCACCGCAGCGCAGAAAGGTGTCGTAGCTGCGGCGGGTCCCCGGCCGGAGAAGGTGCGCGATCTCCTCCTTGCGCACCGGGGCCAGCTCGCCGTTGCAGGCCGGGCAGCGCGTCCACGGTGCCAGTGGCGGGGCGAAGCGGGTGAGCACGTCGGTCAGTTGCTCGCCGGTGCCGGCGCCGCGGACGTGGGCCCCCGCCCACAGGGCACGGCGGCGCAGCAGGCCGCGGTCCTGGGTCAGCAGCACCCGGCGCTCGGCATTGGCCTGTTGGAGCAGGGCCTCGTCGGTGCGGTCGGTGTAATAGGCGGTGTCCAGACCGAGCAGCCGCAGCCGGCGGGCCAGGCCGCCCAGATGCACGTCCAGCAGGAAGCGCAGCGGGGTCACCGGGGGCGGCTGGGGCCGCCGGACCGGCAGGACGTCCACCACCGGCCCCGCCGGGGCCGCCCGCCGCCCCTCCTCCGGCACCTCCCCGGGCGCCGGGACATGACCGGGCGGAACCGGGGCGCCGTCCGCCCGGAGCTCCCCGACCTCGGTGAGCGGGATGCCCAGGGACTGCACCACATGGCCCAGGGTCGAGGTGCCGTCCATCGGCACGGTCACCTCCCCGGAGCGGTGCCGCGAGCGGAGCAGGTAGCGCAGCGCCGGGTCGATCCGCAGCCGCAGCCCGGGGCGCGGGGTGCCGGTCACCGGACGTCGAAGGCGGTGAGTCCCTCCGGCTCCTCCTCCGTCTCCCGGACGGCCTCCACCACGGCGGAGGGCGAGCCGCGGTGCGCCCACTCCACCATGCGGGCGACCGCCTCCGGCTCCCCTTCGAAGACCGCCTCCACCGAGCCGTCGGGAAGGTTGCGCACCCAGCCGGCCACGCCCTGGACGATGGCCTCGGAGCGGCAGGAGTCGCGGAAGAAGACCCCCTGCACCCGTCCCGAGACCACGACGCGTTTGCGGATCATCGCTGTGGCACCTCCCGTCCGCCGCGGAACACCGCCGAGCCCTGCGGACCGGCCGGCCACCCGGCTGCTGCCCGGTCCGGCGCCATCCTAGGATCCGGGCGGGCGCCGGGCCCGGCGGCTCACAGGAGGCGCCGTATCGTGCCCCGAACGCGGTAGAAGCCGCCGGACGCCGGGTGCAGCCCGTCCACCACGAAGCGGGCTCCCGGCTCCCGGATGGCCCGCGGGAACTGCACGAACCATCCCGGCCGGTATCCCTCGGAGACCACCTGGACCCGGACCCGGCCGTCGTGCCGCACGCATTCCACGACCACGCCCTCGTCGCCCGCGGCCGGAGCGGCACTGACCGCGGGCACCACCTCGGCGGAGGTCGCGGGGGTGTAGGTGGGCAGGCCGGCCGCGGACTTGATGTCCTGGGTCTGCGGCAGGGAGCCCCGCTCGGCCGCCTCGATGGCCTCCGGACCGGCGTCGATGCAGGCCAGGGTGCCGTCGGTGGTGACGATGTACAGACGTTCGTCCCGGTACTGCATGGACAGCGCCGAACCGCAGCCCGTGCCCAGCTTCCACAGCCGGGTGCCGGATTCGTCGAAGCAGTAGACGGAGGAGGCGTTGTCCCCCGCGAACACGTACCGGCCGCCGGGCGCGGTGGCGCAGGAGTAGACGACGGCGTCGCACCGGTAGTCGGCGAGCGGGCGGCCGTCCGGCTTGGCCAGCCGCTGCACCAGCCGGCGGTCGGTGCCCGCGTACACCGCGTCGGCCTCCTGCCAGCCGAACAGCACGGCGCCGGTGGTGGGCGTGTGCCACAGCTGCCGCCCGCCGTCGGGGCTGTAGGCCGTCACGCCGCGGCTGTGCCCGTGGTAGGCCGCCCGGTCGTCGGCCCGGATCATCCAGGCGTGCGCCCCGCCGCTGCTGCGCGACCACTGGAACTCGTCCTCGTGGTCGATCGCGGTGAGGCCGCCGTCGCGGTCCGAGACGTGCAGCACGCCCTCGTGGATGTCCAGCCAGAAGATGTCCACGTCGGCCGAGATGTCGTAGGCCGCGAACGGCAGCTTGGAGGACAGGTCGTAGACCGAGCCGTCGTCGCATCCGGCGTAGATCCAGAAGTCGTCGGCGACCAGGCACTTGACGCCGTCGGGCAGGCTGAACCGGGAGAGCACCTCCCCGTCGTGCGCCAGGGCGTAGACATCGCCGGACTGATTGCCCACCCAGCAGCGCTCGTCGTCGATGTGGATGCCGAAGGCCGAGGCGCCGGTGCGGAACCGCCACAGCACCGGCGCGGTGGCGCGGGCCGTCGAGGCGGCCGACGCCACCTGGCGGCGCGTCACCGGGCGGGGCGGGCGGCCGCCGCGCACGGCCGGCTCGTAACCCTTGCGCCGCTTCTCCGCCAGCTTCTTCTCCGCCGCCGCCCGGGCCGCCCGCTCGGTGGCGAAGGACGACCTCTTGAGCTGGCCCTCGGCGCCGATGCGGCCGTAGCGGATGGCGACACTGGTGCCGTCCACCGTCACCTCGTAGAACTTGTGCGCTCCGCCGCCGGACTCGGACAGCTCCAGATAGGTCGTGACCGGCGAGGCGGGCGTCGAGGACGCAGACATGGCAAGGCTCCCTCCCGGTCGGCCGGCTGGGCCGGCCGACGTGGATCAACTGTGGTCAGCAAGGTAGGGCCCGCCACTGACAGCCGCCGGGGCGGCGCCTCACGCCCCATCAGGCCGGTGCGGTGCAGCGCCGCGGCGGCGAGCTGCGGGTTCCGCCCGAAACGGTGCCGGGACTCGCCGCCCTGGCGGCGGACGATCCGCTCGTCCAGCCGGTGCAGCAGGGGCAGCGAGGCCGGGTCCAGCAGGCCGGTCGTCAGCTGATGGCGGCTGCCGGCCGTCCGCGAACGCCTTCTCCAGGCCGCCCAGCGCGGCGCGTTGGTGATCGCGCAGCGGAACCGGCGGCCGCAGCCCGGCCATTGCCGCCGCGGTCTCCTCCGTCCCCGGCCGTCCGCTCCTCGGATCACCGTATCGGTGGCCCGCACGCTGTCGGAGCCGGGCGGTACGGTGTGGCCGTGACGATCACGAACGGCAGGACGGACATGCCGGGGCAGGCCGGCCCGGGGGCCACGGTGGAGGCCCGGCCCGCCACCATGCGGGTGGTGCGGTTCGCCTACGCGCCCGACCCGGACGGCGAGCCCGATCCCGGCGAGATCGTCTGGACCTGGGTGCCCTTCGAGGAGAACGACGGCCGCGGCAAGGACCGTCCGGTGCTGGTGGTGGCCCGCGAGGAGGGGGACACCCTGCTGGCCGTGCAGCTCACCAGCCGGCCCCGGCACGACCGCCATGAGTGGGTGGCGCTGGGCAGCGGGCCGTGGGACGGCCGGGGCCGTGACTCCTGGGTGGATCTGGACCGGGTGCTGCGGGTGCACCCGCGGGGCATGCGGCGCGAGGCGTGTGCCCTGGATCTGGATCGCTTCACCCTGGTGGTGCGGCGCCTCCAGCAGCGCTATGGCTGGCGCTGACGGGCCGGGAGATCGCTGGTACGTTCGGGGATCATGACGCAGAAGCTGACCGCCATGCCCCTGGACTGGCAGCGGGCGCTGGCCATCGTGGCCCACCCCGACGATCTTGAGTACGGTGCGGCGGCCGCCGTCGCGGAATGGACCGACCAGGGGAAGCACATCAGCTACCTGCTGGTGACCCGCGGCGAGGCAGGCATCGACGGGCTTCCTCCGCAGGAGTGTGCGCTGATCCGGGAACAGGAGCAGCTGGCCAGCGCCGCGGCGGTCGGGGTGGAGACCGTCGAGTTCCTGGACCACCGGGACGGCGTGATCGAGGAGGGGGTGGCGCTGCGGCGGGACATCGCCGCGGCGGTCCGCCGGCACCGCCCCGAGCTCCTGATCACCATCAACCACCGGGACACCTGGGGCGGGCGGTTCTGGAACACGCCGGACCACCGGGCGGTCGGCCGGTCGGTGATCGACGCCGCGGCGGACGCGGGCAACCGCTGGATCTTCCCCGAGCAGCTGCGGGACGCCGGGCTGGAGCCGTGGGACGGGGTGCGCTGGGTCGCGGTCGCCGCCTCTCCGGAGGCCACGCACGCGCAGCCGGTGGCGGACGGCTCGGTGGAGCGGGCGATCCGCTCGCTGACCGAGCACCGTGCCTATCTGGAGGGACTGGGCGCGCAGCCGGAGGAGTATGCGCGGGACCTGATCACCCGGAGCGCCGAGGACGCCGCGCAGCGCTTCGACGGCCGCCGCTGCGTCGCCTTCGAGCTCTTCCCCCGCTGATCCTCCCCCTGATCCCCTGATCCCCTGACCCCCGCGGGGCCCGGCCGGCGCCTTCCCGGCCGGGGCCTGCGCCCCTCTTCCCGCGGGGCTCGCGCCGTTCCCCGCGGGACGTGTGCCGGCCGCCGGTCTGCCGTCCGGCGGGGCGCGCCGCCGCCGGGGTGAGCCGATGCGTGCCGCCGGGCGGCGCCCGGGCCGCGTCAGCCGCGGGCGCGTGCGGGGTGATTCAGAGTGAGGACGGCCATGAGGGCGACGGGGACGAGGAGCACGGCGGCCGCGGCGGTCAGCCAGCCGTAGCCGGCCTGCGACACCACCAGTCCGGCCAGCGCCCCGCCCCCGCCCGCGCAGGTGTTCATCGCCAGGTCGGAGAGTCCCTGCGCGGCCGGCCGTTCGTCCGGCGGCACCGAATCGGTGAGCAGCGCCGAGCCGCCCACCAGCCCGGCCGACCAGCCCAGGCCGAGCAGGAACAGCCCGGCCGCGGTCTGGGCGTGGTTGCCCTGTGCGGTTCCGGCCAGCAGGGCGGCCAGCGCCAGCAGCGCCACCCCGCCGAGCACCACCGTGTACCGGCCGAGCCGGTCCGCGAGCCAGCCGACCAGCGGTGAGAAGGCGTACATGCCGGCGATGTGCCCGCTGATCACCAGCCCGATGAGCTGGATGCCCGCCCCGTGGTGGTCCAGGTCGAGCGGGGTCATCACCATGATCGACACCATCACGGTGTGTGACAGCGCCACCGTGGCCAGTGCCAGCCGGGCCTGGGGCGAGGCCGAGATCGCGGCCAGCCCGGCCCGCAGCGAGCGCTCGTCCGGGCGGTCGTCCGGACGGCCGCCCGGGCCGCCGTCCGTGCCGTTCTCCGCGTCGGCCGGGCGGGCGGCCAGCGCCCGGGCGGTGAGCAGCGGATCGGGCCGGAGCAGGGTGCCCACGGTCAGCGCTGCCAGCAGGAAGATGACCGCCGCCCACAGAAAGGGGCCGGCGGTCTCGGGTATCCGGTCGCTGAGCGCGCTGACGCTGCGCCCCGCCGGTGCGGCGATGTTCGGCCCGATCACGGCGCCCAGCGTGGTGGCCCACATGACCGCGGCGATGGCCCGCGCCCGCTGTTGCGGTGCCGCCAGGTCCGCCGCCGCGAAGCGGGACTGGAGGTTGGCCGAGGACGCCGCGCCGAACACCGCCATGCCGAGCAGCAGCAGCGGGAAGTTCTCCAGCACCGCGGCCAGCACGACCACGGTGCCGCCCGCCGCGCCGATCAGGTAGCCGAGCATCAGCCCCGGGCGGCGCCCGCGCCGGGACATCAGCGCCGCCAGCGGCAGCGACAGCACCGCCGTGCCCAGCACCGAGGCGGTCAGGGCCAGCCCCGACAGGCTCTCCGAACCGCTGACGTCAGCGGCCAGCAGGGCGGCCAGGGCGATGCCGGTGGCCACCCCGAAGCCGCCCAGGATCTGGCTGGCGACGAGGACGGCGGCGGTGCGGCGCCGCAGCGCCTCCAGCGGGACGCCGCCCACCGCGGGCGGCGGACCGTCCGGGACGGGCGCGGAGCTGACGGCCGCGGAGGGGGGTGATGCGGGCGGTGCGCCGTCGCCGCCGGTGGCGCTGGTCTTCTCGGTGTCGGTCACAGGGCGAGTCTGCCAGCCCGCCGCCGTCCCGGTCCCGCGAATTACGACGGAATTGGTCCCGGGGGGCGGGACCATGGTCCCGGGCCGCGCCGGGCCGAAAGGGAAGGCGGACGTGAGGTGGCCCACATGCCTTTCCGGTGCTACTAGCCAACCTAGTGGGAATGCGGCCCCAAAGTCCGGGACCTTTGTCCCGGCGAGCCGGGATAAAGGCCATCCGGGGCCGGGACATTTGCGGAGCCGCGGTCGGTGGCGCATCCTTCCTTTCCCAGCTTGGCCAGGCGAGACGCGGTGAGTGGTGAGACTTCTTCCGGATGCGGCAGGCGACGGCGCCACGGATACCGGGCCGGGACCAATTTCCCTCTGTCCGGCTACTGCAAGCCTTAGTAATAGCCTTTCTTGAAACCCCGGAAAAGGGTCGGTATCAATGTTCTCGGCGGCGCACGGATCACACATTCCGGCGCGTCCCGTGAACCGGCTGTCCCCTATCCGGAGGTTTTCCCCGCATGCTCAGCCGCACCGCTCGTACTGCCGTCCTGTCCCGTGTCCGCACCCGTACCGGTGTGGTGGCCGCCGGTGTGGTCGCCTCCCTGGCGATCGCCGGCACCGGGGTGGCAGCCGCGGCCGAGACCCCCAGCGCCGATGTCTTCGCGGCGGGCCCGGGCGCTCTGGCGCAGTACACCGTGAACCAGGCCGAGGTCCAGACGAAGGCCGCCGAGGTCGAGGCCAAGCAGGCCGCCGAGGCGAAGCAGGCCGCCGCCGAGGCGAAGCAGGCTGCGGAGGCCAAGAAGGCCGCCGAGGCCCAGGCGGTGAGCTGGGTCTCCCCGGTGACCGACGGCTACACCCTCAGCGCCACCTTCGGCAACAGCGGTGACCGCTGGGCCGCCGGCCACAGCGGCCAGGACTTCGCGGTGCCCACCGGCACCCCGGTCAAGTCCGTGCACGGCGGCACCGTGGTCAAGGCCGGCGGCAACGGTGCCGGTGACGGTCCCGCCTACGGCAACGCCATCGTGGTCAAGCACTCCAGCGGCACCTACTCGCAGTACGCCCACCTGTCCAGCGTGAAGGTGAGCGTCGGCCAGCAGGTCAAGGCCGGCGAGACCATCGGCCTGTCCGGCAACACCGGCAACAGCACCGGTCCGCACCTGCACTTCGAGATCCGGACCACGCCGGACTACGGCTCGGCCGTCGACCCGGCGAAGTTCCTGCGCGACCAGGGCGTGAAGCTCTGATCCGGGGCTGCCCCGCGCAGCCCTCCGGACAGCCGGAGTCCCGGGCCCGTCCGCCCCACCGCACCCGGTGGGCGGGCGGGCCCTCCGCATGCCCGGCCCCCGGCCCCGGGCGCGGTGGCGGTGGATCAGAACAGGGGGGCGGGCAGGACGCCCTCCAGGGCGAGCAGGGCACGCTTGGTCTCCAGACCGCCGCCGAAACCGCCGATCCCGCCGTCCGCGGCCACCACCCGGTGGCAGGCCACCACCACCGGCAGCGGATTGCTGCCCATGGCGGCCCCCACGGCACGGGCCCCGCCCGGTTCGCCCACCCGGTCCGCCAGGTCCTGGTAGCCCACCACGGCACCGTAGGGCACCGATTCGGCCAGCTTGCGCAGCACCCTCTCGTTGAAGCCCGAGCTGAGGGACCAGTCCAGCGGCACCGAGAACGCCCGGCGCCCTCCGGAGAAGTACTCGGCAAGCTCCCGGGCGGCCCGCTCCAGCACCGGATCCCGCGCGGACTCGGCCGGTTCCGCGCCCAGCCGGGCGGCCAGCCGGGCCAGCTCCCGGCGCACCGGGCGCCGGTCCGCGTGGAAGCCGACCCGGATCAGCCCCCGGTCGGTGGCGGCCAGCAGCAGCGGGCCGATCGGCGAGGGCAGGACCGTCCAGCGCGCGGCGCGTGCCGGCCGGACGGGCTGCCCCGGCGTCCCGGGCTCATCGGCATCGGCGGAGCTCATGCGGTCACCCTACGACCGCCCACCGACAGCCGTGCCGCGCCGCCGGGGCGCAGCGCCCCGGCCGATTGTCGGCGGCGCGTCGTACCGTGGGGGTCATGCGGCCCGTTTCCCAGATCGAACGCACAGTGGCGCCCTTCGAGGTCGTCAGCCCTTACCGCCCCGGCGGTGACCAGCCCGCCGCCATCGACGAGCTGGAGCGGCGGATCACCGGCGGCGAGAAGGACGTCGTGCTGCTCGGCGCCACCGGCACCGGCAAGTCGGCCACCACCGCCTGGATGATCGAGCGCCTCCAGCGCCCGACCCTGGTCATGGCGCCCAACAAGACGCTGGCCGCACAGCTCGCCAACGAGTTCCGCGAGCTCCTGCCCCACAACGCCGTCGAGTACTTCGTCTCCTATTACGACTACTACCAGCCCGAGGCGTACGTTCCGCAGACGGACACCTACATCGAGAAGGACTCCTCCATCAACGAGGAGGTGGAGCGGCTGCGGCACAGCGCCACCAACTCCCTGCTCACCCGGCGGGACGTGGTGGTGGTCGCCTCGGTCTCCTGCATCTACGGCCTGGGCACCCCGCAGGAGTACGTGGACCGCATGGTGCCGCTCCGGGTCGGCCAGGAGATCGACCGGGATCTGCTGCTGCGCCGCTTCGTGGACATCCAGTACACCCGCAACGACGCCTCCTTCACCCGGGGCACCTTCCGGGTCCGCGGCGACACCATCGAGATCTTCCCGGTCTACGAGGAGCTCGCCGTCCGCATCGAGATGTTCGGGGACGAGATCGAGGCGCTGTCCACCCTGCACCCGATCACCGGCGAGGTGGTCTCCGCCGACGAGCAGCTCTACGTCTTCCCCGCCTCGCACTACGTCGCGGGCCCGGAGCGCATGGAGCGGGCGGTCAACGGCATCGAGGCGGAGCTGGCGGCCCGGCTGGCCGAGATGGAGCGCCAGGGCAAGCTGCTGGAGGCGCAGCGGCTGCGCATGCGCACCACCTACGACCTGGAGATGATGCGCCAGATCGGCACCTGCTCCGGCATCGAGAACTACTCGCTGCACATCGACGGCCGGGAGACCGGCTCCCCGCCGCACACCCTGCTGGACTACTTCCCGGACGACTTCGTCCTGGTCATCGACGAGTCCCATGTCACCGTGCCGCAGATCGGGGCCATGTACGAGGGGGACGCCTCCCGCAAGCGGACCCTGGTGGACCACGGCTTCCGGCTGCCCTCCGCCATGGACAACCGTCCGCTGAAGTGGGAGGAGTTCCTGGAGCGGATCGGCCAGACCGTCTATCTGTCCGCCACCCCCGGGCCCTACGAGCTCTCCCGCTCGGACGGCGTGGTGGAGCAGATCATCCGGCCGACCGGCCTGGTCGACCCGGAGGTGGTGGTCAAGCCCACCGAGGGCCAGATCGACGACCTGGTGCACGAGATCCGGCTGCGCAGCGAGCGGGACGAGCGGGTGCTGGTGACCACGCTGACCAAGAAGATGGCCGAGGATCTCACCGAGTACTTCACCGAGCTGGGCATCGCGGTCCGCTATCTGCACAGCGACATCGACACCCTGCGCCGGGTGGAGCTGCTGCGCGAGCTGCGGGCCGGCGAGTTCGACGTGCTGGTCGGCATCAACCTGCTGCGCGAGGGCCTGGACCTGCCGGAGGTGTCCCTGGTGGCGATCCTGGACGCGGACAAGGAGGGCTTCCTGCGTTCGGGCACCTCGCTGATCCAGACCATCGGCCGGGCCGCGCGGAACGTCTCCGGCCAGGTCCACATGTACGCCGACAAGATCACCCCGGCCATGGAGAAGGCGATCGAGGAGACCAACCGCCGCCGGGCCAAGCAGATCGCGTACAACGAGGAGCGCGGCATCGACCCGCAGCCGCTGCGCAAGAAGATCAACGACATCGTCTCCGCCATCGCCCGCGAGGAGGTGGACACCGAGGAGCTCCTCGCCACCGGATACCGTCATCCGGGCAGCGGCCGGGCCGGGAAGAACGGCCAGCCCGGCCGGGCGCCGGTGCCCGCGCTGCGGAAGCGGGCGGAGCACAAGGGCGGGGCGGAGGCGGTGCCCACCGACCGTCCGGCCACCGAGCTGGCGCAGACGATCGAGGAGCTGACCGAGCGGATGCGGGCCGCCGCGGCCGAGCTGCAGTTCGAGGTCGCCGCCCGGCTGCGGGACGAGGTCTCCGAGCTGAAGAAGGAACTGCGCCACATGAGGGAAGCCGGACTCCAGTAGGGTTGCGGTACCTCCGCGGGACGCCGGGGGCGGGGCCGTCGGCGCACGATGCCGGGAAGGCGGGGAGCAGATGGCAGTCAATCTCACCAAGGGCCAGGCCATCAGCCTGAAGAAGGACGATGGCACCGGGCTCACCGTGGTGCGCATGGGTCTGGGCTGGAAGGCGGTGCAGCGCAAGGGTTTCCTGGGCCGGCTGATGGGCGGCGGCGACATCGACCTGGACGCGTCGGCGGTGCTGTTCTCCGGCCGGCAGATCGCCGACGCGGTGTGGTTCCGGCAGCTCAAGAGCCGGGACGGCTCGGTGGCGCACTCCGGGGACAACCTGGTGGGCGGCGCCGGCCACGGCGGGGACGACGAGACGATCCGCGTGGATCTGACCCGGGTGCCGGCCGGCGTGGACCAGATCGTGTTCACCGTGAACTCCTTCACCGGGCAGACCTTCGCCCAGGTGGAGGCCGCCTTCTGCCGCCTGGTGGACGAGACCACCGGGGTGGAGATGGCGCGCTACACCCTCACCGGCGGCGGCCCGGTCACCGGGCAGATCATGGCCAAGGTGCAGCGCCAGGGCGGCGGCTGGTCCATGACGGCCATCGGTGCCCCGGCCAGCGGCCAGACCTTCCAGCACCTGCTGCCGGCCATCCTGCCCCATCTGTGAGCCGGTGCCGGCGGCGCCGCCCCGGGCCGCCGGCCCGGTCAGCCGGTGCCGCCGGCACCGGCCGGCCGGACCTCGGCGGAGAGCCAGTCCGGGCCGCCCCGGTGGGGGTGGCGCCGCACGGCGGTCCAGTCGGAGCCGGAGAGCCGGTCCACGCCGACCAGGGTCCAGCCGTTGACCCCGCCCCGGTCCTCGGGTACCGAGGGGGTCCCGGTCAGCCCGCCGCCCAGCACATAGGGCACCCCGGAGTGGAGATAGGCGTCGAACAGGCCGGCCTGGCCGCCGAGAAAGGTGACGCCCTTGCCGGTGGCGGCCCGGAAGCCGGTCAGCCACTGCTCCAGCAGCAGGGCGTCCATCCGGTCGGTCAGCCGCCCGGTGTCCCGGCCCGAGGTGTCCCGCGGCGGCACGTGCGCGATCACCGCCACCGCGCCGACGCTCTTGTCCCGGGCGGCGTCCAGCAGCCGGGTGCGCAGCTCCAGCCACTGCTCCAGGCCGCCGCCGCTGACCGACCGGCTGGACGTGTCCAGGGTGAGGAACCGGGTCCCGCGGTGGTCGAAGACGCGGCGGGACTCCCCGAACACCTCCCCCCACCGCTCCGGTGAGCCGCCCCGCACCTCGGCGTCGCCGGGCACATAGACCCACGGCACGGTCAGCTCCTCGGTGAGCAGCTCCCGGGCGAACAGCAGATTCTCCCGGGTGCCCTCGGCCACCCAGTCACCATTGATCACCACGAGCTCCGGACCTGCCGCCTGCGCCTCGGCCAGGGCGGCGCGGGCCCCGCGGGCCTCCTCGCCGTCCGGCCGTCCGGCGTCCAGCCCGGCGTCCGACAGCACGGCGAAGCGCCAGTCCCGGCCGGCCACGGCCGCGCCGTCGGCGAACACCGGGTCGGCGGCAGGCCCTCCGGGCTCCTCCGGCAGCGCGATGTCCTGCGGGGTCAGCGCGGTGAGCTCGTCGATCAGGATCTCGCCCTGGTAGCGCACCGGCGGCCGGGTCTCGGTGAGGTAGAACCGGTGCACCGACACCGGGTGCGGCACGTCGTCCGGCACCTCGAAGACCAGACGCCGCCAGCCCTGGTGCTCGATGTACGGGCCGCGCAGCACCCGGCTGGTGCCGGTGGCGTCCAGCAGGTGCAGGGCCGGCCAGGCCCCGCGGCCGTCCCCGTGCACCCACAGGGCGAAGGCGCTCGGCCGGCCGGCCACCGGGATGTCCGCGGGCGGGGCGGCGCGGGCGGTCCGGGAGCCCTCGGAGAGGGTGAAGTCGTAGCTCAGCCGCAGCGCCGTGCCCGCGTGGCCGTCCGGGACGGCGGAGACCGCGCCCGCCGCCCGGCTGTGGCTGAACCGCCAGTCCCCGGCGTTCTCGAAGTCCGCCACCACGGTCTCCTCCAGGCCGATGCCGGCGCCGAGCACGGTGCTCACCCCGCCCGCGGTGGCGGTGATCCGTCCCGAGGTGAAGCCGCCGGCCAGCGCGGTCACCAGAAAGCCGCCACTGCGCGGATCCGGTTCGACGGCGAACAGGGAGCGGTCGTATTCCAGGGTCACGTCCGCGGGCTCCACCGGGGCACTGGTCCCGGTGGCGTCATGGCCCAGCAGCCCGAACCAGGCGGTGTCCCCGGCCCCGGACAGGCCGATCCGCTGCTGGGTGGGGGTCAGCCGTGCCAGGTGCCCGATCACCGTGAGCCGCAGCGAGCCCCGGGCACCGCCGGCCGCCGCCCGCACCTCGGCGGTGCCCGGACGTCCGGCCGTGAACACCCCGTCGGCCCCGATCCTCCCGTGGGCCGTGCCGTCCGCCGACCAGACCGCGTCCCGGGCCGCGGCCGGCGCCGGGCCGTAGGTCTCGTCGTGCCCGACCGCGGACAGCGCACGGGTCAGGCCGGGGAAGACCCGTTCCGGCCGGCCGCCGCCCATCACCTCGGCGGTGGGGGCGAGAGCCGGCTCGGTCACGGTCCGGACGGTGATGCCGGCCGGGTCGCCGCTGCCGGTGGGCGCGGTGACCGCCAGCCCGTTCGGGACCGCCCGCTCCCGGCCGTCGGACGGCGAGTTGACCAGCCGGGGCGCGGCGTCCCCGGGCTCGCGGGCCAGCAGGGTGGCGGAGCCGCCGCCGTCCAGGTTGAGTGCCTCCCAGGCGCCCAGCCGCTGCATCATCCCGGCCAGCCGGGTCAGTGTGACGCCGCCGGAGTGGGCCTGCCGGCCGTCCACCACCAGCACGAACATCCGGCGGCCGTCCCGGGAGAAGCCCACCGCGGTGCGCGGTGCGGCCAGATTGTTGGGCGCGCCCTCCCAGTTGTGCGGCCGTCCGTCGCTGACCAGCAGCTCCTGCCCGCCCACCGCGGTGCGCGGCAGCGGCTGCCCGTCGTCGGTGCGCACCGAGTAGTCCAGCGCGACCCGGTCGCCGGCGGCCAGCCCGGCCAGTGCCGCGGCCCCGGCGTCCCGCCCGAGCAGTGCGGTGACGCCCTCCGGCAGCGGCCCGGAGCCCGGCTTCTCCGACACGGAGGTCACTTCGCCGTCCTCCACCAGCACTTCGGTGACGCCCGGGCTGCCGCGCACGGTCAGCGCCCGGTCGGCCGCGCCCCAGTCGTCGGTGAAGACGCCGATGCCGTCCTCGGGGATCTGCGGCGAGTTGTAGGCGGCGAGCGGGATTTCGCCCGCCGAGGCGGTCTCGGCCTTGCCCGCGAAGTGGATCTGGAGCACCCGGCCGGTGCCGTCGTCGTCGATGCCGACCGCGTGGCTGCGGCCGGGGGTGCCGGAGTGGAGCAGTTCGCCGTTCCGCACGCCCGGGGCGAGGGGTGCCTCGGTGACGTTGATGTCGAAGAAGTCCGCGTTGAAGGCGGCGACCGTGGCGCGCCCGGGGCCCGGCCGGTGGGCCGCGGTCAGCTCGGAGAGGGAGCGGCCCTCGGTGAGGGTCTCCGGCCCGAGGTGGTCGACGGAGAGGTCCTGGCCGAGATCGACGGTGAGCTGGTGGACGTTCAGCCATGCGTCGGCCTCGCGGCGCTGAACCGACGTCAGTCCGACGCCCGGGGCGGGTGTCCGCTCCCGGCGGGAGAGCTCCAGGCCCTCCGCGTCGGGCACGCCGAGCGCCTCCTCGAAGGCGGTGGCCCGGGCGGCGGCATCCCCGGCCAGCGGGTCGGCGGCCGGGAACTCCACGGCCGACGGGATCCGGGCCGGTCCGGCGGCGGCGGAGGGCACGGCCGGCGGTACCAGCCCCAGGGCCAGCGCCGCGACCGCGGCGCCGCGCAGCAGCAGCCGCCAGCTGCCCGGTCCGGGTCTCCGCTCGTGCCGCCGCCTTGCTGCCACAGAAGCTCCCTGGGGGTCGACCGGTCATGTGCGCCTAGCGCAGATAACGGGGCGAGGTCCCCTGGAGTATCGGGATGTGACGCGGACGGGTGTCGACCACCAGGAGGCTTCCCGATGGCAAAGCGGTGACCGTGCGGAGACCCTTCGGGCCCCGGCCGGACCGCTGTCCGGCCGGGGCCCGGGGCGGGCTACGCCTTGCGCGCGGTGCGTTTGCGGGCGGGCGGGGCGTCGCTGACCGTCTCGCCGAGTATGTCCCGCAGGAACTTCCCGGTGTGGCTGGCCGGGACGGCGGCGATCTCCTCCGGGGTGCCCTCGGCGACCACCAGGCCACCGCCGCTGCCGCCCTCCGGGCCCATGTCCACGATCCAGTCGGCGGTCTTGATCACATCGAGGTTGTGCTCGATGACGATCACGGTGTTGCCCTTGTCGACCAGGTTCGACAGCACGCCGATCAGCTTGCGGATGTCCTCGAAGTGCAGGCCGGTGGTGGGCTCGTCCAGCACATAGACGGTGCGCCCGGTGGAGCGCTTCTGCAGCTCGGAGGCGAGCTTGACCCGCTGCGCCTCACCGCCGGAGAGGGTGGGCGCCGGCTGGCCCAGCCGCACATAGCCGAGGCCGACGTCGTTCAGCGTGCGCAGATGGCGGGCGATGGCCGGCACCGCCTCGAAGAAGTCCAGCGCCTCCTCGATCGGCATGTCCAGCACCTCGGCGATGGACTTGCCCTTGTAGTGCACCTCCAGCGTCTCCCGGTTGTACCGGGCGCCGTGGCACACCTCGCAGGGGACGTAGACGTCCGGCAGGAAGTTCATCTCGATCTTGATGGTGCCGTCGCCCGCGCAGTTCTCGCAGCGCCCGCCCTTGACGTTGAAGGAGAACCGGCCGGGCAGATAGCCGCGGACCTTGGCCTCCATGGTCTCCGCGAACAGCTTGCGGATGTTGTCGAAGACCCCGGTGTAGGTGGCCGGGTTGGAGCGGGGGGTGCGGCCGATGGGGGACTGGTCCACATGCACGACCTTGTCCACCTGATCGATGCCGTCGATCCGGGTGTGCCGGCCGGGCACCAGCCGGGCGCCGTTCAGCTCGCGCGCCAGATGGGTGTAGAGGATGTCGTTGACCAGGGTGGACTTGCCGGAGCCGGAGACCCCGGTGACCGCGGTCAGCACTCCCAGCGGGAAGCCGACGTCGATGTTGCGGAGGTTGTTCTCCCGGGCCCCGTGCACCGTGAGCCGCCGGGCCGGGTCGGCCGGGCGGCGCCGGTCCGGCACCGGGATGCTCTTCTTCCCGGCCAGATACTGCCCGGTCAGCGAGGCGTCGTTGGCCAGCAGCTCCTTCAGCGGGCCGCTGTGCACCACCTCGCCGCCGTGCTCCCCGGCGCCCGGGCCGATGTCCACCACCCAGTCCGAGGTGCGGATGGTGTCCTCGTCGTGTTCCACCACGATCAGGGTGTTGCCCAGGTTCCGCAGCCGGACCAGGGTCTCGATCAGCCGGTGGTTGTCCCGCTGGTGCAGGCCGATGGAGGGTTCGTCCAGCACATAGAGCACGCCGACCAGGCCGGAACCGATCTGGGTGGCCAGCCGGATGCGCTGGGCCTCGCCGCCGGAGAGGGTGCCCGCGGCGCGGTTGAGGGAGAGATAGTCCAGCCCGACGTCGACCAGGAAGCGGAGCCGCTCGTTGACCTCCTTGAGCACCCGCTCGGCGATCTTCTTCTCCCGGGCGGTGAGCCTCAGCTCGCGCAGGAAGTCGGCGCACTCGCTGATGGACATGGCGGAGATGTCCGCGATCGACCTGCCCTTGACCGTGACCGCCAGCACCACCGGCTTGAGCCGGGTGCCGCCGCAGGCCGTGCAGGGCACCTCGCGCATGTAGCCCTCGAAGCGCTCACGGCTGGAATCCGACTCGGACTCGGCGTGCCGCCGCCGCACGAAGGGGATGACCCCCTCGAAGCTGGTGGTGTAGGTGCGCTCCCGGCCGTGGCGGTTCTCGTACCGCACCTCGATGCGGGCCTTGTGGCCGTACAGCAGGGCCTTGCGGGCGCGCTGCGGCAGCCCCTCCCAGGGGATGTCGGTGCGGAAGCTCAGGGCATCGGCCAGGGCGTTGACCAGGTGGTTGAAATAGCCCTTGGTGTGGCCGTTGGACCAGGGGTGGAGGGCGCCCTCCTCCAGCGTGCGCTGCGGATCGGGCACGATCAGCTCCGGGTCCACCTCCATGGTGGCGCCCAGTCCCGAGCAGGCCGGGCAGGCGCCGAAGGGGGAGTTGAAGGAGAAGGAGCGCGGCTCCAGCTCCTCGAAGGAGAGATCGTCGTACGGGCAGTACAGGTGCTCGGAGTACATCCGCTCGCGCTGCGGATCGTCCTCCGGGAGATCCACGAAGTCCAGCACGACCATGCCGCCGGACAGGCCGAGGGCCGTCTCCACCGAGTCCGTCAGCCGCCGCTTGGCGCCCTCCTTGACGGTGAGCCGGTCGACGACCACCTCGATGGTGTGCTTCTCCTGCTTCTTCAGCGCCGGGGGCTCGGAGAGCTGGACCACCGCGCCGTCCACCCGGGCCCGGCTGTAGCCCTTGGAGCGCAGCTCGGCGAAGAGATCGGCGAACTCGCCCTTGCGCTGCCGCACCAGCGGGGAGAGCACCTGGAAGCGGCTGCCCTCCTCCAGGGCCAGCACCTTGTCCACGATGGCCTGCGGGGACTGGCGGGCGATGGGCCGGCCGCACTCCGGGCAGTGCGGCTTGCCGATCCGGGCGAAGAGCAGCCGGAGGTAGTCGTAGACCTCGGTGATGGTGCCGACCGTGGAGCGCGGATTGCGGGAGGTGGACTTCTGGTCGATGGAGACCGCGGGGGACAGGCCCTCGATGAAGTCCACGTCCGGCTTGTCCATCTGGCCCAGGAACTGCCGGGCGTAGGAGGACAGCGACTCCACGTAGCGGCGCTGGCCCTCCGCGAAGATGGTGTCGAAGGCCAGCGAGGACTTGCCCGAACCGGACAGGCCGGTGAACACGACCAGCGCGTCCCGGGGCAGGTCGAGCGAGACATTCTTGAGATTGTGCTCGCGAGCGCCGCGAACGATGAGTCGGTCGGCCACGCCGAGGTGCACCTTTCCAGTCCGTACGGGGGCATCGGGGCGAATCTTCGGACCCCGGACTCAAGAGTAGGCGGGGGGTACGACAACGTGCGCCGGCCGCCGGCCCGGGACTCCGCAGCATATAGCACACGCGTTCGATGCGGGGCCGGTTCCGCGGTTCCGGCCGCCCCGGCGCCCGGGCATGGCGCACCGGCGGGCACCGGACTAGCGTGGTGATCATGACGCGACCCGTGACGGACCTCGCCGGAGTGGCCGCCGCCACCGCACGGCTGCTCTCGGACGCCGCCGCCCTCCCCCCGGGCGCCGTGGGCGAACCCTCCCTGCTGCCCGGATGGACCCGCGGCCATGTCCTGGCCCACCTCTCCCGCAATGCCGACGCCCTGGTCAACGTCCTGTCCGGGCGGCCCATGTACCCCAGCGCCCGGGCCCGGGAGGCCGACATCGAGGCCGGCGCCCCCCGCCCGCCGGACGTCCACCTCGCCGATCTGCGGCAGAGTGCCGCCCGGCTGGCCGCGGCCTGGGACAGGCTGACCGACGAGGAGTGGGCGGCCACCGTGGAGCTGCGGGGCGGTGTCACCGACCGTGCCTCCTCGGTCCCGTTCCGGCGCTGGGTGGAGGTGGAACTGCACCACATCGACCTCGGCATCGGCCGCACCGTCGGCGACCTGCCCGGCGCCTTCACCGACCGTGCCGTGGACTACCTCACCCGCCGCTTCGCCGGACACCCGCAGGTGCCCGCCCTGGAGCTGCGCGCCGAGGACGGCCGCCGCTGGCGCACCGGCGGTCCCGGCGGCGAGCCGCTGGTGGTGGCCGGCACCCCGGCGGCCCTCACCGGCTGGCTGGCCGGCCGCACCACGGGCACCGGGCTGACCGCCGGCAGCGCGTCCGGCGCCGCCCTGCCGGTGCTGCCCCCGCTCTGAACCGGGCCGTCCCGATCCGCTGCCCGATCCGTCCCCTCCGAGAAAGCCGCAGGTCATGACCTACACCGGAAAGGTTGTCGCCGGCGGGGCGCCCGCCGTCCACGAACTGGCCGAGCTGATCATCTCCAAGGTCGCCGTCGGCCCCCTGCAGAACAACGCCTATCTGCTGCGCTGCCGCCGCACCGACGAGCAGCTGCTGATCGACGCCGCGGCCGAGCCGGAGGTGCTGCTCCGGCTGATCGGCGCGGACGGCCTGGGCACCGTGGTCACCACCCACCGGCACGCCGACCACTGGCAGGCCCTGGCCGAGGTGGTGCGCGCCACGGGCGCCCGCACCTGCGCCGGCCGCTACGACGCCGAGGGCATCCCGGTCCCCACCGACGTGCCGCTGGACGACGGCGACGAGCTGCGGGTCGGCGCGTGCGTGCTCACCGTCCGCCACATCACCGGCCACACCAAGGGCTCGGTGGTGCTGTGCTACGACGACCCGCACGGCCATCCGCACCTGTTCGCCGGCGACTGCCTGTTCCCCGGCGGAGTGGGCAGCACCTCCGGCAACAGGGCAGCCTTCGAGCGGCTGCTCCACGACGTGGAGACCAGGCTGTTCGACCGGCTGCCCGACGAGACCTGGGTCTATCCAGGCCACGGCGCCGACACCACGCTGGGCGCGGAGCGCCCGCACCTGCCGGCCTGGCGCGAGCGCGGCTGGTGAGCCGGCCGGCACCGCCTCCGGTTGTCACTGACGGTGAGTAGGGTTGCAGTCATGGCAGATCCCTCCACGTACCGGCCCCTGCCCGGCCAGATCCCCGACTCCCCGGGCGTCTACCGGTTCCGGGACGAGCACCGCCGGGTGATCTATGTCGGCAAGGCCAAGAGCCTGCGGCAGCGTCTGTCCTCCTACTTCCAGGACCTGGCGGGGCTGCACCCGCGCACCGCCACCATGGTCACCACCGCCGCCTCCGTGGAGTGGACGGTGGTCTCCACCGAGGTGGAGGCACTCCAGCTGGAGTACACCTGGATCAAGGAGTACGACCCCCGGTTCAACGTCAAATACCGGGACGACAAGAGCTACCCCTCGCTGGCCGTCACGCTCAACGAGGAGTTCCCCCGCGCCCAGGTGATGCGCGGCCCGCGCCGCAGGGGCGTGCGGTACTTCGGCCCCTACGCCCACGCCTGGGCCATCCGGGAGACGGTCGACCTGCTGCTGCGGGTCTTCCCGGTCCGCACCTGCTCCGCCGGGGTCTTCAAGCGCGCCGCCCAGGCCGGCCGCCCCTGCCTGCTGGGCTACATCGACAAGTGCTCCGCCCCCTGCGTCGGCCGGATCAGCGCCGCGGACCACCGCGCCCTGGCCGAGGAGTTCTGCGACTTCATGGCCGGCCGTACCGGCGCCCATCTGCGCCGCCTGGAAGAGGCCATGCACACCGCAGCCGAGGAGCTGGAGTTCGAGAAGGCCGCCCGGCTGCGGGACGACATCGACGCCCTGCGCCGCGCCATGGAGAAGAACGCCGTGGTGCTGCCCGACGGCACCGACGCCGACCTGATCGCCCTCGCCGAGGACGAACTGGAGGCCGCCGTCCAGATCTTCCACGTCCGCGGCGGCCGGGTGCGCGGCCAGCGCGGCTGGGTCACCGACCGGGTGGAGGACGTCACCACCCCCGAACTGGTGGTGCACGCCCTCCAGCAGCTCTACGGCGACGAGCAGGGCGGCAGCGAGGAGCTCTCCGGCAGCGGCGGCGTGCCGCGCGAGGTGCTGGTGCCCGCCCTGCCCGAGCCGGCCGCCCCGCTCGCCGAGTGGCTCACCCAGCGCCGTGGAGCCCGGGTCGACCTGCGGGTGCCGCAGCGCGGCGACAAGAAGGAACTGCTGGCCACCGTCGCCCGCAATGCCCAGCAGGCCCTGGTCCTGCACAAGACCAGGCGGGCCTCGGATCTCACCACCCGCTCCCGCGCCCTGGAGGAGATCGCCGAGGCCCTGATGCTCGACTCCGCGCCGCTGCGCATCGAGTGCTACGACATCTCCCACCTCCAGGGCGAGGACGTGGTCGGCTCCATGGTGGTCTTCGAGGACGGCCTGGCCCGCAGGAGCGAGTACCGCCGCTTCCAGATCAAGGGCTTCGCCGGCCAGGACGACGTCCGCGCCATGCACGAGGTGATCTCCCGCCGGTTCCGGCGCTACCTGCGGGAGACGGAGCGCTCCGGGGAGTGGACGGGCTCCCCCGGGGCCGGCGCTCCGGACGGCCCGCTCGACGCCTCCGCAGCTGCCGGCCCCGGTACCGCGGGGCCCGGCCGTGGGACGGGCGGCACGGAACCGGACAGCGGGGGGAGCGCGTCGTCCCCCGTGGAGGAGGACGGCCGCCCCAAGCGGTTCGCCTACCCCCCGCAGCTCGTGGTGGTGGACGGCGGCCCGCCCCAGGTGGCCGCGGCCCGCCGCGCCATGGACGAGCTCGGCATCGACGACGTCGCCGTGTGCGGCCTGGCCAAACGGCTGGAGGAGGTGTGGCTCCCCGGCGAGGAGGACCCGGTCATCCTGCCCCGCAGCAGCGAGGGCCTCTACCTGCTCCAGCGGGTGCGTGACGAGGCCCACCGCTTCGCCCTGCGCTACCAGCGCGGCAAGCGCGCCCAGGCGGTCCGCCGCAGCCCGCTGGACGAGGTGCCCGGCCTGGGGGAGACCAGGAAAAAGGCGCTGCTGAAGCACTTCGGCTCGATGAAACGGCTCCGGGCCGCCACCATGGAACAGATCAGCGAGGTGCCCGGCATAGGCCCGAAGACCGCCGAGGCGGTGGCGGCCGCCCTGGCCGCCGGCGCGCCGCCGGCACCCGCCGTGAACACCGCCACCGGGGAAATCCTGGAGGATTGACCGGGCGTCCACGGGGCGGAAGCGCCCCCGGCGCCGGACGCGGGCAGGCGATCATGGAGAGATACGAGAACCACGGGGGAGAACCGATGCAGGAGCAGCGAACACCGCAGGAAGAACCGGCGTCCGCCGGGCATGCCGAGGAAGGGCTGGCCCTCCCCGAGCTGGTGATCATCACGGGCATGTCCGGGGCCGGCCGGTCCACCGCGGCCAACACCCTGGAGGACCTCGGCTGGTTCGTGGTGGACAACCTGCCGCCCGCCCTGATCACCACCATGGTCGACCTCGGCGCCCGCTCCCAGGGCAACGTGGCCCGGATCGCCGTCGTGGTGGACGTCCGCGGGCGCAGCTTCTTCGACAGCCTGCGCGAGTCCCTGGCCGATCTGGCGGCCATGGGCGTCACCCGCCGGATCGTCTTCCTGGAGGCGTCCGACAACGCCCTGGTCCGCCGTTTCGAATCGGTGCGCCGCCCGCATCCGCTCCAGGGCGAGGGCCGCATCGTGGACGGCATCGCCGCCGAGCGGGACCTGCTGCGCGAGCTGCGCGGCGACGCCGACCTGGTGATCGACACCTCCAACCTCAACGTGCACGAGCTGCGCGCCAAGATGGACGCCCAGTTCACCAGCGGTGACGAACCCGAGCTGCGGGCCACCGTGATGTCCTTCGGCTTCAAGTACGGCCTGCCGGTGGACGCCGACCACGTGATGGACGTGCGGTTCCTGCCCAACCCGCACTGGGTGCCCGAGCTGCGCCCCTACACCGGCACCAGCGAGGAGGTCTCCTCCTACGTGATGGGCCAGCCCGGCGCCAAGGAGTTCCTGGACCACTACGCCGAGCTGCTCAGTCTGATCGCGGCCGGCTACCGCCGCGAGGGAAAGCGCTATGTGACCATCGCCATCGGCTGCACCGGCGGCAAGCACCGCAGCGTGGCCATGGCCGAGAAGCTGGCCCGCCGGCTCTCCGACGCAGGGGTGGAGACCGTCGTGGTGCACCGGGACATGGGACGCGAGTAATGACGGCCGGCACCGCGGGTCAGGGCCGCGCCCCCGGACACCCCGAGCGTCCGGGGACCGTGCGCCCCGGCCGCAGCCTGCGCACCCTGCGCGGGCTGCGGGGCCGGCGCGGCGCCCAGCCCAAGGTCGTGGCGCTCGGCGGCGGCCACGGCCTGTCCGCCTCGCTCACCGCGCTGCGCCGGATCACCGGGGATCTGACCGCCGTGGTCACCGTCGCCGACGACGGCGGCTCCAGCGGCCGGCTCCGCGACGAACTGGGCGTGCTTCCGCCGGGCGATCTGCGCAAGGCGCTGGCCGCGCTGTGCGGGGACGACGACTGGGGCCGCACCTGGTCGGAGGTGATCCAGCACCGCTTCAAGAGCCGCGGCGAGCTGCACGACCACGCGGTGGGCAATCTGCTGATCGTGGCCCTGTGGGAGCAGCTGGGCGACCATGTGCAGGCGCTCGACCTGGTGGGCAGGCTGCTCGGCGCGCACGGGCGGGTGCTGCCCATGTCCGCGGTGCCGCTGGAGCTGACCGCCCTGGTGCGCGGGCACGATCCGGACCGGCCCGAGGAGATGTCCACCGTGCGCGGCCAGGCCACGGTGGCGCTCACCCCCGGCGAGGTGCAGCGGGTGCGCCTGGAACCGGCCGATCCGCCGGCCGTGCCCGAGGCGGTGCGCGCGGTGCGGGACGCCGACTGGGTGGTCCTCGGGCCCGGCTCCTGGTTCAGCTCGGTGATCCCGCATCTGCTGGTGCCCGAGCTGCGCGAGGCACTCACCGAGACCAAGGCGCGGCGGGTGCTCTCGCTCAATCTCGCCCCCCAGCCCGGCGAAACCGATGGCTTTTCTCCGCAGCGTCATGTGGAGGTTTTGGTACAACACGCCCCTAAACTCGCCTTCGACGTGGTACTGGCCGACCGTTCCGCGGTGCCCGACGAGGACAGCCTGCGCGCCGTGGCGGAGCAGCGGCTGGGCGCCACCGTCGAGCTGGCGCCGGTGGCCGCCGCCGACGGGGCCCCGCGACACGACCCCGAGCTGCTGGCCGCCGCGTACGACCGTATTTTTCGGATGCATGGAAGGATCGGCCCATGGCGATGACGGCAGCGGTGAAGGACGAGATTTCCCGGCTCCCGGTGACCCGGACCTGCTGCCGCAAGTCGGAGGTGTCCTCCATCCTGCGCTTCGCCGGCGGACTCCACCTGGTCAGCGGCCGGATCGTGATCGAGGCCGAGCTGGACACCGGGATCGCCGCGCGCCGGCTGCGCCGGGACGTCCTGGAGATCTTCGGACACGCCTCCGACCTGGTGGTGATGGCGCCCGGCGGGCTGCGCCGCGGCAGCCGTTACGTGGTCCGGGTGGTGGCCGGCGGCGAGCAGCTCGCCCGCCAGACCGGCCTGGTGGACGGCCGCGGCCGGCCCATCCGCGGCCTGCCGCCGCAGGTCGTCTCCGGCGCCACCTGTGATGCCGAGGCCGCCTGGCGCGGCGCCTTCCTGGCCCACGGCTCGCTCACCGAGCCCGGCCGCTCCTCCTCGCTGGAGGTCACCTGCCCCGGCCCGGAGGCAGCCCTGGCCCTGGTGGGCNACCTGCCCCGGCCCGGAGGCAGCCCTGGCCCTGGTGGGCGCCGCCCGCCGGCTGCAGATCGCCGCCAAGGCCCGGGAGGTGCGCAACGTCGACCGGGTGGTGGTGCGGGACGGCGACGCCATCGGCGCGCTGCTGACCCGGCTCGGGGCGCACGAGTCGGTGCTGGCCTGGGAGGAACGCCGGATGCGGCGCGAGGTGCGGGCCACCGCCAACCGGCTGGCCAACTTCGACGACGCCAACCTGCGCCGCTCGGCGCGGGCCGCGGTGGCGGCCGGCGCCCGCGTCTCCCGGGCTCTGGAGATCCTGGGCGACGAGGTGCCGGACCATCTGGCCGCGGCCGGCCGGCTCCGCATGGAGCACAAGCAGGCATCGCTGGAGGAGCTGGGCGCGCTGGCCGACCCGCCGCTCACCAAGGACGCCGTGGCGGGCCGCATCCGCCGCCTGCTGGCCATGGCCGACAAGCGCGCCGCCGACCTCGGCATCCCCGGCACCGAGGCGAACCTGACCGAGGAGATGGTCGGCTGACGGCCCTTCGGGCCGCCCGTTCCGCGCCCGTTCCGCGCCCGTTCCGCGACCGCTCCGCCGGCCGCCGGGGCGGCGCCCGTGCCCCGAGTGACCAGCGGCTGAGCGCGCCGCGCGACAGGTGAGCGGCGAGCCCGCGGTTACCGGAAAGTAGGGCCGGATGGCGCGGCCGGACAGGCCCCGGTCAATGTCACGGCGGCGGGCCCGGCGCGGTAGGGTCGTGGGTGGTCGGGGACATCCCAAACAGCTCCGCCGGTGGCCGCCACCGGCGCACCAACGAGGAGATCGGTTCCGTGACGATCCGCGTAGGTATCAACGGTTTCGGCCGTATCGGACGCAGCTACTTCCGGGCCCTGCTCGACCAGGGGGCGGATGTGGAGGTCGTTGCCGTCAACGACCTGGGCGACACCGCGACCACGGCCCACCTGCTGAAGTACGACACCATCATGGGCCGCCTCGACGCAGAGGTCACCCACACCGAGAACAGCATCACGGTGGGCGGCAGGACCATCAAGGTGCTCTCCGAGCGCAACCCGGCCGACCTGCCCTGGGGCGACCTGGGCGTGGACGTCGTCGTGGAGTCCACCGGCATCTTCACCAAGCGCGAGGACGCCGCCAAGCACCTGGCCGGCGGCGCCAAGAAGGTCCTGATCTCCGCCCCCGCCAAGAACGAGGACCTCACCGTGGTGATGGGGGTCAACGAGGGCGACTACGACCCGGCCGGCCACCACGTGATCTCCAACGCCTCCTGCACCACCAACTGCGTGGCCCCCATGGCCAAGGTGCTGGACGAGAACTTCGGTGTGGTCAAGGGCCTGATGACCACCGTCCACGCCTACACCAACGACCAGCGCATCCTGGACTTCCCGCACAAGGACCTGCGCCGGGCCCGGGCCGCCGCGCAGAACATCATCCCGACCTCCACCGGCGCCGCCAAGGCCACCGCCCTGGTGCTGCCGCAGCTCAAGGGCAAGCTGGACGGCATCGCCATGCGCGTCCCGGTGCCCACCGGCTCGGTCACCGACCTGGTCGTGGAGCTGAGCCGCGAGGTCACCCGGGACGAGGTCAACTCCGCGTTCCAGAAGGCCGCCGAGGGCCGGCTCAAGGGCATCCTGGAGTACACCGAGGACCCGATCGTCTCCTCGGACATCGTCAACTGGCCCGCCTCCTGCACCTTCGACTCGCTGCTCACCCTGGCACAGGGCAAGCAGGTCAAGATCGTCGGCTGGTACGACAACGAGTGGGGCTACTCCAACCGCCTGGTCGACCTGACCGTCTACGTCGGCGAGCGGCTCTGACCAAGCCCGGCAGGCAACGTGAGATGACGATAGGGCCCGTGCGCCGCACGGGTCCTGTCGTGCGAGATCCCCCGACTGGCACAGCACTTGGCAGGAGCCGAATCGACATGAAGACGATCGACGAACTGATCGCGGAGGGCGTGGCGGGCAAGCGGGTGTTCGTCCGCGCCGACCTGAACGTCCCCCTGGAGGGCGGGCCCGGCGCCCGGCGCATCACCGACGACGGCCGCATCCGCGCCGCCCTGCCCACCATCAACGCCCTGGCCGCGGCCGGCGCGAGGGTCCTGGTGGCCTCCCACCTGGGCCGCCCCAAGGGCGCCCCGGACCCGGCGTACTCCCTGGCCCCGGTGGCCGCCCGGCTCGGTGAACTCCTCGCCCCCGAGGGCCGCTCCGTGGTCTTCGCCCACGACACCGTGGGCGACTCCGCCCGGGATGCCGCCGCCGCGCTCGCCGACGGCGGCGTGGCCCTGCTGGAGAACCTCCGCTTCAACGCCGGTGAGACCAGCAAGGACGAGGCCGAGCGCGGAGACTTCGCCGGCCGGCTCGCCGCCCTTGCCGATCTCTACGTCGGCGACGGCTTCGGTGCCGTGCACCGCAAGCACGCCTCCGTCTTCGACCTGCCGCAGCGGCTGCCGCACGCCGCCGGCTACCTGATCGCCACCGAGGTCGGCGTGCTGCGCCGGCTCACCCACGACGTGGCCCGCCCCTACGCCGTGGTGCTCGGCGGGGCCAAGGTCTCCGACAAGCTCGGCGTCATCGACAACCTGCTCCACAAGGCCGACCGCATCCTGATCGGCGGCGGCATGGCCTACACCTTCCTCGCCGCCCAGGGCCACCCGGTGGGCAGGTCGCTGCTCCAGGAGGACCAGCTCGACGCCGTCCGGACGTACCTGCGGCGCGCGGAGGAGCGCGGTGTGGAGTTCGTCCTCCCGGTGGACGTGGTGGCCGCCGCGGAGTTCCCGGACCTGGCCGCCAAGGCCCCCACCGAGCCGGTCACCGTGGCCGCCGCGGAGATCCCCGGTGAGCTGATGGGCCTGGACATCGGCCCGGAGTCCCGGAAGCTCTACGCGGCCAGGCTGGCCGACGCCGGCACCGTGTTCTGGAACGGCCCGATGGGCGTCTTCGAGCACCCGGACTACGCCGAGGGCACCCGCACCATCGCCCAGGCGCTCACCGACAGCCCGGCCTTCTCCGTGGTCGGCGGCGGCGACTCCGCCGCCGCGGTGCGGCTGCTCGGCTTCGACGAGGCCGGCTTCGGCCACATCTCCACCGGCGGCGGCGCCAGCCTGGAGTACCTGGAGGGCAAGACCCTGCCCGGCCTGGCCGCCCTGGCCGTCTGAAGCCCCGCCCGACCGCCCGAGCACGCACACCCGAGGACGAACCGAGGAACCGGCAGACATGACCACTCGCATTCCGCTGATGGCGGGCAACTGGAAGATGAACCTCAACCACCTGGAGGCCATCGCCCACACCCAGAAGCTCGCCTTCGCCCTGGAGGACAAGGACTTCGCGGCCGTGGAGGTCGCCGTCCTGCCCCCGTTCACCGACCTGCGCTCGGTGCAGACCCTGGTCGACGGCGACAAGCTGAAGATCAGGTACGGCGCCCAGGACATCTCCGCCCACGACTCCGGCGCCTACACCGGCGAGGTCTCCGGGGCGATGCTGGCCAAGCTGGGCTGCACCTACGCCGTGGTGGGCCACTCCGAGCGCCGCCAGTACCACGGCGAGGACGACGAGGTGTGCAACACCAAGGTCAAGGCCGCCCTGAAGCACGGGCTCACCCCGATCCTGTGCATCGGCGAGGGCCTGGACACCCGCAGGGCCGGTGACCACGTGCCCTACACCCTGGCCCAGCTGGACGGCGCGCTGCACGACGTCACCGCCGAGCAGGCGGCCGGCCTGGTGATCGCCTACGAGCCGGTCTGGGCCATCGGCACCGGTGAGGTGGCCACCCCCGAGGACGCGCAGGAGGTCTGCGCGGCCATCCGCGGCCGGCTCGCCGAGGTCTACGGCCAGGAGACCGCGGACCGGGTCCGCATCCAGTACGGCGGCTCCGTCAAGGGGTCCAACGTCGCGGCGATCATGGCCCAGCCGGACGTGGACGGCGCCCTGGTCGGCGGCGCCTCGCTGGACGCCGACGAATTCGTCCGGATCGTCCGCTACCGGGACCAGTGACCACGGGCGGGACCGGCCGCGCGCCCGCCGGTCCCGTCCCCCCGTCCGGTCCCGCCCTCCCTCCCACACCGGGTTCTCCCGGGTGCCCGGTCTTGTGGCCGGACGCCCGGGAGCCTGTACATTGGGGGGCGCCCGGGCTTTGTACCGTTGTCGTTGCGCAGTCCAGCCGTTCCCGAGTGTCCGAGAGAGTGGGTCCAGCCGTGGTCGTGGGGTTCTCGATCGCCCTTGTCGTGTTCAGCTTCCTGCTGGGGCTGCTGGTGCTCATGCACAAGGGAAAGGGCGGCGGCCTGTCCGACATGTTCGGCGGCGGCATGCAGTCCTCGGTGGGCGGCTCCTCGGTGGCCGAGCGCAACCTGGACCGGATCACCATCGTGGTGGGCCTGATCTGGTTCGCGATCATCGTGGTGCTCGGCCTGCTGATGAAGTGAGGCAGCGCCCGGCGCGCGCCCGGTGGGTTGCGAGCACATCGCAATTCAGTAACCACGCCCCTGGACTGGCGTTGAACCTTGCATAGACTGAGGCGACTTCGCAGCACGTGAGGCAGGGAGTACGACCGTGGCAGGTGGCAACGCGATTCGCGGCAGCCGGGTCGGGGCGGGGCCCATGGGTGAATCCGAGCGCGGCGAGTCGGCACCGCGGGTCCGGGTCTCGTTCTGGTGCGCCAATGGGCACGAGACGCGGCCCAGTTTCGCTTCCGACGCGCAGATTCCGGAGAACTGGGACTGCCCCCGGTGCGGCTTCCCGGCCGGCACCGACCAGGACAATCCCCCGGACCCGCCGCGAACCGAGCCGTACAAGACGCACCTGGCCTACGTCCGGGAGCGGCGCAGCGAGGCGGACGGCGAGGCGATCCTGGCCGAGGCCCTGGCCAAGCTGCGCGGCGAGCTCTGACCCTCCTGCTGATCCTTTGGCCGGCACCGTGACCGGCGGCGCCCCGGGGCGGTGACACGCGGGCCGCCAGGGGGCCTCCCGGGGTGCCGGGGTCTCCGGGGCGACGGCAGGTTTGCCGGATGGCCAACGTCTGGTGAAGGCGGGCCGAAGAGGGCGACGCACCGGCATCCCCTCACTAGTGTCGTGCCATGCCGAAGCCGTCAACGCCGCGCCGGCTCGCCCGCGCGGTTCTCCGTCCGGTTCTCCGCCAGCTCGACGCCCGCACCGACCGGCGCATCCGCCGCGCCGGCTCGGACCAGCGGAGAACAATCGCCGAACTCCAGCGGACGGTGGACCGGATGAGCGCCGAACTGCTGGCCCTGCGCGCGGCGGTCCCGGCCACCGCGGCCTCCCCGGCCTCCCCGGCCACCGCGGCCTCCCCGGCCGCCGGGGACGGCGCCGCCACCGCCCAGGTCACCGCCTCGGTGGCGGCGGCCTGGGGCCCGGAAGGCCGCCGCGACCGGCGGGTCAAGCCCGGCCAGCTGCGCAGGCTCGCCTCCGAGGTGGCCGATGTCTGCGGCGTGTCCTCGGCCGGCCGGGAGACCGCCACCGCCTACCGCACCCTGCTGGAGGTGGAGAACCGCGGCGTCGGCCGGATCGCCGGCGGCACCGCCAACATCGTGGGCAAGCTGGCCGCCGTGCCGCTGCTGCGGCCGCCGAACGGCGAGATCCTGGAGATCGGCTGCCTGTACGGGCTGTTCGCCGGCGCGGTGGTCCGCCAGGTGCTGCGCGCCGGCCTGGACTACCACCTGACCCTGGTCGACCCGGTGGCCGCCCGGCAGATCCAGCACGGCCGCGAGGAGTCCGTGGAGGATGCCGCCGGCACCCCCATCAGCGAATCCCTGATCCGGGCGAACCTGGCCCTGTGCGGGGTCGAGGAGAGCCGTCTCCGGCTGTGCCGCGGCTTCTCCCAGGACCCGGCGGTGCGGGCCGCGGCCGGCGACCGGCGCTACGGGCTGGTCGTCGTCGACGGCGACCATGCCCGGGAGGGCGTGCTGGCCGATCTGGAGTGGGTGGAGACCGTCGTGGCCCCCGGCGCCGTGGTGGTGCTGGACGACTACGGAGCCCGCCAGTGGCCCGGGGTGGAGGAGGCCACCGAGGAGTACCTCAAGCGCGGCGACACCCGGCTGCGCTGGGTCGGCCAGGTGGCGACCAGCGCCTTTCTGCGTGCCCAGTGATCCCCGCACGGGCGCCCGGGGCAGGTGGGGAGCGCACCGCCGGTCCGGGATCGACTAGCGTGGGGGCCGGCGGGGCCAGTGTTGTTCGACAGATGGGCTGAATCGACAGATGAACGCAGCAGACCGGGCCAGGCTGGACCGGATGCCGGAGTGGCATGCCCTGGCGACCCACCGCAAGCAGCTCGGGGAGACGCACCTGCGTGAGCTGTTCGCCGAGGACGCCGGCCGGGCCGGACGCTTCACCGTACAGGTGGGCGACCTGGCCCTGGACTACTCCAAGAACCTGATCACGGACGAGACGGTGCGGCTGCTCCGCGATCTGGCGGTGGCCGCCGGTGTCCCCGGGCTGCGGGACGCGATGTTCCGCGGCGAGCGGATCAACACCACCGAGGACCGGGCGGTGCTGCACACCGCGCTGCGGGTGCCGCACGACGCGGTGGTGACCACGGCCGGACCGCAGGGCGAGCAGAACGTCGTGCCCGCCGTGCACGCGGTGCTGACCAGGATGCAGGTCTTCGCCGACAAGGTGCGCTCCGGCCAGTGGACCGGGCACACCGGCCGCCCCGTCCGCAACGTGGTGAACATCGGCATCGGCGGCTCGGACCTCGGCCCGGCCATGGCCCATGAGGCGCTGCGTGCGTTCACCGCGCGGGAGCTGGACTGCCGCTTCGTCTCCAATGTGGACGGCGCCGACCTGCACGAGGCGGTGCGCGACCTGGACCCGGCGGAGACCCTGTTCATCGTCGCCTCCAAGACCTTCACCACCATCGAGACCCTCACCAACGCCACGTCGGCGCGGCAGTGGCTGCTGGACGGTCTGGGCGCCGGGCAGGAGGCGGTGGCCAGGCACTTCGTGGCGGTCTCCACCAACGCCGCCAAGGTGGCCGAGTTCGGCATCGACACCGCCAACATGTTCGAGTTCTGGGACTGGGTCGGCGGGCGCTACTCCTACGACTCGGCGATCGGCCTGTCCCTGATGGTGGCCATCGGCCCGGACAACTTCCGGGACATGCTGGCCGGCTTCCACCTCGTGGACGAGCACTTCCGCGAGGCCCCGGTCGAGGCCAACGCGCCGATGCTGCTCGGCCTGCTGGGCGTCTGGTACGGCGCCTTCTTCGGGGCCCGCTCCCACGCGGTGCTGCCGTACTCGCACTACCTGTCCAGGTTCACCGCCTATCTGCAGCAGCTGGACATGGAGTCCAACGGCAAGTCGGTGCAGCGGGACGGCACCCCGGTCGGCTGGCAGACCGGGCCGGTGGTCTGGGGCACCCCCGGCACCAACGGGCAGCACGCCTACTTCCAGCTCCTCCACCAGGGCACCCAGCTGATCCCGGCCGACCTGCTGGGCTTCGCGCGGCCGGTCGCCGGGCTGCCGCCCCGGCTGGCGGAGCACCACGATCTCCTCATGGCCAATCTCTTCGCCCAGGGGCAGGCGCTGGCCTTCGGGAAGACCGCCGAGGAGGTGCGGGCCGAGGGCGTGGCCGAGGAACTGGTGCCGCACCGCACGTTCCACGGCAACCGGCCCACCACCACCATCCTGGCCGCCGAGCTCACCCCCTCGGTGCTGGGCCAGCTGGTCGCGCTGTACGAGCACAAGGTGTTCGTGCAGGGCGCGGTGTGGAACATCGACTCCTTCGACCAGTGGGGCGTCGAGCTCGGCAAGGTGCTGGCCAAGCGCGTCGAGCCGGCCCTCACCGGCGAGACCACGGCCGAGGCCGCCGGCCTGGACGCCTCCACGGCCGCACTGGTCACCCGCTACCGCGCGCTGCGCGGCCGCTGACGCGGGACGGGCACCGCTGCCGTGCCCCGCCCGGTCCTGCCGCCCGGCATCCGGTGCGGGGACCGCCCCGAAGGGCCGTCCCGTGCCGGAGACGGCCGGGCCGGAGGGCCGGGCGGGCAGCTGCTGCCGGGCCCCGGCGGCGCCGCCG
>NZ_WTLH01000389.1 GCF_011421595.1 Streptomyces sp. YIM 98790 | reverse complement strand
CGGGCGCCGGCTGGGCCGGTCTGCGGGCCGCCGGTCTGCCGGGAACCGGCGACGGGGCGGGCGGGGACGAGGTCACCCGGCGGCCCGCGCCCGGCACCCGGCTGTGGGCCTTCCCCACCGGCGGCCCCGCGCACACCGCGGCCGTGGCCGCCGGGGTGGCCTACTTCGGCAGCGACGACGGCCACCTCTACGCCGTCGGCATCGCCGACGGCGTAGAGCGCTGGCGGTTCCGCACCGAGGGCGCGGTGGTCTCCCCGCCGCGCGTCGCGGACGGCGTCGCCTACACCGGCAGCCAGGACAGCCGGCTGTATGCGGTGGACACCCGGACCGGCGCGGAGAAGTGGTCGCTGGAGACCGACGGTCCGGTGCGCACCCCGGCGGTCACCAGCGGAGTCGTCTACGCGGGCAGCCAGGACGGGATGCTGCGCGCGCTGCGCACCGGCGACGGCGAGCAGCTGTGGACCTTCGCCGCGGACAGTGCCGTCCGTTCCGCCCCGGTGGTGGGCGGCGGGCTGGTCTACGCGGGCACTGCCGGCGGCACGCTGCACGCCCTGGACTCCGCGTCGGGCGAGCCGCGCTGGGCGTACGACACGGGCGGCGAGGTCTTCTCCACGCCGGTGGTGGCCAACGGCCGGGTCTTCTTCGGCAGCAACGACATGACGCTGTACGCGCTCGACGCGGCCACGGGCGAACGCGCATGGTCCTACGCGGCCGGGGACAAGGTGCGGGCCGATCCGGCGGTGGCGGGCGACACGGTGTACGTGGGCAGTTCGGACGACCGGCTGCACGCGGTCGCCGTGGCCACCGGCGAACAGCGGTGGGTCTACCCGGCCAACGCGGCGGTGCGTTCCCCGGCCGTGGCGGAGGGCACGGTCTACATCGGCACCTCCGACGCCCACGTCTACGCCCTCGACGCCGCCGGGGGCGGCCTGCGCTGGCAGTTCGAGGGCGGCGAGGACGTGTTCTCCTCGGCCGCGGTGGCGGGCGGCGTCGTCCTCGTCGGGAACTCCGACGGCAGTCTCTACGCCCTGCGGGGCTGACCCTGCGGGCCGAGGCCGCCCCGCCGCCCGCCCGGCGGACCTGCCGGCCCCGG
>NZ_WTLH01000388.1 GCF_011421595.1 Streptomyces sp. YIM 98790 | reverse complement strand
GGTGCCGCCCGGGCTGCCCTCCGGGCCGGTGGCGGGCCGACGGGAGCGCCGCGGCGCCTCGGCGCCGGGGTGCTCCAGCCGGGCGCCGGCCGCGGCGGTGGTGCGGTCCAGCCAGACGGCGATCAGCACGATGGCGATGCCGGCGGTCAGGGCCTTGCCGATGTTCTGCGTGCGCAGGCCGTCGAAGACCTGGTCGCCGAGCCCGCCCGCGCCGATGATCGACGCGATGACCACCATGGACAGCGCCATCATGATCGTCTGGTTGAGACCGAGCAGCATCCGCGGCCGGGCCAGCGGCAGCCGGGCGGTGAGCAGCCGCTGCCGGCGTCCGGCGCCCAGCGAGCGCGCGCACTCCAGCGCCGCCGGGTCGGCCTCGCGCAGGCCGAGAGCGGTCAGCCGGGCCATGGGCGGCGCGGCGTAGATCACGGTGGCGAACAGCGCGGGGGCCGTGCCGATGCCGAACAGCAGCACGAACGGCAGCAGATAGGCGAAGGCCGGCAGCACCTGCATGGTGTCGAACACCGGGCGCAGGGCCCGGCCGGCCCGGTCGGAGAGTCCGGCGGCCAGACCGAGCAGCAGTCCCAGCACGGCGGAGAGCGACACCGCGACGGTCATCAGGGCGAGCGTCAGCATGGCGTGCGGCCACATGCCGAGCAGGCCGATGACGGTGAAGGCGGCGAGCGCGGTGCCGGCCGTGCTCAGCGCACGGCGGCGGGTGCCGCCGCCCGCGGCGGCCCAGGCGCCGAGGGTGGCGGCGGCGGTGACGCCGGGCCAGCCCAGGCCCTGGAGGAACGCCAGGACGGTGTCCACGGCGCTGTTGACGTTGTTGGAGAGGTGGAGGAGGAAGTAGAGGAAGAGCGGATGCGAGTCGCGGTTGAGGATCAGCCAGCGGTTGAGCTCGTCCAGCGGGGTCTCCGCGTCCCAGGTCCATGAGCCGGGCCACGGGGCGTCGCCCACCAGCACCGCGCCGAGCAGCGCGAACACCGCGGCCGCGGTGAGCACGTACATCCGCCCCGCGAGCCGCCTGCCCGCGGGCCGCTTCTCCGGGCCGGCCGTGCCGGTGCTGCCGGACCGGCCGGGGCCCGCGGGGCGCGGGCCGGGGAGGGT
>NZ_WTLH01000387.1 GCF_011421595.1 Streptomyces sp. YIM 98790 | reverse complement strand
TATTGATCCGGAACGGTTGAGTTGCCTGCTCGTTGGCAGGGCGTGATCGAGGTTGAGGACGCGCGTCGGCTGCATCCTGCCACGCGGGAGGTAGTGCGGCTGCGGGTGGTGGCCGCGCTGGAATCAGGGCAAGTGCGCACCTACCGGCGGGCGGCCGAGGTGTTCGGGGTCAGCGAGCGGTCGGTGGGCAGCTGGTGGCGGGCCTACCGTGACGGCGGGCGGGACGCGTTGGCGGTGCGGCGCACCCGGCGCCCGGGACCGCACGAGCTGATCAGGGATGAGGAACGGGGCACGCTGTTCCAGGCGATGGCGGACTACTCGCCCGAGGAGCTGCTGATCGGCGGGCCACTGTGGACGCGGGCCGCGGTGCGGGAGCTGGTCCGGATGGTGACCGGGGTGGTGATGACCGAGCGCGGAGTGGGCAAGTGGCTGCGCCGGCATGGCTTTGCCCCGCAGCGCCCGGCCCGCCGCGCCTACCAGCAGCAGGAGAAGAAGGTGCGCGCTTGGCTGGAAGAGGAATACCCGACCATCGCTGCCCGTGCGAAGACGGAGAAGGCCATGGTGGCCTGGGCGGACCAGTGCGGGCTGCGTTCGGACACGGCTCCGCCCGGCCGCTCCTGGGCGCCGAAGGGCCGCACCCCGGTGGTGCGGGTGAACGGCAAGCGGCTGCGCGTGAACGTCATGTCCGCGATCGCCTCGCGCGGCGCGCTGTGGTTCACCGTCTTCACCGGCCGCTTCACCGAGAAGGTGTTCACCGGCTTCCTGGACCGGCTCGCCCGTCAGGCAGGCCGGAAGGTCCACGTGATCGCCGACCGGCACCCGGTCCACCGCTCAAAGGCCGTCCGCACCTGGCTGGAGGAGAACGCCGACCGCGTCGAACTGCACCTGATGCCCGGCTACAGCCCCGAACTCAACCCCGACGAGCTGCTGAACGCCGATATCAAGCGGCACGTACACGCCTCCCGCGCGCGCTCAGTAGACGACCTCGCCCACGAGACTCGCCGTTTCCTCCGCCGCCGACAGCGCCAACCCCACATCGTCCGCGGCTACTTCCACACCCGACACGTCCGCTACACGATCATGTAGGCAACCCAATAGTTCCGGCTCAATA
>NZ_WTLH01000386.1 GCF_011421595.1 Streptomyces sp. YIM 98790 | reverse complement strand
GGTTGTTGGTGATCTGCCGCAGCTGCGACGCGCTGAAGTTGCCGTTCTCCAGCCAGCCCGGCATCTGGCTGTGCCAGACCAGGGTGTGGCCGTAGACCTTCTGGTTGTTCTGCTGGGCGAAGTTGACCAGCCGGTCGCCGCCGGACCAGTTGAACTGGCCCTGGGAGGGCTGGATGCTCTCCCACTTCATCACGTTCTCGGCCGTGACGCTGCTGAACTCCTGGGCCACCAGGTCGGCGTACTGGGAGTTGTTGAGGTGGCTGTCGTTGACCGCGACGCCGACGAAGCGGCCGTTGTCGGCGGCGGCCTCCCGCAGCGTGTGGTTGGACGCCTGGGCTGTTCCGAGGGTGCTGCCGAAGACCGCGACACCGGCGAGCAGGGCTCCGGCCGCGACCCCGACGGCGGCTCTGCGCCTCAGGAAGGACATCAAGTGCCCCTTTCTTGTCATGCCCCCGCAGGCTGACGGGCTTTTTCTAAGCGCCCCGAGCGGGACCGTCAAGACTTCCGGAACATCTCCGAAAGTTTTCCGCGTCCTGCCGTCCCGGCACGGACGCGCCCGCCCGGTGCGCCGGAGGGCGCACCGGGCGGGCGGTCACCTGCGCTCGAACGGTTGCCGGGCTATGCGGAGCAGCTCACCCCGGAGACCGTGTAGGCGCCTCCCTGGCCGGTCAGGAAGCCCGCCGTGACGGTCTGTCCGGCGCCCACGTTGCCGTTGTAGGCGGCATTGGCCGCGGTGATGGTTCCGGAGCCGGAGTAGACCGCGTCCCAGCCGTTGGTGATGGTTTCGCCGGAGCGGAGCTGGAAGGTGACGGACCAGCCGGTGAGGGACGAGCTGCCGGCCGTCACCCGGATCTCGTACTGGGCGCCGCCGTTCCACTGGCCGGTCTGGGTCACCGTCGCGGTGCAGCCCTGGCCGCCGCCGGTGGTCCCCCCGTCCGTGGTCCCGCCGTCCGTGGTCCCGCCGTCGGTCGTGCCGCCGTCCGTGGTCCCGCCGGTCGTGGTGCCGCCGCCGAAGGCCGCGAGCATGGCGTCGTAGGCCGGCTTCTTCTGGTAGCTGTCGGTGAACAGCAGCGGAGCGCCGTAGCCGTTGAACACGTCCGGCACCCAGGAGTCGCCGTCCCGCA
>NZ_WTLH01000385.1 GCF_011421595.1 Streptomyces sp. YIM 98790 | reverse complement strand
CGGCCGGACGTCCAGCACGGTGACACCGGCCGGGGGCCGGTGGCGGCCCGGGTCGCGCAGCAGCGCGGTGTCGCCCGCGCGCAGCGGCAGCGGCCGGGCCAGGGTCAGCCGGACGGTGTCCGCGCCCAGCGGCCGTACGGACACCGGTACGGCGGCGGCACCGGCGTGCAGGGTCAGCGTGCGGGGCAGCTCCCGGGCCGGCCCGGCGCCGTGCAGCCGCACGTCGGTCACCGCGGTGACCGGCCACCGGCCCGGGGTGAGCAGCGGCACGCCGCGGCGCAGCCCGGCGGTCTCCCGGCCGTGCAGGTTGACCGCGACCCGGGCCACCGCGCCGACCTCCGTCCGGTCCCGGCGCAGGGTCTGCAGGCCGCGCACCCGCAGGGTGCGGCCGTCCGGCAGCGCCAGCCGGTCACCGGTGCGCAGCGTGCCGGCGCTCAGGGTGCCGGTCACCACGGTGCCGCGGCCCCGGACCGCGAAGGCGCGGTCCACCCAGAGCCGGACGTCCGCGGCCCGGTCCGGCGGCGGAAGGGCACCGGTGAGGCCGGCCAGGGCGGCCCGCAGCCGGTCCAGCCCGGCGCCGGTCACCGCGCTGACCGCGACCGCGGGCGGCCTGCCGAGCGAGGTGGCGGCGATACGGTCCAGGGCGTCCCGCCGCGCCGGCCCGGGATCGGCCAGGTCGGCACGGGAGACGGCCAGGACGCCGTGCCGCACGCCGAGCGCGTCCAGCACGGCGAGGTGCTCCTCGGACTGGGCCTGCCAGCCCTGGTCGGCGGCGACCACGAACAGCACGGCGGGCACCGGGCCCACCCCGGCGAGCATGGTGCCGACCAGTCGTTCGTGGCCGGGGACGTCCACGAACGCGAGCGGGCCGGCACCGGGCAGTTCCGTCCAGGCGAAGCCCAGGTCGAGGGTGAGGCCGCGGCGGCGCTCCTCCTCCCAGCGGTCGGGTTCCATCCCGGTCAGGGCGCGGACCAGGGCGGACTTGCCGTGGTCGACATGTCCGGCGGTGGCGATCACGTGCACGGCGCGCTCACCTCCGCACGCCGGTGCGGTGCCCGCCGTCCGCTCCGGGCCGCTCCGCGGCGGACCCGGCACCGGCACCGGCACCGGGACCGGGACCGGGACCGGCACCGGGACGCGGCCTGGCCTCCGGCACCGGCCGCGCGCCGTCCGGTGCCGCACCCGGCGGT
>NZ_WTLH01000384.1 GCF_011421595.1 Streptomyces sp. YIM 98790 | reverse complement strand
ACTCGGCACCTGGACCGACGCCCACGACCTCCACCCCGGCCAATGGCTCCGCACCAGCACCGGCACCCACACCCAGATCACCGCCGTCACCCACCATCACACCCCCACCCCCACCCACAACCTCACCATCCACGGCCTCCACACCTACTATGTCCTGGCAGGCGCTACGCCGGTCCTCGTTCATAATTCGAATGGACCCTGTGGCCCAAAGCTGACGCGAGGTGAAAAGGTTGCTGCGGCTGTCGGTGTAGATGATCTCTCGCCAGCGTTGCGGAAGAGTCTTACTGGATTCATGAAGAAGAGCCCTGGAGACGCGGAAATTCCGGAAATCATTCGCCTCCCTGAAGGTGGTGCCGAGTTCAGCTATAAGGTGCCTGGCAGGGTTCCGGGATCGTTTGCGATCTATCGGAAGCGAGTTGACGCAGAAGGTGTCACGGAGTTGGCATACAAGACGACGTGGCTCCCTGACGGAACAATTGCGCACATCAAGTTCAAGTAAGGTGAGGCCGCATGGAGCCAGAAGCGGGCGACGCGTTGAGCAGCCTAATCCGCTGGGTTGATCCACTGGACACGGCGATTGAAGCCGCCAATCGGTGCGACCTCAGCGAAGGGCCTTCGGTGAGCCTGGACCGCCCGGCTGTGAGGAGTGTCCTGCACAGGTGCATATCCGGAGAGTTGGACGTCCAGGAATTGCCCAGGTGGGCTGGCGCTGTGCATATGCTGGATCGCGTAGAGATCGAAGAGCAGGACATTGAGCTGCTAACGCAGTTCCTCTTCGAGATCTCGACGCCAGAGCTGTTTGTTCCGGTTACCGTCGACGTGTGTCAGCGGTGGATCGATCGGCTCGAATAACTGCAGCGGTGGACTCATGCAGAGACCCAGAGGCCCAGACGGAGAACCATTCGGCTGGCCTCTGGGACGTTTGACGGCAACGCTGACGGCAACGTCACCGGACGACGGCTGCGGCGGGTGGGGTCGTTAGGGTTGTTGTCGGTCAGGCCGAGTGCATCGCCCAGGGTGTCGATGGCTTGGCGTTGCAGGCGGAGTCGGACGTGGGCGTAGACGCCGGCGGTGACGCCGATGTGGGCGTGGCCAAGCAGTCGCTTGATGACGACGAGGTCAACGCCTTGGACAGGGCCCCTGCCAGGCCGGCGTGACCGGACGCCCGCCCTGGAGCACCGCCGGCGGAAGC
>NZ_WTLH01000383.1 GCF_011421595.1 Streptomyces sp. YIM 98790 | reverse complement strand
GCCGTGCCGAGCAGCGCACGTACCGCCTCCTCCGGTCCGGCCACCGAGGCCATGCGGTGGGCCGGCGGCAGCCCGAGCGCGGCGCGGTCGGCGAGCTCCCGGACGGCGTGCCCGGCCGGATCCCACCGGACCAGGGCCTGCACCGGCCGCTCGGCCGCCTCCGCCAGCACCACCACCCGGCCGCCCTCCGGCGCCGGGCGGACCAGCGCGGCGGCATGGAGCCAGCGCCGCAGCGCCTCCTCGGCCGCGCGCAGGTCCGGGCGGCCGAGCAGGGCCCAGCCGTCCAGCAGGACGGCGGCGGCATAGCCGGGGCCGTCCGTGACCAGCGGCTCGGCGCCCGGGGTGCTCACCACCAGGGCGGGCCGGCCGGGAACCGTGCCCAGGATGTGGTCCCGGCCGGAGGTGCGCACGGCCACCGCGGGAAAGGCCCGTCCCAGTTCCTCGGCCGTGCGCCGGGCGCCGACCACCCGGGCGCGCAGCCGGGCGGAGCCGCAGACCGGGCAGTGCCACTCGGGCGCCCGCTCCCCGCACCAGCCGCACTGCGGCGCCTCGCCCCGCCCGACCGCGGCCAGCGGACCGCCGCAGGCGGCGCAGCGGGCCGGGGACCGGCAGTCCTCGCAGGCCAGCCGGGGCACATAGCCGCGGCGCGGCACCTGGATCAGCACCGGCCCCCGCTCCAGCCCCTCCCGGATGGCCTGCCAGGCCAGGGTGGGCAGCCGGGCGGCGCGCGCGGCCTCGTCCCGGGCCTCGTCGGTCTCGGTGACGGTGCGGACCAGCGGGGCCGTCTCCCGGACCGTCTCGCGGGCGGCGGCCAGCGGCCGGGCCCAGCCGGTCTCCACCAGCTGAGCGGCCTCGGCGGTGCAGGCGTGCCCCCCGCACAGGAATCCGGCCCGCTCATGCGCGGCGCGCAGCAGCAGCACCTCCCGGGCGTGCGGCTGGGGCGCATGGTCGTCCCGGTGGGAGGAGTCGCCGTCGTCCCAGACCGCGGCCAGGCCCAGGTCCCGGACCGGGGCGAACATGGCCGCCCGGGTGCCGACCACGGCCCGCACCGTGCCGCGGCTGACCGCCAGCCAGCGCCGGTAGCGGATTTCGGGACCGGCCTCGGCGGTGAGCAGCACGTGCCGCCCCGGGCCGATCAGGGCGGTGAGCGCGGCGTCCACCCGGGCGGCGGCCCGGCCGTCGGGCAGCACGGCCAGCGCGCCGCGCCCGGCGGCCAGGGCGGTGGCCA
>NZ_WTLH01000382.1 GCF_011421595.1 Streptomyces sp. YIM 98790 | reverse complement strand
GTTGCGATTCTCGGCCGTCCCGGAGGACGGCCGCCACTCTCCTCCGCGGCGCCACCGACGTCCCCCAGCGCGGTTGCGATTCTCGGCCGTCCCGGAGGACGGCCGCCACCGGTCGGTGCCGCTGTGACTGTTTTACAGTAACAGTTGTTGCGATTCTCGGCCGTCCCGGAGGACGGCCGCCACTGGCGCAGCTTTTCGGCGGGTCACCGCAGGCTGACGAAGTTGCGATTCTCGGCCGTCCCGGAGGACGGCCGCCACGTCCGCCCGGACCGGATGGAGCCGGTACCGGACAGGTTGCGATTCTCGGCCGTCCCGGAGGACGGCCGCCACAAGGTCATCCCGATCGACGAGCCGTTCGTGGCCGCGTTGCGATTCTCGGCCGTCCCAGAGGACGGCCGCCACACGGGTGCCGGGCGCCGTCCCGGCGTCCAATCTTTGTTGCGATTCTCGGCCGTCCCGGAGGACGGCCGCCACTGGCGCAGCTTTTCGGCGGGTCACCGCAGGCTGACGAAGTTGCGATTCTCGGCCGTCCCGGAGGACGGCCGCCACGTCCGCCCGGACCGGATGGAGCCGGTACCGGACAGGTTGCGATTCTCGGCCGTCCCGGAGGACGGCCGCCACAAGGTCATCCCGATCGACGAGCCGTTCGTGGCCGCGTTGCGATTCTCGGCCGTCCCAGAGGACGGCCGCCACACGGGTGCCGGGCGCCGTCCCGGCGTCCAATCTTTGTTGCGATTCTCGGCCGTCCCGGAGGACGGCCGCCACGGCGGTGATGATCTGGTCGCGGAGGTCGCGGGAGGTGTTGCGATTCTCGGCCGTCCCGGAGGACGGCCGCCACCCGCTGCGCGATCCTGAGTGGGGTCGAGTACGGGTGGTTGCGATTCTCGGCCGTCCCGGAGGACGGCCGCCACCACGCTGCCGCCACGGCCACGTGCTCGGCTCGGCGTTGCGATTCTCGGCCGTCCCGGAGGACGGCCGCCACCAGGCCACGCCGTGCGGCGGGGACCCAGAGTGCACCGGGTTGCGATTCTCGGCCGTCCCGGAGGACGGCCGCCACCACGGTGCCTGGAGAAGACCGACTGCGAGACCTGCGAGTTGCGATTCTCGGCCGTCCCGGAGGACGGCCGCCACAGGTCCTCGATCAGGTCGGCGGTGCGAACGCGGAGGTTGCGATTCTCGGCCGTCCCGGAGGACGGCCGCCACCTGACAGCGACAGAATGCCGTTCATTGGGGTACGGTGTTGCGATTCTCGGCCGTCCCGGAGGACGGCCGCCACGACCGCCTCGGCCCCGGCCGACGTCCGGGCCGAGGCGTTGCGATTCTCGGCCGTCCCGGAGGACGGCCGCCACCC
>NZ_WTLH01000381.1 GCF_011421595.1 Streptomyces sp. YIM 98790 | reverse complement strand
GCCGGCCGCCCCCACGGCCAGCCACGGCCAGGACGCGGCGAGGCCGCCGGCCCCGGCGGAGGCCGCCGTCCCGGCCCCGGCCGTGCCCTCCAGGCCGGAGCGTCCGGTGGCCTCGAACCGTGCGGCGGCGAGTCCCACCGCCTTGGAGGTGCCCTCGCCGACCATGCCGACCGTCTCCAGCAGCCACAGCAGCTCCTCCTCCTCCGGGGCGCGGTACCAGCTGGAGAGCGTCTCCTCGCCGTGGAGCACCCGGTTCACCCAGACGGAGTCGTCCAGCACGTAGAGGAGGTGCTGCCGCCAGGCGTTCACGTCGTGGGCCAGCCAGGTGACCCGGATGGCGCAGCAGGCGCCGCCGGTGGCGTAGTCCGCGAGCTCCGGCGGAAGTTCCTTGCCGGCCAGGGTCATGACGTCCTCGCCGCCGTCACCGGTCTCCGGGTCGGCGACGGGGGCCTCCAGCAGGCGTTCCAGATCGGCGTACTCGGTGGAGTGCGCGGGGAACGCGGTGGCGCGGTGGCCGTCGTTGAGCAGCACGCTGGTCGGTCCGCCGGCCGCGGCCGGCGGCGCGGCCGTCAGCAGCAGGGCGGACAGACCGAGCAGGGCGACGAGCACGGCACGGGCACGGCCTCGCATGGGAACCTCCCGGGTTCGGGTCGGACGATCGGCACGCGGGCCGCCGGCCGGCCCCGCTGCCGTCCCTACACCGCCGCGTCCGCCCGGGTTCCGCGGGCGGGGCACCGGCCGTTCTCAGGGCGCCGGGACGGTGGCGGCCAGGGAGACGGCCTGGTGCCGGGAGGCGATGCCCTCCAGCCGGAGGGTGCGCCCGTGGCCGCTCAGCTCCCAGACCAGGGTGGGGCCGGCCGGGCGCGGGCCGGCGGCCGTCCCGGCGCCGTCCGGGCCGGTCAGCGACAGTTCCACCAGATGCGGCCCGGGCAGCCACAGCGCCGTCCGCCCGTTGACCTCCGTCCAGCTCAGCCCGTCCGGCGGGGTGCTCTTGTACAGCACCGGGTCGAGCGCGGCCTCGGCCTGGTCCAGCCGGATCGCCACCTCGGCCCCGGCGTGCCAGCAGACGGACAGCAGACGGCCGTCGTCGGTGACCCCGGCGCTGTCCGGCGGCCCCAGACCGGGCGGCAGCACGGCCGCGAACCCGGCCCGGCGCTCGGCCTCGTCGAGGCCCAGCTCACCGCAGGCCGGGGGCTCGGCCTCGGCCAGCCGCAGCGACGGATCGAGCCGCACCTGCACCGCGCCGATCCCGAACCAGCCGGCGACCGTGGCCCGCACCGGTGGCGCGGCCAGGGCCAGGGCCAGGGCGAGGGCCGCCAGCAGCGCGCTCCCCGCCACGGCGGGCCGCAGCCGGAAGCGCGGCCGGAAGCGCGGCCGGAGGGGCGGACGGAACGGCAGCCG
>NZ_WTLH01000380.1 GCF_011421595.1 Streptomyces sp. YIM 98790 | reverse complement strand
GCGGATCAGCGCGGGCACCTCCACCGAACCGGGCGGAGCGATCTGCAGGCTGCCGCCCTCGCCCTCCTCCGGCAGCAGCCGGGAGCGCAGCACGTCGTGCCGGTCGAAGACCGCGCCCAGGGTCGCCGCCAGTCCCTCCCCGTCGATACCGGCAGGCAGATCCAGGACGGTGGACATGGAGAACCGGTTGAAGCCGCCGCCGAGTTCCCGCATGAACCGGGCGACCGGCGGCAGCGGCATGGTGCCGACCCCGCCGCCCGGCAGCTCGGCCAGCGCCGGGGCGGCTCCCGCGGCGTCCCCGGCGACCTCGGCGAGTTCGGCGACGGTGCGGTGCTCGAAGATCTGCCGGGGGGTGACCTCCAGGCCCTGGGCCCGGGCCCGGGCCACCACCTGGATGGAGCGGATCGAGTCACCGCCCACGGCGAAGAAGTCGTCGTCGACACCGACCCGGTCCAAGCCCAGCACCTCGGCATAGACCCCGGCCAGCGTCTCCTCCCGCGGCGTGCGCGGCGCCCGGTACGCCTCCGCGGTGTACTCGGGCTCCGGCAGCGCCGCCCGGTCCAGCTTGCCGTTGGGCGCCAGCGGCAGCCGGTCCAGCACCACCAGCAGCGAGGGCACCATGAATTCCGGCAGCCGGTCGGCGACGAAACGGCGCAGCTCCCGCACGGTGACACCGGCGCTCATGTCGGCCTCGAAGTGGCCGTAGTCGTCCACCCGGCCGCCGGAGTCGACACCGGAGGGAACCACGTAGCCGACCAGCCGCCGGCTTCCGCCGGGGACGTCCTGGGTGATGACGGCGGCCTGGGNGCTCCCGCACGGTGACACCGGCGCTCATGTCGGCCTCGAAGTGGCCGTAGTCGTCCACCCGGCCGCCGGAGTCGACACCGGAGGGAACCACGTAGCCGACCAGCCGCCGGCTTCCGCCGGGGACGTCCTGGGTGATGACGGCGGCCTGGGCGACGCCGGGGTGGGCGGTCAGCACCGCCTCCACCTCACCCGGCTCGATCCGCACACCGCGGACCTTCACCTGCACATCCGACCGGCCCGCGTACTCCAGCACACCATCGGCACGCCGCCGCGCCAGATCACCCGTGCGGTACATCCGCGCACCCGGCTCCCCGAACGGATCGGCCACGAACCGCTCCGCGGTCAGACCACCCCGCCCGTGATAACCCCGCGCAATCGCACCACCCACATACAACTCACCGACCACACCCACCGGCACCGGCTCCAGACCCGGACCCAGCACATACGCCCGCATGTTCCCCAACGGCATACCGATCGGCACACTGCCCGGGTTCTGCGTCTCCCCGGCCGGGCCGGCGGTGAAGGTGGTGGCGTAGAAGCTCTCCGTCTGGCCGTAGGCATTGACCACCCGGGCCCCGGGAATGGCCTGCCGCACCCGCTCCACCAGCGCCCGCGGCAACGCCTCCCCCGCGAACACCACCGCATCCGCCGCGATCCTCCCCGGCACCTGATCCAGCAGCTCCGCGAACACCGAGGGAACCG
>NZ_WTLH01000038.1 GCF_011421595.1 Streptomyces sp. YIM 98790 | reverse complement strand
CCGCGCGCTGCCGCAGCCGGCCGGCCCGAGCGCGGCCAGGAGTGGGCCGGCAGCAGGGCGGACCCGCCCGGCCGTGCCGCCCGCCGCCGCGGACGGCGGGATTCCACAACCCGGACCGGGTCCGCGTTGTGGTGAGCCGCCGACGGCCGTGGCATCTCCACAACGACGCCGCGGCCGGTGTTGTCGCCAAGCTCACGCACCGTCCCGGGCTCCGCTCGGCTAGCGTCAGGAGGTCCCTTCCGGATACACGTACACACGCTTGCGGACGCCGCCGCCCGGCGCCCGCGGAACGGGAGTGTCCTGGCATGAGCACAGCAGTCGCCACCACCCGGCCCGGCGCGGTCCTCGCGGACCTGCTGCCCGCCTCCACCGCCGCCCGCGCCCGGCTCCGGGACGCCGCGCTGGTGCTCGGCGGCGCCGCACTCACCGGCGCCGCCGCCCAGTTCGCCGTTCCGGTGCCCGGCTCCCCGGTCCCGGTCAGCGGCCAGACCTTCGCCGTCCTGCTGGTGGGCGCCGCGTACGGCCCGGTGCGCGCGCTGCTGTCGCTGCTGCTCTACGCCGCCGCCGGCATGGCCGGCATGCCCTGGTTCGCCGGCGGCGAGTCCGGCTGGTCCATGCCCACCTTCGGCTACATCATCGGCTTCGTGGCCGCAGCGGCGCTCGTCGGCGCCCTGGCCCGGCGCGGCGGCGACCGCACCGTGCTGCGCACCGCCGGCACCATGGCCGCCGGCAGCCTGGTCATCTACGCCGTCGGCGTGCCCTATCTGGCGCTGGACCTGGGGATGCCGATGGCCGAGGCCGCCGACGTCGGCATGGTGCCGTTCCTGATCGGCGACGCCCTCAAGGCCGCGCTCGCCATGGGCGCGCTGCCCCTGGCCTGGCGCCTGGTCCGCCGCAACGGCGACGGCGCCTGAGCCGCCGGGCCCGCGCCGCGCGGCGGCCCCGCCCGCCGGGGCCGCCGCGCGCGCATGCCAGACTGAACGCCATGCGCGTCTACCTCGGCTCCGACCACGCCGGATACGAACTCAAGAATCACCTCGTCGACTGGCTGAAGCAGCACGGGCACGAGCCCGTGGACTGCGGGCCGCTCATCTTCGACGCCCAGGACGACTACCCGCCGTTCTGCCTGCGGGCCGCCGAGCGCACCGCCACCGACCCGGACGCGCTGGGCATCGTGATCGGCGGCTCCGGCAACGGAGAGGCCATCGCCGCCAACAAGGTGGAGGGCGTGCGCTGCGCCCTGGCCTGGAGCGAGGAGACCGCCCGGCTGGGCCGCGAGCACAACAACGCCAACGTTCTGAGCATCGGCGGCCGGATGCACACCACCGACGAGGCCACCTCCTTCGTGGCCGTGTTCCTCGCCACCCCGTACAGCGGTGAGGAACGCCACACCCGCCGGATCGAGATGCTCACCGCCTACGAGACCGACGGCGTCCTGCCGCCCGTCCCGGCCCACCACCCCCAGCCGGACTGAGCGCACCGGCAGCACGGGAGCACGGGAGCACGGAAGCACCGGCGGACAAGGGAACAAGGGGAACCGGCCGACATGCCCGAGGGGCACACCATCCACCGGCTGGCCGCCGCCTACCGCGAGCGGCTCGGCGGCGGCGGGCCGCTGCGCGCGAGCAGCCCGCAGGGCCGCTTCGCCGACTCCGCCGCCCTGCTCGACGGCCGCCCGCTGGCCGGTGCCGAGACCCACGGCAAGCACCTCTTCCTCGGCTTCCCCGGTGTCCCCGGCTTCCCCGGTGTCCCCGGTTCTCCCGGCCCGGGCCCGGCGACCGGCTGGGTGCACATTCATCTCGGCCTGTACGGCAAGGTGACCTTCGGCACCGGTGCACCGCCGGAGCCCGTCGGCCAGATCCGCCTCCGGCTGGCCGGCCGGGACGGCTGGGCCGATCTGCGCGGCCCGAACACCTGCGCGCTGCTCACCGAGGCCGAGAAGGAGGCCGTCCACCGGCGGCTCGGCCCGGACCCGCTGCGCCCCGACGCCGACCCGGAGCGCGCCTGGCGGCGCATCTCCCGCAGCCGGACCCCCATCGCCGCGCTGCTGATGGACCAGTCCGTGGTCGCCGGGGTCGGCAACATCTACCGCGCCGAGGTGCTGTTCCGGCACGGCATCGACCCGCGCCGTCCCGGAACGTCCGTCAGCCGCGCCGAATGGGAGGCCATGTGGGCCGATCTCGGGCTGCTGATGCGCGAGGGCGTGCGCACCGGACGCATCGACACCGTGCGCGCCGAGCATCTGCCCGAGGCCATGGGCCGGGCCCCCCGGGCCGACGCGCACGGCGGTGAGGTCTACGTCTACCGGCGGGCGGAGCAGCGCTGCCACATATGCACTCAGCGCATCCGCACCACCGAACTCATGGGCCGCAACCTCTTCTGGTGCCCCGGCTGCCAGCCGCAGCGCGTCCTGGTCTGACCGCGGCTCCCGTCCCGCGGGGCGGACCGGACCGGCGAGCCCGCGGCCGGCCGCCCGTCGGCGCGGCTCAGAAGCCGTGCGGAAGCCAGGGTGCCACCGGGGAGACGAAGGCCGCCGAGACCGCCTCCAGCGCGCCCGGCCGCAGCTCCGTCACCCGCCCCGCCCGGCCCAGCGCCGCCAGCCCCACCCCGCCCAGATAGGCGGAGCCCAGCTCCCGCGCGGACAGCCGCAGTTCCGCCGCGTCCGTGGTCCGTTCGCAGCGCGCGCCCGAGGCGTCGCCGGAGAGCCGCCAGCGCCCCTCGTTCCACGGGCAGAACGGGTCCGACACCTCCAGTACCGTGTCCACCCCGCCCGGATAGCGCCGGGCGGCCAGCGCCGCGCCCACGTCCACCGGCCGCAGATACATGTCGTCCCCGACCTGCACCCGGCACACCCGGAGGTCCGAGACCAGGTACTGCCACGGGTCGTCGACCGGGCGCCGCCGCATGGCCACCGCGGTGGAGAGGTCGACGGAGAGCAGATAGCGCCACAGCGCCGCGGACACCGCCGGATCGTCGGCCTCCAGCGAGAACAGCGTCACCTTGTACGCGGGGGTGCCGCCCGGCCCGTCGCCGTGCCCCCGCACCGAGTAGCGGGCGTAGCCGGCCGTCTCCCCCTCCCGCTCGGCCAGTACGCAGTGGCGTGCCGAGCCGCCGCCCCGCTCCTTCTCCGGGTCCAGCGTCTCCAGCTTCTCCCAGCCCGGTGCCCGGGCCGTCATACCGGGCCGGCGCGGCACCTGCCGGGCGTACACCGCCTCGGTCAGCGGCAGCGCCTCCTCGGACGGCACCAGCCGCAGCCGTACCTCCTCGGTGCCCGGCGGCACGTCCAGGGTGACCACCCGGCTCGGGATCTCGGCGGCCAGCCGCCAGGTGGCCGCGCCGTAGCCGAACCGGCCGTAGATGGGCGGCTCGGAGGCGGTCAGCACCGCCAGCGGCTCCTTGCCGGCCGCGTGCACGTCGTCCAGATGGCGGCGCATCATCCGGGTGAGCAGGCCCTGCCGCCGGTGCGTGGGCAGCACGCCCACCATGGTCAGCGCGGCGGCCGGGACCACGGCGCCGCCCGGCACGGACACCCCGAAGGAGAACGCGCTCAGCGTGGCGGTGAACTGCTTGCCGTCCCAGGCACCGAGCGAGCGCTCCGGCTCGCTCAGCTCCTGCCACAGCGCCCGCTCCTCGTCGGACTCGGTCACGCCGCCGAAGGCGGTCTCCAAAGTGGCGTACCACTCATTCCATTCGGCCGGATCGGGCACCCGAAGCTCGCTCGTCATGCGACCATCGTTAACAACCGGACGGTCACACCGCGAACGGATTTTCTGCCGGGTGGGACCACGGATACTTCAATGCGCAACCGGGCGGGAATCGACGTGCCGCCGAACGGTGGATAGGGTCGCAAGACATGGCAGGCGGCGGCAGGAAAACTCCCAGAACCCGGACATTGCGCGCACATCGCGCACTGCACCGGGTCCGCATCGGAGTGCGCCGTTCCGCGGTCGACTACTTCCGCGGCGAGGGCTCGGACTGGGCCCCGTTCGCGGTGCTGCTGCTCACCGTGCCGCTGCTGGCGGTGGGCACGCTCCGGGTGCCGGAGTGGTGTCCGCCCGCCGCGCTCGCCCTGCCGCTGGTCATCGGCGGCCTGGTGCTGCGCCCGGCCAGCCTGCTGGGCCTGTACGCGGGCACCGCGCTGGCCCTGATCGTGGAGACCGCGCTGATCGACCCGGAGCCGCGCGCCGAGCCCGTCACCCCGGGGACGATCCTGCTGGTGGCGGCGGTGGCCCTGGTGGGGCTGCTGGTGGCCCAGTTCCGCAGCCGGGTCGGGGTGCCCTGGCGGCGCGGCGGGACCATGCTGTTCGACCTGCGGGAGCGGATCCGGGCGCAGAGCGCGCTGCCCACGCTGCCGCGCGGCTGGCACCGCGAGATGTCGCTGCGCCCGGCCGGCGGCCAGTCCTTCTCCGGCGACTTCGTGGTGGCCGCGCGCACCGGGCCGGGCGGCCGGGTGCTGGAGGTGGTGCTCACCGACGTCTCCGGCAAGGGCATGGACGCCGCCTCGCGCTCCCTGCTGCTCTCCGGGGCGTTCGGCGGCCTGCTCGGCTCCCTCCCGCCGCACGGCTTCCTGCCCGCGGCCAACGGCTACCTGCTGCGGCAGCGCTGGGACGAGGGCTTCGCCACCTCGGTGCACCTGGTGCTGGACCTGGAGACCGGCGAGTTCGAGCTGTTCTCGGCCGGTCACCTGCCGGGTGTGCAGCTGTGCGCCAACAGCGGCAAGTGGAAGCAGGTGGCCGCCGAGGGCCCGCTGCTGGGCATCTGGGAGGGCGCCGAGTTCGAGCCCACCAGGGGACGGCTGCGCCGCGGTGACGTGCTGATGCTGTTCACCGACGGGCTGGTGGAGCGCTCCGGCCGGGATCTGGAGGAGGGCATCGACCGCCTGGTCGGGGAGGCGGAGCGCTATGTCGCCACCGGCTTCCGCGGCGCCTCCTGGCACCTCATCGAATCCGTGGCCCGCGACGTCAACGACGACCGCGCCCTGGTGGTCATCACCCGCGACTGAGACACCGCCTGCCTCCGCCGCCCTTCCCGGCCTTCCGGGTCACCCGGCGGTGGGTGCCGTGCGGCTGCCGGCAGCCGGCCGGGGCCTGCGGCGTTGCCGGGGCGAAGGCCGATCGGGTGCCCGCCGGACGGCCCCCTGCGCGGATGCGGGCGGCCCGACGCTGCCGTTGGCTCGGCCGCATGACTGCTGCCGTCCGCCGCCGGCGACCGCGGGCCACCCGGGCCGCGCTCGCCGTGTCGCTGCTCGCCGCACTGGCCATGACGACCGCCGCGCATCCCGCCGAGGGCGGTGCGCGGAGCGACCGGGGAGCCGCCGGGGAGGGATGGCGGCCCCTGGCGGGCCACGAGCCCGGCCGCGCATCCGGGCACGGGCCCGGCCGTGAGCCCGGCGCCGGCCGGGAAGCCGCCCGGGAACCGGCCCGGGACGCCGTGGAACCGGCCCTGGGGCCGCCGGCCGGAGGCCCGGTCCCGGAGCCGTCCGCCCAGACCTGGGTGGCGCCGGTGAGCGGATACCCGGTCTCCGCGGCCTACGGCGTCCCCGGCGACTGGCTCGCCGGACGCCACACCGGAGTGGACTTCGCCACACCCGTCGGCGTGCCCGTGCGGCAGGTCGGCCCCGGCACCGTCGTCCTCGCCGGGGACGCCGGCAACTACGGCAGGACCGTGATCACCCACATGCCGGACGGCCACTACGTGCTCTACGCCCACCTCTCCCGGGTCGCGGTGGAGGAGGGCCAGCAGCTCGACGGCGGCAGCCGGGTCGGCGACACCGGCGACACCGGCCGTTCCACCGGACCGCACCTGCACTTCGAGGTGCGCACCGGCCGTGAGTACGGCACCGACACCGACCCGCTGGAGTACCTCGCCGGGCACGGCGTGGAGATCCTCACCGGGCCGGACCCCGGGCCGGACCCCGAGCCGGAGCCGCGGCCCGGGCACACCCGCGCACCCGCCCCCGGCCGGACCCCGGCGCCGCACCACCCGGGCGTTCCGGGTGTTCCGGGCGTTACGGGTGTTCCGGGCCGCCCGGGCTCAGCGTGGGACGAGCTGCCCGCCCGGCCCTTCGCGCTTGAACGCCCAGTCCATGGCCGGCTCCACCAGCGCGCGGAACACCCGCCGCACCGGTGAGGTGCACAGCAGGGTCATCACCACGGCGGCGATCAGCGTCACCGCCGGCAGCCCGGCCGGGCCCTGCACCCACTCCGCCTCGTACCAGTCCCGCCAGCGGGAGAACTTCGCCAGGAAGCCGTGCAGCAGATAGCCGTAGACGGTGCCCGCGCCCAGCGCGGTGAACCACATCCGCCGGGTGGGGGTGAAGGCCAGGAAGGCGGCGGTCAGCAGCAGCCCGCACACGGTCAGCGCCGTCACCATCACCAGCCCGGCCCACCATTCGTAGCCCAGCTCCTGCGCGCTGTAGGTGCGGTAGAACCAGCGGTTGGTGTAGCGCGGCGCCGCCCAGTAGGCGACGGCCAGCCCGGCCAGCACGGTGATCCCGGCCGCCGTCCGGACCCCGGGCCGGCGCAGCAGCGCGAAGTGCTCCGGCCTCAGCTGCAGCCCCAGCACGAAGAACGGCAGGAACTGGAAGACCCGGACGATGTTGAAGTCGTCGCCCAGGTGCGGCTGGACCGAGGCGGCCGCGGCGATCAGGAACGCCACCGCCACCGGCCAGCGCACCACCCGCCACAGGGGCGTGGTCAGCCGCCAGATGAACAGCGCGATCAGGAACCACGTCACGTAGTACGGGTCGAGCAGGCTGAACGGCTGGTCACCGCCGGCCACCTGACGGTGGAAGGCGATGTACAGCACCTCGAACACCAGGTACGGCACGCCGATCCCGGTGATCAGGCGCTTGAGCTGCTCCGGCCGTCCGGTCCAGTGCCGGGAGAAGTAGCCGGCTATCAGGATGAAGGCCGGCATGTGGAAGGTGTAGACGAACATGTACAGCGCCGCCGCGCTGCGGGAGCCGTCGAGCAGCGGCCCCCAGGAGTGACCCAGCCCCACCAGCAGGATGGCCAGGTACTTGGCGTTGTCGAAGAACGGGTCCCGGCCCGCCGGCCGTTCCCCGGTGCCGGCGGTGCCGGCGGTGCCGGCGGTGCGGGCTGCGCGAGCGGTGCCGGTGATGTCCGTGGGGTGCGTCTTCGTCGTGGGGGGTTCTGTCGTCATGGGTCGTCAGGGAGCGTCAGGGGCCGTCGGGGAGAGGGCCGGCGGAACGCCGCGGGGACGTCGTGCCGACGGGGTCGCTTTATTACGAAAGCGCAACATCGGGAGCACCCTAGCGGCCGGCAGGGAAACCGGGCGCCGACCGGCACACCCGGCGCGCGCCGCCTCAACCGCAGCTCGCGGCACCTCCGTTGCCCCGCTCCTGCCCGGGAACTGTGAAGCAATTCACATCCGGGAAGCCGGGGCCCCGCTCACGAACGGATAACGGGCGCCGTCGTGCCGTGTGGCGGCCCGTACGCGCCCCCGGCGCCCGCCACCATGGCCTGAAGATCCGTCACCGGGCCTGCACGCAGGGTCCCCCAGGTGGCACGATGGTCTCGCGTGCTTGGGGGTGCGGAGCGATGGGAACACCCCTGATCGGCGAGGACGTTACTTCCGCGAGGGTGTGATTGCTGTGGTTATCTCCTTCTCCCTGGTGCTGCTCCTGGGCGTCGTGCTGGTGCTGATGGCCCGCTCCGGCCAGATCAAGTGGGGCCCCGCCGTGGTCGCCATCCTCTTCGGCTTCTCCCTGGCCTCCACCGGCATGGCCGACCCCATAAACGACTTCCTGCAATCCATCAGCGACTCGGTGAGCTCGGTCGACGAGAGCATCAACTCCAGCGGCCGCTGACCCGGGTGCCGCCGCCGCTTCCCGGCAGCCGTGTCCTTGCGGGCGGATTCCCCGCCGACGGGGCCGGGCGGAACGACGGCCGGCCCGGCCCCGAGGGAGCCGGGCCGGGCCGGTGGTGACCTGCGCGCTGCCGGACCGCAGCACCGCGGCAGTGCTGTCCGGCGACCGCCGCGGCGGTCCGTGGAGCGGGTGACGGGAATCGAACCCGCGTAGCTGGTTTGGAAGACCAGGGCTCTACCATTGAGCTACACCCGCAGGGAAGGCCGACCGCGCAAGCCGCCGGGCGGCTTGCTGATCAGCGCCCTCGTATCGTACCAGCGGCCCGTCCCCGCGGCCCGGCCGGACCTCGCGGCGGCCGGTGGCGACCGCACCGCAAGCGGACCTGTACGCTACGTGTCACGGCTCGGACCGGATCACGGAAGACCAGATCACGGTCGTGACGGCGGGGTGTGGCGCAGCTTGGTAGCGCGTCCGCTTTGGGAGCGGAAGGTCGTCGGTTCGAATCCGGCCACCCCGACCACGTAGCATGATGGTCGCGCGCGCCTGTAGCCGTGTCCGCACCAACCCCAGCAGTCAGCCCCAAGGAGACCGACCGTGAAGAGCGCCGTGGAGACCCTGAACCCGACCCGGGTTCGGCTCACTGTCGAGGTGCCCTTCGAGGAACTCAAGTCCGACCTCGACGCGGCGTACAAGAAGATCAACCAGCAGGTCAGCGTGCCCGGCTTCCGCAAGGGCAAGGTCCCGGCACGCATCATCGACCAGCGGTTCGGCCGGGGTGCGGTGCTGGAGGAGGCGGTCAACAACGCGCTGCCCAAGTTCTACTCCGAGGCCGTCAGCCAGGGCGACATCACCCCGCTGGGCCGGCCCGAGGTGGACATCACCGAGCTGAAGGACGGCGAGCTCCTCGCCTTCACCGCCGAGGTCGAGGTGCGGCCCGAGATCGAGCTGCCGGACTTCTCCGGGATCTCGGTCACCGTGGACCCGGTGGAGATCCCCGAGGAGGACGTGGACCAGGCCGTGGAGCAGCTCCGCGAGCGCTTCGGCTCCACCAAGGAGGTCGAGCGCCCGGCCGGCGAGGGCGACGTGGTCACCATCGACCTCGAGGCCCGGGTCGACGGCGAGGTCCTGGAGGACGGCGTGGCCAGCGGTGTCGAGTACACCATCGGCTCCGGCCGCCTGCTGGACGGCATCGACGAGGCCGTCACCGGCCTGTCCGCCGGCAGCACCGCCACCTTCACCAGCGAGCTCAAGGGCGGCTCCGCGGCCGGCCGGGAGGCCGAGATCACGGTCACCGTGCACACCGTGGCCGAGCGCGAGCTGCCCGAGCTGGACGACGAGTTCGCCCAGATGGCCAGCTCCTTCGACACCCTGGAGGAGCTGCGCGAGGACAGCCGCGCCCGGCTGGCCCGCCAGCGGAAGTACGAGCAGGCCACCGCCGCCCAGGAGAAGGTGCTGGACGCCCTGCTGGAGCGGGTGGAGGTGCCGATCCCGGAGAAGCTGCTCGAGGACGAGATCGAGACCCGCAAGCACAACCTGGTCGGCCACCAGCTCTCCCGCCTCGGCATGGATCTGGCCGGCTACCTGAAGATGCAGGACAAGACCGAGGAGCAGTTCGAGGAGGAGCTGAGGCAGGAGGCCGAGAAGGGCATCCGGGTCCAGTTCGTGCTCGACGCCATCGCCAAGCGGGACAATCTCAGCGTCTCCCAGGAGGAGCTCACCGAGCACCTGGTGCGCCGCGCCCAGTCCTCCGGCATGAGCCCGGACCAGTTCGCCCAGGCCGTGGTCGAGGGCGGCCAGGTGCAGATGCTGGTCGGCGAGGTCAGCCGGGGCAAGGCGCTGGCCGCCGTGGTGGAGAGCGCCACGGTCACCGACACCAACGGCGAGACGGTCACCCTGGAGGACGAGGAGGACGCCACCGGTGAGACGGTGAGCGCCACCGAGGCCGCCGCCGGGACCGCCGCCGGGACCACCGAGGCCGACGAGGAGGGCGAGGGCGGCGAGCGGGCCTGACCGGCCGCCCGTACCCCCGCACCCCGCACCTGCGGAGCCACCGGACGGGGCCGGATGCCAGCGCGCATCCGGCCCCGTTTCGCGCAGGGCGCAGCGCCCCGGCCGGGCGGCGGGAACCGCACCTGCGCTCACAGCGAACAGTTCCCCGCCCGGGATGGGTCGCCTCGGGCGGCGCGTTAGGGTCACTGACAAGAGATGCCCAGTGACGGCACGGCCCCGACACAGCCGGGCCGTACGACGAATGAGCAGGTGGAATACGTGACGCTTCCGATGCCTTCCGCCGCCGCAGAGTCGAACAACCTCGGCCTCGGTGACCAGGTCTACAGCCGGCTGCTCAACGAGCGGATCATCTTCCTCGGCCAGGCGGTGGACGACGACATCGCCAACCGGATCACCGCCCAGCTCCTGCTGCTCGCCGCCGATCCGGACAAGGACATCTACCTCTACATCAACAGCCCCGGCGGCTCCATCACGGCCGGCATGGCGATCTACGACACCATGCAGTACATCAAGAACGACGTGGTCACCATCGCCATGGGCATGGCCGCCTCGATGGGCCAGTTCCTGCTCAGCGCCGGCGCCCCGGGCAAGCGCTTCGCGCTGCCCAACGCGGAGATCCTGATCCACCAGCCCTCGGCCGGCCTGGGCGGCTCCGCCTCCGACATCAAGATCCAGTCCGAGTGGCTGCTCCGCACCAAGCGGAAGATGACCGAGCTCTCCTCCCGGCACACCGGCGTCTCGGTGGAGCAGTGGACCCGTGACGCCGACCGCGACCGCTGGTTCTCCGCGGAGGAGGCCAAGGAGTACGGCCTGGTGGACCACGTCATCATGAGCGCCGCGGACATCACGGGCGGCGGCGGCACCGGTGCTTCCTGACGCCGGCGCCCGCCTGCGTCTTTCCACCGCCCCCTCCGGCTATCCTTCCGCGACCGCTGAACACCAGGAGACACTGACGATGGCTCACTCCTCCGGCCGCTTCGGCCCCGCCGGCCGTTCCGGCATCCCCGGCCAGGGCATCTACGACCGCCTGCCGGCCGAGTCCCGGTACATCGTGCCGCGGTTCATCGAGCGCACCTCCCAGGGTGTGCGGGAATACGACCCCTACGCGAAGCTCTTCGAGGAGCGGGTCATCTTCCTGGGCGTGCAGATCGACGACGCCTCGGCCAACGACGTCATGGCGCAGCTGCTGTGCCTGGAGTCGATGGACCCGGACCAGGACATCCAGATGTACATCAACAGCCCCGGCGGTTCGTTCACCGCGCTGACCGCGATCTACGACACCATGCAGTTCGTGAAGCCGGACATCCAGACGGTGTGCATGGGGCAGGCGGCCTCGGCCGCCGCGGTGCTGCTCGCCGCGGGCACCCAGGGCAAGCGGATGGCGCTGCCGCACGCCCGCATCCTGATCCACCAGCCGTACTCGGAGACCGGCCGCGGTCAGGTCTCCGACCTGGAGATCGCCGCCAACGAGGTCCAGCGGATGCGCAACCAGCTGGAGGAACTGCTGTCCAAGCACTCCAACCAGCCGGTCGAGAGCATCCGCCAGGACATCGAGCGGGACAAGATCCTCACCTCCGAGCAGGCGGTGGAGTACGGGCTGATCGACCAGATCATCACCACCCGCACGGTCGGCGACTGAGGCCGCAGGGCCTGCCCCCCTTGGAGGGGAGATTCCCCACACCGGGGGATTCCCGCCAAGGGGGGCCATTCCGTCCGGGCGACGCGGTAACGTCGTCAGAACAGATACACGACTTGGCGAACGACGGGCCGGAGCACCGGACCGGATTCACGCGACAAGCACAGGCACCGCTCCGGCGGCGGTGCGCGGGCGAAGGGACAGCACCTCGTGGCACGCATCGGTGATGGCGGCGATCTGCTCAAGTGCTCGTTCTGCGGGAAGAGTCAGAAGCAGGTGAAGAAGCTCATCGCGGGGCCGGGGGTCTACATCTGCGACGAGTGCATCGACCTGTGCAACGAGATCATCGAGGAGGAGCTCGCCGAGTCGCCCGACTCCGAACTGAGCGAGCTCCCCAAGCCGCGCGAGATCTACGACTTCCTCGACAGCTATGTGGTGGGCCAGGAGGACGCCAAGAAGGCGCTGTCGGTGGCCGTCTACAACCACTACAAGCGGGTGCGGGCCAGCGAGGCCGCCCCGCGGGACGAGGACATCGAGCTCGCCAAGAGCAACATCCTGCTGCTCGGGCCGACCGGCTCCGGCAAGACCCTGCTGGCCCAGACGCTGGCCAAGATGCTCAATGTTCCCTTCGCCATCACCGACGCCACCGCCCTCACCGAGGCCGGCTACGTCGGTGAGGACGTGGAGAACATCCTGCTCAAGCTGATCCAGGCGGCCGACTACGACATCAAGAAGGCCGAGCAGGGCATCATCTACATCGACGAGATCGACAAGGTCGCCCGCAAGAGCGAGAACCCGTCGATCACCCGGGACGTCTCCGGCGAGGGCGTGCAGCAGGCCCTGCTGAAGATCCTGGAGGGGACGACGGCCGCGGTGCCGCCGCAGGGCGGGCGCAAGCACCCGCACCAGGAGTTCCTCCAGATCGACACCTCCAATGTGCTGTTCATCGTGGGCGGCGCCTTCGCCGGGCTGGACGACATCATCCGGGCCCGCTGCGGCGGCCGGGGCATCGGCTTCAGCGCCGACATCCGCTCCAAGCGCGACCGCGACCCGTCCGAGCTGCTCACCGAGGTGCTGCCGGAGGATCTGGTCAAGTACGGCATGATCCCGGAGTTCATCGGCCGGCTGCCGGTGATCACCGCCGTCCACCACCTGGACCGGGACGCCCTGCTGCGCATCCTGGTCGAGCCGCGCAACGCCCTCGTCAAGCAGTACCAGCGGCTTTTCGAACTCGACGGCGTGGAGCTGGAGTTCGACCGCCCGGCGCTGGAGGCCATCGCCGACCAGGCGATCCTGCGCGGCACCGGCGCCCGCGGCCTGCGGGCGATCATGGAGGAAGTCCTGATGTCGGTGATGTACGAGGTGCCCTCCCGGCAGGACGTCGGGCAGGTCGTCGTCACCGAGGACGTGGTCCGCTCCAACGTCTACCCGACGCTGGTCCCGCGCACCCGCCCCGGCCAGCCCCGCCGCGGCCAGGCCGGCCCGCACGAGAAGTCCGCCTGACCCGCCGCACGACGAAACGGGCCGCCCGGGGCACCTGCCCGGGCGGCCCGCTGGCGTGCGGGTGCTCACTCGCCGCCGCGCTCCTGGAGCGAGTCCTTGCGGAGCTGCTTGGTGATGTCCGCGGCCTTGCTGACGCCGACCGGCTCCGGCTCCTTCAGCTCGGGGGCCTCCTCGCCGGTGGGGTCGAAGTCCAGCGGCAGTTCCGGGTAGGGAACGAAGTAGGTCGCGCCCACGGTGCTGTAGTCGGCCCACAGGCACAGCGTCAGGGTCACCGCGTATCCCACCTCCTCGTCCGCCTCGGTCTCCTTGCCCTGCTGGCACTTCATCGCCGCTTCCTCGGTGGTGAAGGACTCGGCGGTGCCCAGCAGCTCGATGTCCCCGTCCTCGGCCACGCTGCGCGCCGCCTCGGCGAAGAGCAGGTCCACGGTCTGCTGCGGGTTGTCCACCTCGCCGTAGAGGCCGGCCGCACCCATGACGACGGTGCCCGGCTCGGGGATCGGCGCCTCCGGGTCGGTGTTCATGTACATCGCGCTGACCTGCTCCATGTCCTGGAGCCCGGCCTTTTCGAGGTCCTTCTCCTCGAAGACCTGCTCGCCCTCTTCCCCCGGGATCTTGGAGAAGTCGCCGGTGGTCTCCGGCAGGACCAGGTCGTAGCGGGTGCCGTCGTCGGCGGCGATGGACTCGTTTCCGCCGCTGAGGACGAACCACAGGCCACCGCCGACCGCGGCCAGGGCGACGATCACGGCGATGGCGACGCCGGCCTTCTTGCCGGAGCCGCCGCCGGAGCCGGGCGCCTGGTGGTACGGCTGCTGCGGCTGGCCCGGGTAGGGCTGCTGGCCCGGGTACTGGCCCGGCACCGCCGGCTGCTGCTGGTACGGTCCCGGCTGCTGCGGAGCCCCGTAGGGCGCCCCTGGCTGCTGCGGCTGGGGCTGTTGCGGATACTGCGGCGGGTAGCCGTATCCCGGTCCGCCGGGCGCCGCGCCCCCCTGGGCGTACGGGTTCGCGCCGCCCTGGGGCGGGCCCTGCGGCGGCTGCTGCCCCCCGTACCCGCCGGGCATGGGAGGCACCCCCATCGCGCCGGGCTGGCCGGGCTGCGGTCCCTGCGGGGGCTGCTGCCCGTACGGGCCCGGCTGGTTATAACTCATCTGCTTCCCCTCAAAACCTGCGGTTCATTCCTGCGCACATCCTGTCCGACGAAATGCCCGCTGTACATCTGCGCCCGGAATCCGGCGGAGCGTCAGGCGTCCGTGGGCGCGGGCGCGGGGCCGGTTCGCCGGAGCGAATCGATGCGCAACTGCTCGGTCACCTCGGCCGCTTCCTTCAAGGAGACCGGCAGCGGCGGGGTGACCGGCACCGGATCGAGGCCGTCCCAGCCGGCCGGCAGATCCTGCGGGACCGGCTCCAGCGTCACCAGTGCAACGGTGCTGTGGTCCGCCCAGAGGCATTCCGTCCACACCGGGCGGTAGTTCCACAGCGGATGAAGACCACCGCGGATCTGCCAGCAGCTGATCGCCACATCGCCCTCGGCGTACACCAGCCGCTCGCCGGCCGGTTCGCCGAGCCCCTGGTCGGCCACGCCGGCCAGGATCACGGTGACCAGGCCGTCCCGGGCCGCGACCGGGTCCTCGATCTCCCCCCAGAAGCCGTCCAGATGCATCAGGACCGCGCCGGGCACCCAGTCCCGGCCGCGCAGGTCGCGGTCGGCGTACCGGGCGCCGACGGAGTCCCGGCTGTGCAGCCCGAGTTCGTCCTCCAGCAGGTCGCTGAACACGACCTGCTGCGGATCGCCGAGATAGGAGCGGGTCCAGTGGCCGGATGCGGCGGGCGGCTCGAGGGTGTACCGGGCGCCGTCGGAGGTGTCCGGCGGGCCGTCGCCGGCCGGGCCGTCCCGCTCCCCGGCCGGGGTCCGGCCGTCGCCGCCGCTCCCGCTGCCGTTCCCGCCGTCGCCGTTGCCGTGGAGGAACAGCGCGGCGCTGAGCGCCAGCGCCAGCGCGGTCACCACCCCGAACCCCAGGCGCCCGGCCCCGCCGCCGCCGCGGTGCCGCCGGGGCGGCGGAGGCTCCGGCCAGGGCTCGGCCGCGGCGGCCTCGGGCTGTGCCCGCCCGCCGCCCGCCCCCGTGACGCCCATGGGTGCTCCCCCCTCGTTCTCCACCCTTGCCGGCTCTCCACTCGGTCCGCGCGCCCTCGATCATCCTGTCGAAGAGTCGTTCCGGTGTACACCTGCCACCGCCCGATTCCCCGCCGGACCGGCCACCCCGGGTACCCAAACCGATTCGAACCGGTCCCCGGGGCGTCGATACACTGACGCCGTGACCGAACACACTCAGCAGCCGACAGCGCCCTCCGCGGAGGGCAGGACCCCTGTGCCCGCCGAACTGCCCACGCAGTATGTACCGGCCGACGTCGAGGGGACGCTGTACGAGCGCTGGGTGGAGAACGGCTGGTTCGAGGCGGACGCCGCCAGCGACAGGCCGCCGTACACCATCGTCATCCCGCCGCCGAACGTCACCGGCTCGCTGCACCTGGGCCATGCCTTCCAGCACACGCTGATGGACGCCCTCACCCGCCGCAAGCGGATGCAGGGCTACGAGGCGCTGTGGCTGCCCGGCATGGACCACGCCGGCATCGCCACCCAGAACCGGGTCGAGCAGCAGCTCGCCGAGGAGGGCAAGTCCCGGCACGACCTGGGCCGGGAGGCGTTCGTCGAGCGGGTCTGGAAGTGGAAGGACGAGTACGGCGGCAAGATCCTCGGCCAGATGCGGCGGCTGGGCGACGGCGTCGACTGGTCGCGCGAGCGCTTCACCATGGACGAGGGCCTGTCCCGTGCCGTCCAGACGATCTTCAAGCGGCTCTACGACGACGGGCTGATCTACCGCGCCGAGCGGATCATCAACTGGTGCCCGCGCTGTCTCACCGCGATCTCGGACATCGAGGTCGAGCACGAGGAGCGGGACGGCGAGCTGGTCTCCATCCGCTACGGCGAGGGGGAGAACTCCATCGTCGTCGCCACCACCCGGGCGGAGACCATGCTCGGCGACACCGCGGTCGCCGTCCACCCGGACGACGAGCGGTACCGGCATCTGGTCGGCACCGAGATCGAGGTGCCGCTCACCGGCCGGCGCATCCCGGTCGTCGCGGACCCGCACGTCGACCCGGAGTTCGGCACCGGCGCGGTCAAGGTCACCCCGGCGCACGACCCGAACGACTTCGAGATCGGCCGCCGCCACGGCCTGCCCGCGCTCACCGTCATGGACGAGCACGCCGCCCTCACCGTGCACGGGCCGTTCCAGGGCATGGACCGGCTGGAGGCCCGCTCGGCCGTGGTCGGGGCGCTGCGCGAGCAGGGCCGGATCGTCGCCGAGAAGCGGCCGTACGTCCACGCGGTCGGGCACTGCTCCCGCTGCCACACCATCATCGAGCCGCGGCTGTCCATGCAGTGGTGGGTCAAGGTCGGCCCGCTCGCCGAGGCGGCGGGGGACGCGGTCCGCGACGGCCGGGTCGCCATCCACCCCAAGGAGATGTCCGGCCGCTACTTCCAGTGGGTCGACAACATGCACGACTGGTGCATCTCGCGCCAGCTGTGGTGGGGCCACCGCATCCCCGTCTGGTACGGGCCGGACGGCGAGACGGTCTGCGTCGGCCCGGACGAGCAGCCGCCGTCCGGCGAGGGCTGGACCCAGGACACGGACGTCCTGGACACCTGGTTCTCCTCCGGCCTGTGGCCGTTCTCCACGCTGGGCTGGCCGGACGAAACCCCGGACATGGCCAAGTTCTACCCGACCGATGTGCTGCTCACCGGCCACGACATCATCTTCTTCTGGGTCGCCCGGATGATGATGTTCGGCCTGTACGCCATGGACGGCGAGGTCCCGTTCCGCACCATCGCGCTGACCGGCCTGGTCCGGGACGAGCGCGGCAAGAAGATGTCCAAGTCCTTCGGCAACGTGGTCGATCCGCTGGACTGGATGGAGAAGTACGGCTCGGATGCCGTCCGGTTCACCCTGGCGCGCGGCGCCAATCCGGGGGTGGACGTCCCGATCAGCGAGGACTGGGTCCAGGCGTCCCGCAACTTCGCCAACAAGATCTGGAACGCCACCCGCTTCGCGCTGCTCAACGGCGCCACGGTGGAGGGACCGCTGCCGTCCCCGGAGCGGCTCTCCGCCACCGACCGGTGGATTCTCTCCCGGCTCAACTCGGTGATCGCCGAGGCCGACGCCGCCTACGACGACTACCAGTTCGCCAAGTTGTGCGACACCCTCTACCACTTCGCCTGGGACGAGGTCTTCGACTGGTACGTGGAGCTGTCCAAGACCACCTTCGCGGCCGGCGGCGAGGCCGCCGAGAACGCCCGCCGGGTCCTCGGCGAGGTCCTCGACACCCTGCTCCGCCTGCTCCACCCGGTGATCCCGTTCGTCACCGAGCAGCTCTGGACGACCCTGACCGGCCAGGAGTCCCTGGTCGTCACCGACTGGCCGAAGGACAGCGGGTTCCGGGACCGCGCCGCGGAGCGGGAACTGACGGCCGTCCAGCAGCTGGTCACCGAGGTGCGCCGGTTCCGTGCCGATCAGGGCCTCCAGCCCGGCCAGCGCGTCCCGGCCCGCCTGGACCTGGGGGCCACCGCGCTGCCGCCGCACGAGGAGGCCATCCGGTCCCTGCTCCGCCTCCAGCCGCCGGCCGGGACCTTCTCGGCCACCGCCACCCTGGACGTCGGCGGCGCCACGGTCTCCCTGGACCTGTCCGGGGTGATCGATGTGGAGGCCGAGCGCAAGCGGCTCTCCAAGGACCTGGCCGCGGCCCGGAAGGAACTGGAGCAGACCTCGGCCAAGCTGGCCAACGAGGGCTTCCTGGCGAAGGCGCCGGAGCATGTGGTGGCCAAGATCCGCACCCGCCGTGAGCAGGCCGGGGCCGACATCGCCCGCATCACGGCCCAGCTCGACCGGCTCCCGGCGGCCTGAACCGGGCGCGCCCCGCCGCCCGGCAGCGGGACACCCCGCTGCCCGGCCGCCGTCACCGGCGGCAGGCCGGCGGCACCTCACCGCCCGGCGGAGGAGGTGTCCGCCGGGCGGGCGGGGGCCGCGCCGAGGTGGCGGGCGAGCTCGGCGGGATGGGTGAGCTGCGGGTAGTGCCCGGCCCCGGCGATCTCGGTGACCCGGTGGCCGGTGGGCACGGCCACGGGTTCCTCCGAGCCCGTGACGATCCGTACCGGAACGCCCGCCTGCGTCAGCAGTGCCCGGCACCGCTCGCGGTCGGCCGGGACCGTGCGCAGGGCCGCCACCACCCGGCGTGCCACGCCGGGACGGTGCAGATCCGCCGTGGCGCTCGCCACCTCGGGCCCTTCCGGTGTGCCGAGCGCCCGGGCCAGCGCGGCCGGGGACATCCGGCGCAGCCTCGGCGCCGCCAGCGGCGAACGGTCGAGCCACGGACCGGGCGGCCGGAGGAACGCCGGGGAGACCAGCACGAGTCCGCTGACGCGTTCCGGGTGCGCGGCGGCGAAGCGCAGCGCGGGACCGCAGGCCAGTGAGTGGGCGACCAGCACCGGGCGGCTGCGGACCGGGGCCAGCAGAGCGGCCAGCCAGGCGTCCACCGGCCCGGCGGCCGGAGCCGAGCGGCCGAGGCCGGGCAGGTCCGGGGCGAGGAGCGGGCCGGGGAGGCGGCCGGCGAGCGGGGCCCAGAGGTCGGCGTTCATCGGCAGTCCGTGCAGCAGGACGTGGGCGGGGCGGTGCCGCTCGCCGGCCACCCAGGTGCGGCTCCCCGCCACGTCGTGGAAGCCGCCGGGGGCGAGCCGGGCGGTGGCGGTGCCGAAGCGGGTCGCCACCAGATGGTCCGCCCAGTCGCGCAGCGCGGCGGCGACCGGGGGCATCTCCAGCCCGGTGGCGGCGGCGAGGGCGCGGGCGGAGGCGGTCGGGTAGCGGTCGGCCGACAGGAAGGACAGCGTCTCGGGGTCGGCCCCGGTCAGTCTGCGGGGCAGGCGGCGCAGGAGGCCGACGGGTATGGTCCGGCGCGGCGCCCGCACTCCCAGGTGGGCGGCGAGCAGGCGGATCAGCTCGGGCAGCGGGGGAGTGGCGTCGTCCAGCACCCAGTGGTGCTCGCCGGCCGGTCCTGAGGGGACGTCGGCGAGGAAGCGCGCGAGATAGCCGGCGGTGACGACCGGCACGAAGGTGTCGGGGCCGCCGGGCACCGCCGGCAGCCGCCCGTTCCACAGGTCCCGGACGAGGGCGGCCAGTCCGATGTACTGGCCGGGACCGATCACGGTGCTGGGATTGACGATGGTCAGCGGGAGGTCCAGCGCGCGGGCCCTGGTGCGCACCGCGCGGTCGGCCTCGGCCTTCGACTCCTCGTAGGCCCCCGGCCGGGCGTGGTCCGGGCGGCGGTCGCCGGAAGCGTCGCTCACCCGGTAGCCGCTGAGGTGCACCAGCCGCCGCGGCCGGGGCTGCCCGGCGGCCCACTCCAGCACGTGGAGCGCACCGGTGACGTTGACCGCCCGTGCCTGCTCCCGGCCGAGGCCGAAGGCGAACCGGGCGGCGGTGTTGTACACCACGCGCGCCTCGGGCAGGCCGGTGAGCGGCCGGGTGATGTCGGCCGTGACGACGGTCAGCCCGCCGGTGTCCGCGCCCTGCGCGCGCAGCCACGGGGACAGGGTGTCGCTGCGCACCGCCGCGGCCACCTGCTGCCCGCGGGCGAGCAGTTCGGCGACCAGGTGGCGGCCGATGAACCCTGCGGCGCCGAAAACGATCGCATCCACGAATCCCTCTTTTCACTGGATCGGTCTACATATTTTTTGCCGGCGCAAAGGCCCGCCGGTGACGGCGGGCCGTGCCGGGCCGGGGTCAGTCCAGCAGGGCGCCGATCTGCCGGGCCACCCGGTCCAGCGGCTCCCGGCTGCGGTGTGCCCGGGCCAGCAGCAGCGCCCCCTCGATCAGGGCCAGGACCGTCACGGCGAGATCGCCGGCGTCCGGGCGGCCGGCCAGCCGCTCCCGCAGGGCGGCCTCCCAGGAGCCGTAGACCTCCGCGCAGATCTGCTGCAGCGCATCGCTGGTCGCGGCCGTCTCCAGCGCCACGGTGGCCACCGGGCAGCCCTTGTGCCAGCCCGACTCCTCCAGGCGGTCGCCGAGGTGGCGCAGTGCTGCGGCGGCGAACTGCGCCGCCGAGGAGGCGGACTCGGCCAGCTCCGCCAGCTCCTCACCGATCACCCGGCCGGAACGCCGCAGCGACTCGCCGACCAACTGGTCCTTGCCGCCCGGGAAATGGAAGTACAGCGAACCGCGCGGGGCTCCGCTGCGCCCGATCACCTGGTTGAGCCCGGTGCCGAAGTACCCTCCGGTCTCCACCAGGTCCTGCGTCGCGTCCAGCAGCCGCTTCCGGGTCTCGGTGCCCTTCTGTCCCATGAGGGCACGCTAGACCGGTCTGCATATTTTCTCAAGTGTGCTGCCGGACGGCTATCCTCGCCGCCATGCCAGCCGCCGCCGGGACCGGCCCCTTTGAGCCGCAGACCCGCCTCGCCGAAGCCGTCGCGCTGCGCGAACAGGGCCGGGCCGACCGGGCCCGCGACCTGCTTCTTGAACTGAGCGCCGCCCACCCCGACGACCCGGTCGTCGCCTACCAGACGGCCTGGACGCACGACGCCCTCGGCCTGGAGGCCGAGGCCGTCCCGTACTACGAACGCGCCCTCGCCGCGCCCGGCGGTCTGTCCCCGGACCACCACCGGGGCGCCTGCCTGGGGCTCGGCTCCACCCTGCGCAGCCTGGGCCGCTACGAGGAGGCGGCAGCCGTGCTCCGCGGTGGCCTCGCGGCCTTCCCGGGGGACAACGCGCTGCGCACGTTCCTCGCCATGGCGCTCTACAACACCGGCGAGCACCACGAGGCCACCGCCACACTGCTCCGCCTGCTGACCGCCACCACCACGGACCCGGACATCACCGCCTACCGGCGCGCCATCGACCTGTACGCCGAGGACCTCGACCGCACCTGGTGACCGGGGCGCTTCGCACGGCTCGCGGCACCGCACGGCCGCGCTCGGCCCCGGCTCCCCTGCCGCCGCCGGGCACTCGCAGTCCAGGGGGCCGTCGCACCCCCGGAGCGGATGATCACCGGCCTCACCTCGACGCCGAACTCAGTCCCGGCCGGCACCGGGAGGCCACACCACATGCACAGGCACGCCGCGCTCCCGCGCGCAGCGCACCACATCCGCCGTCCCCCATGGCCCCGCGCGGGGCGCCCGTCCCAGACGGCGAGCAGTTCGTCCGACAGATGACAAGGATCTCGCTGCCCCGCATGTGCGCCTCGGAGTCCGACGCCGTCAGCCCGGTTTCGTGCACCCCCATGGCCCGGGCGTGCAGCCGGTCATAGGCGCCGTGGTGCCAGGCCGGAAGCGAAGTGCGGTGGTCCCGGGCCGGTACCACCACCTCAAGCCGCCCGCCGAGCCGGAGCACCGCGTCGGCGAACCAGCAGTCCGGCCCGTCGGCGAGGCAGGAGAGGAGGTGGTGCCGCTGCCGGACCGCGAAGCGCTCGCGCTCCGCGTCGCGGAGGCCAACCGGCGGTCCCGGGAGGCGGCCCGATGAGCCCGAGGCTGATCATCAAGGCCGCCGAACGGTTCTGGCGCGTGGACCCCGCCCCCGGCAACCCCTGCCGCGAGCTGCCCCGGGCGCCGGGTTCGTAGACTGGCGGTGTGAGCGACAGGTCCCATCCCCATGAGCCCGATGAGCCCGGTGACGTGTTCGGTGACGACACGCCGGAGGGCGAGCACGATGTGTTCGCGGAGATCGTGGGGGAGGAGACCCAGCGCGATCCCGACCTGGCGGTGATCGAGGCGGGCAGCCGGACCCTGCGCACCATCTCCGGGGCGCCGACCGCCGAGGACGACGTACCGGGCCGCCCGGAGGACCCGGAGACGGACCGGGCGCTGCGCGAGGTGGAGACCGAGCTGGCCAAGCGCTGGCCGGAGACCAGGCTCGATCCCTCCCTGGTGCGGATCAGGGCGCTGATGGAGCTGCTGGGCGACCCGCAGCGGACGTATCCCTCGATCCACATCACCGGGACCAACGGGAAGACGACCACGGCGCGGATGATCGAGGCGCTGCTGGCCACCTTCGAGCTGCGGCCCGGCCGGTACAGCAGCCCGCATGTGCAGTCGGTGACGGAGCGGATCAGCCTGGACCGCCGGCCCATCCCGGCGGAGCGCTTCATCGGGACCTACGAGGACCTCAAGCCCTACATCGAGCTGGTGGACTCCCGGCAGGAGCACCGGCTGTCGTTCTTCGAGGTGCTCACCGGCATGGCCTATGCCGCCTTCGCCGACGCCCCCGTGGACGTGGCGGTGGTCGAGGTCGGGATGGGCGGCGAGTGGGACGCCACCAATGTGATCGATGCCCAGGTGGCGGTGGTGACGCCGATCTCGCTGGACCACACGGACCGGCTGGGGAGCACTCCGGCGGAGATCGCCAAGGAGAAGTCGGGGATCATCAAGCAGGGCGCGACGGTGATCCTGGCCCAGCAGCCGGTGGACGCGGCGGCGGTGATGCTGCGCCGGGCGGGCGAGAGGGACGCCACCGTGGCCCGCGAGGGCCTGGAGTTCGGCGTGCTGTCCCGGGAGATCGCGGTCGGCGGGCAGCTGCTCACCCTGCGCGGCCTGGGCGGGGAGTACCCGGAGATCTTCCTGCCGCTGCACGGGGAGCACATGGCGCACAACGCCGCCGTGGCGCTGGCCGCCGTGGAGGCGTTCTTCGGCGTCGGCGCGGTGCACGGGCGGACGCTGGACCAGGAGGTGGTCCGGCAGGCGTTCGCCTCGGTCACCTCGCCCGGGCGGCTGGAGGTGGTCCGGACGAGCCCGGCGGTGATCCTGGACGCCGCGCACAACCCGGCGGGGGCGGCGGCCACGGCCGACGCGGTCCAGGAGGCGTTCTCCTTCAGCCGGCTGGTCGGCGTGATCGGCCCCAGCGGCGACAAGGACGTCAGGGGCTTCCTGGAGGCGCTGGAGCCGGTGCTCGCCGAAGCCGTCGTCACCAGGAACTCCAGCCACCGGGCCATGGACGTGGACGCGCTCGCCGCGCTCGCCGTCGAGGTCTTCGGCGAGGACCGGGTGCAGGTCGAGCCGCGGCTGGACGACGCCCTGGACGCGGCCATCGCCCTGGCCGAGGAAGAGGACGAGTACGCGGGCGCCGGCGTCCTGGTCACCGGCTCGGTCATCACCGTGGGCGAGGCCCGCCTGCTGCTCGGGAAGGGAAACCGGTAACCCGTCATGCGCCAGCTCTGCGCGACAACACTCGCCATGGAGGCGGTCGTCATCGGTCTGGCCGCCCTCGTCGCCTCCCGCATGACGGAGGTGCCGGCCGGCACCCTGTGGACGGTCAGCGGCGCCGCCATGGTGCTGGCCATCCTGCTCTGCGGCCTGGTCGGGCGGGTCCGCGGCGGCATCGGCCTGGGCTGGGCGCTCCAGGCCGGGCTGGTGCTGAGCGGCCTGGTGGTGCCCCTGATGTTCGTGCTCGGCGCCTGCTTCGCCGCCCTGTGGTGGGCCTCGGTGCACTTCGGCCGCCGGGTGGACGAGCTGAAGGCGGCCCGCGCGGCGGGGGTGGCCATCCCCGGCCAGGACGCCGGATGATCACAATCCCCGGGCCGGACGGCGCGGCCCCCGCCCGGGGCGGTATGGTGCGACACACTCAGCACCCGCACCTTACGTCTCCAGGAGCCGTCGCATGAGTCAGCGCACTCTCGTTCTCCTCAAGCCGGACGCGGTCCGCCGCGGCCTGATCGGCGAGATCGTCCGCCGCATCGAGGCCAAGGCCGGCTGGACGATCAGCGCGCTGGAACTGCGCACCCTGGACCGGACCACCCTGGAGACCCATTACGCGGAGCACGCCGGCAAGCCCTTCTACGGGCCGCTGCTGGAGTTCATGACCTCGGGCCCGGCCGTGGTGATGATCGTCGAGGGCGAGCGGGTGATCGAGGGCATGCGCGCGCTGGCCGGCCCCACCGACCCGGTCGCCGCCGCCCCCGGCTCCATCCGCGGCGACTTCGGCACCGTCGTGCGGGAGAACCTCGTCCACGCGTCGGACTCCCCCGAGTCCGCCGAGCGGGAAGTGAAAATTTTCTTTCCATCTCATGCCTGACGACATCCGGTAACGTTCAGGAACGTTCGGCATGTCCCGGTCAGCTCGGGGCAGAAGAGCGGCAAGGCACCCGCAATGCACCGGCTGTGCTCCCGCGGTCCGGCGTTTCCCCGCCCCCGGCACGCGACACGCCCGGACGCAGGAATGTGTTCGCCGGTGCCGCGAAGCCCGTCGGCACCGCCGGTCGGGGGAACTCTTCGCCCGAACACGGCGTCACCATCATGGAGGGTGAGCCGGGTTCGGCTGACAATGGCGAATGAGGCGCACCCGCGCCCCGTGTTCAACCGGCCGTGGATACGATGGCACCACCCACCGCGACCCGCGGGTATGGCGCCAGCGCGCCCCTGCCGACCTCCACGCACACACCGCTCCAGCTGGAAGGCCAACCCCATCCCATGGCGAACAATATGTCGTTCATTGGCCGAGACATGGCAGTCGACCTCGGGACGGCCAATACGCTGGTGTATGTCAGAGGCCGCGGGATCGTCCTCAACGAACCGTCCGTGGTGGCCATCAACACCAACACCGGCGGCATTCTCGCGGTCGGCGCCGAGGCCAAGAAGATGATCGGCCGTACTCCCGGCAACATCGTGGCCGTGCGCCCGCTGAAGGACGGCGTCATCGCGGATTTCGAGATCACCGAGCGGATGCTCCGCTACTTCATCCTGAAAATCCACCGCCGCCGCTATCTGGCCCGCCCGCGGGTGGTCATCTGTGTGCCCTCCGGCATTACCGGTGTGGAACGCCGTGCCGTCATCGAGGCCTCCACCCAGGCCGGCGCCCGCCAGGTGCACATCATCGAGGAGCCCATGGCCGCCGCCATCGGTTCCGGCCTGCCGGTGCACGAGGCCACCGGCAACATGGTGGTCGACATCGGCGGCGGCACCACCGAGGTCGCGGTGATCTCCCTCGGCGGCATCGTCACCGCCCAGTCCATCCGGGTCGCCGGCGACGAGCTGGACAACGCGATCATCCAGCACATCAAGAAGGAGTACAGTCTGCTGCTCGGCGAGCGCACCGCCGAGGACATCAAGATCTCCATCGGCTCCGCCTTCGCCATGGAAGAGGAGGAGCACATGGAGATCCGCGGCCGGGACCTGGTCAGCGGGCTGCCCAAGACCGTGGTGATCTCCACCGAGGAGGTCCGCCGGGCCATGGAGGAGCCGGTCAACGCCATCGTGGACGCGGTCAAGACCACCCTCGACAAGTGCCCGCCCGAGCTCTCCGGCGACATCATGGACCGCGGCATCGTGCTCACCGGCGGCGGCGCCCTGCTGCGCGGCCTGGACGAACGGCTGCGCCAGGAGACCGGCATGCCGATCCACATCGCGGAGAACCCGCTCGACTCGGTCGCCCTCGGCTCCGGCAAGTGTGTCGAGGAGTTCGAGGCCCTCCAGCAGGTGCTGGACGCCACGCCGCGCCGCTGACGCGCGGCCGGCCCGTCCGGCCGCCACGGCCGGGAATCGCAACGAAACAAGGAAGGCACGGCTGCCGCACGTGAGGGACTCGAGAGAGAGCCGGCTGCTGCTCATCCTGCTGGTGTCCATTGCATTCGCGCTGATCACCGTGGACATCCGCGAAGGCGACGACTCCCCCCTCAACGGGCCGCGAGAGGTTGCCGCCGCCGTCTTCGGCCCGGTGGAGTCGGGCGCCGCGACCGTCGTCGACCCGGTCGCCAACGCCATCGGCGCGGTCCGCGACTCCGGGCGCCGCCGGGACCGGATCAGCGAACTGGAGCAGGAGAACGCCGAACTGCGCCAGCAGCTCGGCAGCCAGGACCACCGCGACTCCCGGGTGGAGCAGCTGGACGACCTGCTGCGCACCGCCGGGGCCGGGCAGTACACCATCGTCGGCGCACAGGTCATCGCCATCGGCCCGGCCCAGGGCTTCTCCTGGACCATCACCATCGACGCCGGCACCCGGGACGGCATCGGCCGCGACATGACCGTCATCAACGGCGACGGCCTGGTCGGCCGGGTCACCACGGTCGGGCCGGGCACCGCCACCGTGCTGCTGGCCAGCGACCCCAAGTTCACCGTGGGCACCCGGATGGAGGGCAGCAACGAACTCGGCTTCGCCACCGGCCGCGGCGACAGCGCCCTCGACGTCCAGCTGCTCAACCACCGGGCCGAGGTGGAGAAGGGCGACCGGCTGGTCACCTTCGGCTCGGCCGGCAACAAGCCCTTCGTGCCCGGTGTGCCGGTGGGCGAGGTGACCAGCGTGGAGGCCACCTCCGGCGACCTGACCCGCACCGTGCGGGTGCGGCCGTTCGTCGCCTTCACCCAGCTCGACCTGGTGGGCGTGGTCGTCGAGCCGCCGCGCAGCGACCCGCGCGACGCGGTGCTGCCGGAGGAGCCGGAGAAGCCCCGGCCCGAGACCCAGACCGGCGGCACCCGCGAGCCCGCCGGGGCCGAGGAGACCGGGGCCGAGGACTCCGGGGCGGAGGAGCCCGGGGCCGAGGACACCGGGAACGACGCCGAGGGACCGGGAGCTGACTGACCATGCGCGTGCAACGCACCCTGCTCGCGACCCTGCTGGTGATCGTCGCGCTCACCGTGCAGGTGAGCATACTGGCGCGGCTCCACCTGCCCGGGGCCGTGCCGGACCTGCTGCTGCTCACGGTGCTGGCCCTGGCCCTGGTCTACGGCCACACCGGCGGGGCGGTCACGGGCTTCTTCGCCGGCCTGGTCGCCGACCTGGCCCCGCCCGCCGACCACGCCGTGGGCCGCTACGCCCTGGTGCTGTGCGTGGTCGGCTACGCGGCCGGCCTGACCAAACCGGAGAACGGCCAGCACCGCTCGGCCACCGCCCCCATGCTGGTGGTGGCGATCGGTGCGGCCAGCTCCACCCTGCTCTACGCCGGGGTCGGCACCCTGGTCGGCGACACCGAGGTCAGCCAGGACGCGCTGGTCACCATGGTCACCACGGCCACCGTCTACGACCTGCTGCTGGCGCCGTTCGTGGTACCGCTGCTGATGAGCCTGGCCCGCCGCCTGGAACCCGACCCGCTGTCCGGTGACGGCTCGGGCTCCCCGGCCGGCGAGTCGCTCGGCCCGTCCTGGCTGCGGCCCACCGGCATGAGACTCAGCCGGGCCGGCCGGGCCGCCGCCATCGGCGGCCAGCGGTCACCGCTGCTGGGCCGCTCCCGCGGCCGTCTGAAGGGGGTCAAGAGGCTGTGAGCAACATCCCGGAGACCGGACGCACCTCCCGGGTCACCATCCGGCTGGTCGTCATCCAGATACTCGTCTTCTCCCTGCTGCTCACCCTGGCCGGGCGGCTGTGGTACCTGCAGATCCGGCAGGGCGACGAGTTCGCCGCCGAGGCGGCCGGCAACCACGTGCAGAACGTCGTCCAGCCCGCCGTGCGCGGAGCCATCCTGGACGCCCGCGGGGTGCCGCTGGCCGACAACGAGACCCGGCTGGTGGTCTCCGCCGACCGCACCGACCTGCTGCGCATGCCCGACGACGGGGAGCAGGTGCTGGGCGACCTCGCCGAACTGCTGGAGATGGAGCCGGAGGAGGTGCGCAACCGGGTCCGGCTGTGCGACTCCGAGACCCCCCAGCCCTGCTGGAACGGCTCGCCCTACCAGCCCATCCCGATCACCGACGAGGCCACCGTGCAGCAGGCGCTGCAGATCTGGGAGCGGCCCGAACGCTACCCGGGCATCGTCGCCCAGCCCACCGCGGTGCGCCGCTACCCGGCCCCTTACGGCGCCAACACCGCCCAGGTGCTCGGCTATCTCTCCCCGGTCACCGACGAGGAGGTCGCCGAATCCCAGAAGACCGACTCCCCGCTCCAGCGCTACGACCAGATCGGCCGCTCCGGCCTGGAGCGCACCTATGACGAGTTCCTGCGCGGCGGCGCCGGCATCGACCGGCTGGAGGTCGACAAGTTCGGCCGGGTCATCGGCGAGGCCGAGGGCGTCGAGCCCGAGGCCGGCGCCAACCTGGTGACCAGCATCGACGCCCGCATCCAGGCCGTGGTCGAACACGAGTTGCTGCAGGCCATGAAGAAGGCCCGCGAACAGCGCGACGACATCAGCGGCCGGAACTACGAGGCGGACTCCGGCGCCGCCATCGTGATGGAGTCCCACACCGGCCGGATCGTGGCCATGGCCTCCTACCCGGACTACGACCCCAATGTCTGGGTGGGCGGCATCTCCGCCAAGGAGTACGAACGGCTGACCGGCGAGGAGTCCAACGACCCGCTGCTCAACCGGGCCATCCAGGGCCAGTCCCCGGCCGGCTCCACCTTCAAGGTGGTCACCTCCTCGGGCGCGGTACGGGCCGGCTACGACTTCGACGGCTCCTACGAGTGCTCCTCCTCGTACAGCATCGGCAACACCACCTTCAAGAACTTCGAATCGCGCGGCTACGGGCCGATCTCCCTGGGCAAGGCGCTGGAGGTGTCCTGCAACACCGTCTTCTACCGGCTGGCGCACGCCGAATGGCAGAAGGACGGCGGCATCAACCCCGACGAGAAGCCCAACGACTGGCTGTTCAACACCGCCCACGGGTTCGGGCTGGGCAGCAGGACCGGCATCGACCTGCCCTCGGAGGCCGCGGGCCGGGTGCCCGACCGGGAGTGGAAGCGGGAGTACTGGGAGACCAACAAGGACACCTGGTGCGAGATGGCCGAGGAGGACAAGGACGACTTCGCGCACCGCTACGCCCGGGAGAGCTGCGAGGACGGCTGGCGGCTGCGGGCCGGTGACGCGGTCAACTTCTCCATCGGTCAGGGCGACCTGCTGGTGACACCGATCCAGATGGCCTCCGTCTACTCGGCCATCAACAACGGCGGCACCCTCTACCGGCCCGTCGTCGGCAAGGCCGTGGTCGATGTGAACGGCAACGTCATCGACGAGATCGAGCCGGTGGAGAACGGCAAGCTCCCGATCGAGAAGGGCACCGTCAACGATCTGCAGGGCGCGCTGCGCGATGTGATAGAGGTCGGCACCGCCTCCTGGCGGTTCATCAACTGGCCGCAGGACGAGATCCCGCTCTCCGCGAAGACGGGCACCGCGACCACCGAGGGCAAGCAGTCCCGCTCCTGGCTGACCACCTTCTCCGAGGACTACACCGTGGTGATGACCATCGACCAGGCCGGCACCGGCTCCGGTGCCTCCGGCCCGGCGGTGCGCAACATCTACGAGGCCATCTACGGCGTGGACGAGCAGGGCCGGATCCACCCGGACAAGGCGCTGCTGCCCGAACCGCCGTCGGAGCTGCCGCAGACCGACGACAACGGCACCCTGCTGGCCGAGTTCGACAAGGCGTGGGAGAAGCACTTCGCCTCGTACAAGAAGGAGCACGAGAAGGACTACGAGGGCGCCGCCATCGTGCCCGTCGACGAGGCCGACGAGGCCGACGAGGCCGACGACGCCGACGAGGCGGGCGACGGCTCCGGGGACGGCACGGCCGGACTCGCCGCGGACACGGCCGGCGCCCAGGGCGACGGCGGCGGAGAGGTCCTGGCGGCCGGCGGCTTCGAGGCNCGACGAGGCCGACGAGGCCGACGAGGCCGACGACGCCGACGAGGCGGGCGACGGCTCCGGGGACGGCACGGCCGGACTCGCCGCGGACACGGCCGGCGCCCAGGGCGACGGCGGCGGAGAGGTCCTGGCGGCCGGCGGCTTCGAGGCCGACCGCCGCCGCGAGGACACCGGCGGGGACGGGTGACGCACGCGTGAGCATCCACACCTACTCCTCCGGGCTGCCCGGCCCCCGGCGCTCCGGCATCCGCCGGCTGCTGGCCCGGGACTCCCTGTTCCGGCGCGTCGACTGGCTGCTGCTGCTCTCCGCCGGCGCGCTCACCGTGCTGGGCTGCCTGCTGGTGTGGTCCGCCACCTGGACCCGCACCGACATCAACGACGGCGACCCGCACTACTTCCTGATACGCCAGGTGCTCAACGCCGTCGTGGGCGTGGCGCTGGCCGCCGGCGTGATGTGGCTGGGCCACCACCGGCTGCGCAGCGCCGTCCCGGTCTTCTACGGCTTCTCCGTCGTCCTGCTGCTGCTGGTCTTCACCCCGCTGGGCACCGAGATCAACGGCCAGCGGGCCTGGCTGGCGATAGGCGACTACACCGTCCAGCCCGGCGAGTTCGCCAAGGTCGCGGTCATCCTGGCCATGGCCGTGATGCTGGCCGCCCAGGTCGACGCCGGTGACCGCGTGTACCCCGGCGGCCGGCTCGTCCTCCAGGCCCTGGGCCTGGCCGCCGTGCCGCTGGCCATCGTGGTGGTCGACGACATGGGCATGGCCATGGTGATCGGCATGATCGTGCTGGGGGTGCTGCTGGCCTCCGGCGCGGCCATCGTCTGGACCTTCGGCCTGATGGCGGCCGGCGCGGCCGGCGCGGTGCTGGTGTGGACGCTGGGCGTGCTGGACGAATACCAGATCAACCGCTTCGCCGCCTTCGCCAACCCCGAGCTCGACCCGGCCGGCGCGGGCTACAACACCAACCAGGCCCGGATAGCCATCGGCTCCGGTGGCCTGACCGGCACCGGGCTGTTCGAGGGCTCGCAGACCACCGGGCAGTTCGTGCCCGAGNAACCGCTTCGCCGCCTTCGCCAACCCCGAGCTCGACCCGGCCGGCGCGGGCTACAACACCAACCAGGCCCGGATAGCCATCGGCTCCGGTGGCCTGACCGGCACCGGGCTGTTCGAGGGCTCGCAGACCACCGGGCAGTTCGTGCCCGAGCAGCAGACCGACTTCATCTTCACCGTGGCGGGGGAGGAGCTGGGCTTCGTGGGGGGCGGCGGGATCATCCTGCTGATCGCCGTCCTGCTGTGGCGGGCGCTGCGCATAGCCCGCAGCGCCACCGACCTGTACAGCACCATCATCGCGGCCGGGATCGTGGCCTGGCTCGCCTTCCAGTCGTTCGAGAACATCGGCATGGCGCTGGGCATCATGCCGGTGGCCGGCATCCCGCTGCCGTTCGTCTCCTACGGCGGCACGGCCATGATGGCCTCCTGGATAGCCATCGGCCTGCTGCAGTCGATCCGCATGAAACGCACCCTGTCCGCGTAGCACCGCCCCGGCGACGGCGGCGGACTGGACAGCATGCGCCGGGCTGACGACCGGTTTCGGCCTGTTTCGTCCGGGAGCGTCGCGCATGGGCGGGTTCCGGCACTACGCTCGGAAACCGGAACGGCCGGCAGCGACGCAGGTGACTGAGCAATGACTTCCGCGACCACGGACCGCACCACCGACCCGGGCACGGACCCGGCCGCCGGGCCGGGAGCCCCGGCCGCGCCCCGGCCGGGCACGGCCGGCGCGACCGTCCTGGCCTACGCCGGGCGCCAGGTGCGGGCGCTGCACAGGCTGGAGCCCGAGGTCCGGCGCGACGCACCGGACTCGGTGCACCGCATGCGGGTGGCCTGCCGCAGGCTGCGCAGCTGCTTCCGCTCCTACCGCCGGGTCCTGGACCGCACGGTGACCGCCGCCCTGGAGGGGGAGCTGATCTGGCTCGCCGGGGAACTCAGCGGCGACCGCGACCGCGAGGTGCTCGCCGAACGGTTCCGCGAGCGGCTGGCCGAACTGCCGCCCGCACTGATCCGCGGGCCCGCCCGGGACCGCCTGCGCGGCTACGGCTCGCCCCGCGGCGGGCAGCCCGCCACCCGGACCCGGGTGCTCGCCGCCCTGGACTCCGACCGCTTCCGCGAGCTGCTCGCCGGGCTGGACGCCCTGCTCACCGCCCCGCCGCTGCTGCCCGCCGCCGACCGCCCGGACGGCAAGGTCTGCGCCAAGGTGCTGCGCACCGACGCCCGCCGGTTCGCCGGACGGATGGAGACGGCGCGCGCCGCGCCGCCCGGCCCGCTGCGCGACCACGCGCTGCACGCCGCCCGCAAGGCCGCCAAGCGCGCCCGCTACTCCGCCGAGGCGGCGCGTCCGGCGCTGGGCAAGGCCGCCGCCCGCGCGGAGATCACCCGGTGGACCGCGCTCCAGGACCTGCTCGGCGAGCACCAGGACAGCACGGTGGCCCGCGAGGCCCTGGTGGAGCTGGCCGGCCGGGCCGAGGCGGCCGGTGAACCGTCCTTCACCTACGGACTGCTGCACGGCCGGGAAACCGCGCTGGCCGACGAGTACGAACGCCGCCTGGCCGCCCTGTACCCCGGGCACGGGCCGCGGGACGGCACGCCCGGCGCCGGGTGACCCGCCCGCGGAGCGGGCGCCGGCCGGGCGGCGGAAGCGACCGTGCCGGGCAGAGCGGTTAGGCTGGATGGTCACCGTCACCACACGGTCGGCACCCGGCCCGCACCGGCCGGAGCGGACCGGATCACCGCTTCCCAGTCCCGGAGACATCACCCATGCCTGTCGAATCGGTCTTCCCGCGCCTGGAGGCCCTCCTCCCGCACGTCCAGAAGCCGATCCAGTACGTCGGCGGCGAGCTGAACTCCACGGTCAAGCCGTGGGACGACTGCGACGTCCGCTGGGCGCTGATGTACCCGGACGCCTACGAGGTCGGGCTGCCCAACCAGGGCGTGCAGATCCTGTACGAGATCCTCAACGAACGCGAGGGCGTGCTCGCCGAGCGCACCTACAGCGTCTGGCCGGACCTGGAGAAGCTGATGCGGGAGCAGGGCGTCCCGCAGTTCACGGTGGACTCCCACCGCCCGGTCGGCGCGTTCGACCTGCTCGGCGTCTCCTTCGCCACCGAGCTCGGCTACACCAACCTGCTCACCGCCCTGGACCTGTCCGGCATCCCGCTGCGTGCCGCGGACCGCACCGAGGAGCACCCGGTGGTGGTGGCCGGCGGCCACGCCGCGTTCAACCCCGAGCCGGTCGCGGACTTCCTGGACTGCGCGGTGCTCGGCGACGGCGAGCAGGCCGTGCTGGCCGTCACCGAGGCCGTCCGGGCCTGGAAGGACGAGGGCCGTCCCGGCGGCCGGGACGAACTGCTGTTCCGGCTGGCCCGCACCGGCGGCGTCTACGTGCCGAAGTTCTACGACGTGGAGTACCACTCCGACGGCCGGATCGCCCGCGTCGTGCCCAACCGCTCGGGCGTGCCCTGGCGGGTGGCCAAGCACACCGTGATGGACCTGGACGAGTGGCCCTACCCCAAGCAGCCGCTGGTCCCGCTGGCCGAGACCGTGCACGAGCGGATGTCCGTGGAGATCTTCCGCGGCTGCACCCGCGGCTGCCGCTTCTGCCAGGCCGGCATGATCACCCGCCCGGTGCGGGAGCGGACCATCACCGGCATCGGCGAGATGGTGGAGCGCGGCCTGGAGGCCACCGGATTCGAGGAGGTGGGCCTGCTCTCCCTCTCCTCCGCCGACCACAGCGAGATCGGCGACATCGCCAAGGGCCTGGCCGACCGCTACGAGAACGACAAGATCGGCCTCTCCCTGCCCTCCACCCGGGTGGACGCCTTCAACATCGACCTGGCCAACGAACTGACCCGCAACGGCCGCCGCTCCGGCCTGACCTTCGCCCCCGAGGGCGCCACCGAGCGCATCCGCAAGGTGATCAACAAGATGGTCAGCGAGGAGGACCTGATCCGCACCGTGGCCACCGCCTACGGCAACGGCTGGCGCCAGGTGAAGCTGTACTTCATGTGCGGCCTGCCCACCGAGACCGACGAGGACGTGCTCCAGATCGCCGACATGGCGGCCAAGGTCATCGCCAAGGGGCGGCAGGTCACCGGCGGCAACGACATCCGCTGCACGGTCTCCATCGGCGGCTTCGTGCCCAAGCCGCACACCCCCTTCCAGTGGGCGCCGCAGCTCTCCGCCGAGGAGACCGACCGCCGGCTGGAGAAGCTGCGCGACCGCATCCGCGCCGACAAGCAGTACGGCCGCAACATCGGCTTCCGCTACCACGACGGCAAGCCCGGCATCGTGGAGGGCCTGCTCTCCCGCGGCGACCGCCGGATCGGCGAGGTGATCCGCGCGGTCTGGGAGGCCGGCGGCCGGTTCGACGGCTGGCGCGAGTACTTCTCCTACGACCTGTGGATGGAGTCCGCCGCCAAGGTGCTGCCGCAGTACGGCGTCGACGTGGACTGGTACACCACCCGCGAGCGCGGCCACGAGGAGGTCCTGCCCTGGGACCACCTGGACTCCGGCCTGGACAAGGACTGGCTCTGGGAGGACTGGCAGGACGCCCTGGACGAGCAGGAGGTCGACGACTGCCGCTGGACCCCCTGCTTCGACTGCGGCGTCTGCCCGGGTATGGGAACCGAGATCCAGGTGGGGCCCACGGGGAAGAAACTTCTGCCGCTCACCGTGATCACGTAGCCGCTGCGCAGCGGCCGTCCGCAGGACGGCGGCACGGCGTGCCCGGTACGTTCCGTGGTGTTGCGCGCGGTTGTGCGGGGGAGAGGACGGACGACGTCATGCCTGAGCTGAGCGAGCCGGGTACCGGGGTGCACGCCTCGTTCCTGGCGGCCATGAAGGAGTTCGAGGCCGAGGGACGCACCGGCGACGGCTCCATGATCGGCCGGGACCTGGCCGCCTGGGGCGGACGCTGGCACGACCCCGGAGTCTTCGCCTCCTACGTGGCCGCGGTCCGCGCGGACGTGCGGGAGGACACCCCCCGGCCGCGCGGCCATGTGCCGTGCACCACCCTGTGGTGGACCGAGGACACCGAGTGGCTGGGCCGGCTGGCCGTCCGGCACCGGCTCAACCGGCTGATGCTGGAGTTCGCCGGCCACATCGGCTACGACGTGCGCCCCACGGCCCGCCGCCGGGGCCACGGCACCGCCATGCTGCGCGCCGCACTCCCGGTCGCCCACCGGATGGGCATCGGGGCCGTCCTGGTCACCTGCGACTACGACAACGACGCCTCCCGCCGGGTCATCGAGAACTGCGGCGGCGAGTTCGAGGACCAGCGCGGCAGGAAACTCCGGTACTGGATCGACACCGCCGCCGCGTAGCCTGGAGGCAGGAAACCGAACACGGCGGCGCCGGCATCCGGCCCGCACTGTGCGACGAAGGACTGAACGACACTGGGCAAGCGACAACCCGCAGGGCCGCCGCCCGCACCGGCCGTGCAGCGCATCCGGCTGCGGTACACCAAGCGCGGCCGGCTGCGGTTCACCAGCCACCGGGACTTCCAGCGCGCCTTCGAACGGGCACTGCGCCGGGCCGGGGTACCCATGGCGTACTCGGCCGGTTTCACCCCGCATCCGAAGGTCAGCTACGCCAACGCCGCCCCGACCGGTACCGCCAGCGAGGCCGAGTACCTGGAGATCGCGCTGACCGAGCCCCGTGACCCGGAGACGGTGCGGCGGCTGCTGGACGACTCGCTGCCGCCCGGCCTGGACGTGACCGACGCGGTACAGGCGCGGACCTCCGACTTCGCCGAGCGGCTGACGGCCTCCTGCTGGGAGCTCCGGCTGGACGGCGTCCGGCCGGCCGAGGCGGAGGCGGCGGTGCGGGCCTTCCTGGCCGCCGGCACCGTGGAGGTCCGGCGCCAGACCAAGAAGGGCATGCGCAGCTTCGACGCCCGGGCGGCCGTGATGTCGCTCTCCGTGGCCGGTGCCCCGGCGGGAGGAGGCGAGGTTCCGGGAGGGTCCGATGGGCCGACCGACCGCGCTTGTGCGATACTGCGCCTGGTAGTGCGGCATACCACACCTGCCGTACGACCCGACGACGTCCTGTCCGGCCTTCGCTCCACAGCCGACCTGGCGCCGCCGGTCCCCGCTGCGGTGACCAGGCTGGCGCAGGGGCCGTTCGATGAGGAGACCGGCACGGTGACCGATCCGTTCGTACCTGACCGCGACGCCGACCCGGCCGCTCCACCCACGGCCGCCGGGCAGCGGACCGCGGCGGTGCCGGAGGTCGCCGGCCAGGGCCTGTCCGGCCAGCCGTGACGGGTCCGCGACGCCAGCAGTACGGGGGTCCGAAGGGACGCTCCGGGGCTGGGCGGCGCCGGCGCGTTGTCGCCCGCCCGCATGGGGCGGGCGAGCGAGCGCCGGAGCCCCCGGTCCGGGAGAATCCTGATCAGGGACGCCCCGCGGCACGCCCCACCGGGGCGGTGCCGGGCGGCGCGGACCGAGAAGTGCGTCCGGTCCGGGCGATGGCCCCGGCGGCGCCGTCGCGCGCCGCCGAACCGCCCGCACCAGGGAGCCACTCGGGTCCGGCTGACGAGGCCGGCGCACCCAACAGCAGACTTTCGCCGCAGCCGGATGAGGGAGGCCGGAACCGGCGAGTGACGAGCGACACAGACAGCTCCCGAGCGGCGCCGAACAGGTGCCCGGGAGCGCGACGGGAGAAATGCCCGCATGCACGAGCCCAACGAGTCCGCGGAAGCGGACGGCGCTGAACGCATCGACAACACGACCACGACGAACAACACCCCGAGCGACACGCTGCCGCCCCGGCGGCGCCGGGTCGCCACCCGCCCGGCCGGCCCCCCGGCCCCGGCCGCGGCGGACACGGAACCGGCCGAGGACCTGAAGCCCGAGGACGAGGCGGCCGCCGGCCCCGCCGGGTCCCTCCCGGAGGCCGCGCCGCCGGCCGCCGGGGAACCCGGGCCGGCCGCTGTGACGCCGGCCGCCGGTGACGAGGAAGAGACGGCCGAGCCGGTCGCGGACCCCGCGGCCTCGGCCGGCGAGCCCGTTGACGAGGAGACCGAGGGCGGCCCCGCGGCGGCGGAGCAGCCGTCGCCCGCACCCGGGGACACG
>NZ_WTLH01000379.1 GCF_011421595.1 Streptomyces sp. YIM 98790 | reverse complement strand
GGAGCGGGCGCGGCGGGCCTGCGGGCACGGGCGCCGTTGCCGCCTGCCGCGGCGGCCGGGCGCCGGGCCTGTCCGGCCACGCCGTTCTGGACGTCCATCACGGCGTGCGCCACGAGACCGCCCATCGGGTCGTGCCGGATCAGATCCCGCAGCCTGGAGCGGGACGAACGGCCCTCGTTGCCCGGGTAGAGATGCTTGCCGAGCCCGACCGCGTGGGCCAGGGCGGCCAGCGCGGCGGTGCGTGCGTCCGGTGGCGTACCGGTGCGGATCGCGGTGTCCAGACGCGCCTTGATCTGCCTGCTGACCTCGGTATCCGTCGCCTGGTACCGGGTCGTCGGCAGTACGCCGCACATCTGGCTCTCCACGGCGTGCACCATGCCGCAGCGCTCCAGGTGCGCCAGATACGTCTGGCGCAGCCCGAGCCGTGGACCGCCGATCCAGTTGACCGCGCGTACCGGAGCGCCGCGCCTGCGCAGCAGCTCCAGTGCACAGTCGAGTGTCGGGTCCCCTGTCGGCCGTGGCAGAACCACCACGATGCGATCGCCGTCAGGGGCTATTCGCCCCGCCAGAGCCAGCTCCACGAGCTGTGCCCCGGCAAGGCCGAGATCTAGGGACTGCGGCTGTGCCGTGGTACCCGTGGCCGGGTCCAGGGCGAGCAGCAGCAGCTCCTCCGGAATGCTTCTACGACTCCTGCCCATCCATGCCTCCCCGCGTGGATGAAAGACAGGGTGACGCCTCTCACAGAGTTCTGTCGAGAGCGCGTGTTCGTTTCGTAATGGAACCCGTAGATATGTCGTTGTCGTCCAGTCTCTCTGGATGGCGGGTTTCGAACCTCCGCGGAGAGTCGTTCGGGTGCGCCGCGGACCCGGCACACTGATAGCGGCGCAATGCCCTTGGACCAGCAATGAGGGAGGCAGGAGTGGCGGGCCGGTCCCCGGACACTTCGCAACGCGATCGGGAGCAGAAGCAGTCACCGGAGAAGACGTCCAAGGGGCGGGACATGGTTCCCGCGGACGCGGCCGAACACGGGGACGACGTGGGGGAGACGAGCGCGGAAATGAGCGCCGGCAATACGCCTGACCAGGCAACGACGATGCTGCGGCGGTCCGAGGTGGCCGAGGCGGCGGACGGAACGGCCCCGAATGAGAGCGAAGAGCGGGGTAACGATTCGACGACGATGACGCGGCTTTCCGATCTCGTGGGGGCAACAAAGGCGGCAAAGGCCGCAAGAGCCGCGCGGAAGTCCGGCGCGCCGGAGGCCGCCGGCGAGGCGGCCGGGGCGGCGGACGGCAGCGGTCCCGACGGCCTCGCGGACGAGAACGAGAACGGGGCAGGAGACGGGGACGAGATCACCGAGGAGGCCCCCGCCCTGCCCGTGGCTGCGGAGGGTGACCGGCCGGCCGCCGGCCGCCCCGCGGCGCCCGAGTCCGAGTCCGAGCCCGAGGCGGTGCCAGAGCCCGGGTCCGGGCCGGAGCCCGTCCCGGCCGCCGGGGACGGCCCCGCCGACCTC
>NZ_WTLH01000378.1 GCF_011421595.1 Streptomyces sp. YIM 98790 | reverse complement strand
CCCTGGCCGTGGCGGTGGCGGCCGGCCGGCCCGTGACGGCGGACGCGCCGCTGCTCGCCGGGGTGCGCGCCGGGCTGCGGGTGGACGGGCTGTCCGCGGTGCTGGCGGTCATGGTCACCGCGGTCACCCTGGCGGTGCTGGTCTGGTCGGCGGCCCGGCCACCGGGCGAGGGGGCCGGCCGCGCGCGTTTCTCCGGACTGATGCTGCTGTTCGCCGGAGCCATGCTGGTGACGGTCACCGCCGACACGCTGCCGCCGCTGCTCATGGCCTGGGAGGTGATGGGCGCCACGAGCTGGGCGCTGATCGGCTTCCACTGGCAGGAGCCGGAGAAGGTGCGGGCGGCCGGTACCGCGTTCCTCACCACCCGCGCGGCCGACCTGGGGCTCTACGCGGCGGCGGGCGCGGCGCTGGCGGGCGGCGTGGACTCGCTGCGGCTGGACGCGCTGCCGGGGGCCGGGGCGGGCTGGCTGGACCTGGTGACGGCCGGGGTGGTGCTGGCCGCGCTGGGCAAGTCCGCGCAGTTGCCGTTCTCCTTCTGGCTCTCCCGCGCCATGCAGGGCCCGAGCCCGGTCTCGGCGCTGCTGCACTCGGCCACCATGGTGGCGGCCGGGGCCTATCTGCTGCTGCGGCTGCGCCCGCTGCTGGACGCCTCCGGCTGGGGCGGGCCGCTGGTGGCCTGGGCGGGGGTGCTCACGGCGCTGGTGCTGGGCGCGGTCGCCGTGGCGCAGACCGAGCTGAAGCAGCTGCTGGCGGCCTCCACCTGTGCGCAGCTCGGCTTCGCGGTGCTGGCGGCGGGCGCCGGGGGCACGGCCGGCGGCACCGGGCAGCTGGCCGCCCACGCGGCGGTGAAGGCCGCGCTGTTCCTGGCCGCCGGGGCGTGGCTGGCGGCGCTGGGCNCGGCGCTGGGCACGGAACGGCTCGCCGGGCTGCGCGGCGCGGCACGGGCCTGGCCGGCGCTGGGCACGGCCTTCGCGGCGGCGGCGCTGACGCTGGCCGGGGTGCCGCCGCTGGGGCTGTGGGCCGCCAAGGACCACGTGCTGGCCGCGGCCCGGCACGAGAGCACCGCGCTGTACGCGGCCGGCCTGGCCGCGTCGGCGGTCGCCGCCGTCTACGCCGTCAAGATCCTCCGGTACACCCTCGCCCCGGACGCGCCCTCCCGTTCCGCCTCCGTGCCGTCCCCCGGCCCCGGCCGGCGGCCGGCGCAGCCGCCCGGGGTGGTGGGGCCGGTGGCGGTGCTGGGGTCCGCGGGAGCGGCGCTCGGCGTGCTGGCGCTGCCGCCCGTGGCCCACTGGCTGGGGCGGCTTCTCGGGGCCACCGGGGAACCGGAGCCCGTGCCGTGGGAGGCGGCGCTGTCCGCGGCCGTGGTGCTGGCCGCCGCCGCACTCGCCCGGTGGCGGCCGTGGCCGGTGCGGGTCCCGCCCGCGGTGCGGCACCGGACGGGCCGCTGGCTGTGGCCCGCCGGGGCGGTGCAGGCGTCGGTGGTGCGGCCGGTGCTGGGCGCGGCCCGCGCTCTGGCGGTGTTCGACGACCGGGTGCTGGACGGCGCGGTGCGCGGGG
>NZ_WTLH01000377.1 GCF_011421595.1 Streptomyces sp. YIM 98790 | reverse complement strand
GCCGGACGCCGGGGCGGGGGACCGGCCGCCCGCCGCCGACGGGCGCCGCGCCGTGGTGGAGCAGACCGACCACGCCGAGTGGCTCGACCAGCAGCGCCGGAAGACCCTCCCGGCCGGCCCCGAGGGCTGGGAGCCCGCCCCGGTGCCGCTGCCCACCTACGTCAGCGCCCCGGTCGCCCCCCGCCACACCCGCGGCGTGGATCTGGACGCGCCCGGCACCTGGAGCGCCGCCCGCTCCACCTCCACCCCGCCGCAGCAGCCCACCGCGCCGGAGGAGCGCGACCAGCGCTCCGGCGGGCCCCGCCGCACGCCCCTGTTCGACCAGTACGCCGACGAGGACCGCCCCCGCGCCGCCGGCGAGTAACCGATTTCGGGCCGTCCCCGCGAAGGTGCTACAGTTTCCAGCGTCCTCACGGACACCCCACGGGCCTGTAGCGCAGCCTGGTAGCGCATCTCGTTCGCAACGAGGGGGTCAGGGGTTCAAATCCCCTCAGGTCCACCGCAAGACCGTTCATCATTCCAGGCACGAACGGATGACGAGATCCCGCCCGATCATGGCGATCGGGCGGGATCTCGGCGTTCCGGCCTCGGTTTCGTCCGTCGAGACGCTGGGTGCCCGGTGCGGTGAGGCGCGGGTACCGGCCTTCCGTCATACGGGCGTTCAGCGCCTCCATGACCCGGCCCGGTGCCCGGTGCGCGAGGTGGTCGAGCTCGGTGACGACCAGGGGTGGGACGGGGCGGGATCTCGTCTCGGCGGGAAGGACGGTCAGGGTCGGTCAGGCGCTGTGTCCGGTGAATCACGCTCGCGGACGGTCGCGTTGGCAACCCGGCCCCGGATGCGCGTGATGACGGCTCCATGGTGGGGCGGCCGCCGCAAGGGGCTGCGGCGGCCGTGACGCGTCACCGGGCGGTGCCGGTCAGACGCAGGAGGGCTTGGGGTTGTCGAGGTGGCTCCAGGTGTCGGGGCCGACCTCGCCGTCGACGGCGATGCCGGAGCAGCGCTGGACGGAGCGGACCGCATCGTCCGTCAGCGGGCCGAAGATGCCGTCCACATCGAGCCTGTAGCCGTAGTTGTAGTTCAGCAGGCACTGGATCTCTTTGACGGACTCGCCCGCGTGGCCCTGCGCCCAGGCCCGGTTGCGGTCCGCCGCGTAGTTGCAGTGCTTGCGGCCCGGGGCGCCCGGGTCGGGCGAACTGGTGGACTGCGTGGGCCTGGGCGAGGCCGACTGGGTGGGGCTGGGCTCGGGGTCGGGGCGTTCCGACGCGGTCGGCTCGGGCTGTGGCTTCTCCTGGCCGTCCGCCTCGTGGTGCCCGCCGGAGCCGTTGTCGTCGGGCCGGGAGGCGTCGTCCGTGCCGCCCGGGTCCTCCGCCTCCTCGGCCGGCTCCTCCGTCTCCTCGTCGGCGTCGGAAGGGGATTCGTCGTCGGACGGCTTGGTTCCCGGCACGGCGGGGGCCGCGTCGCCGCCCCCCGGTCCGGGCTCGTCCTCCGTGCCGCCGGTGCCGCCGGCTCCGCCGGAGCCGGCCGCCTGGCCGGGCTCCGTGCCGTCTTTGCCGTCGCCGAACACCCCGACCGCGTAGCCGCCGCCCGCCAGCAGGGCCAGCGTCGTGGCGACGGCGGCGGCGAGCACCGCCAGCCGGGTGCGTCGACG
>NZ_WTLH01000376.1 GCF_011421595.1 Streptomyces sp. YIM 98790 | reverse complement strand
GCCGCCGGGGTTCCGGTGCCCGCCGCCGGGGCCGGTGCGGCCGGGCCGCGCACCGGGTCCGCGGCGGAGGCGAACGGCAGGGTCCACTGGCCGGTGCCGGCCGGGTCGGTGGTGGCCGCCGCGGTCATCGGCGGCCCGGCCGCCGAGGCCGGCACGGTCGGCTCGGCGATCTCCGGCGGCCGGTAGTCCCCGCCCGGTGCGGCCAGCGGATCGGCGCCCGGGTCGCCGCCCGGCATCCGCCCGCGCGGAAGCTTTATGAAGGCGGTGGCCTCGGCGTCGTATCCGCCGCCCGCTCCCCAGCCGGTCTGCGGGGTGGGGATGCCGTCCGGGTTCGGGTACTGCTCGCTGCTCACGACAGGGCCCTCCCAAGTCCACGGCGCGCGAGTGCTGCCACGGTACGCCTCAGATGCAGCATCGCGGGCGGGAGTTCGGTGCCTTGCCCGCGCTCCGGACCGGGATCGGGATCGGGGATGCAGGCCATGGCGACGTATTCGCCGAAGGCGGTCAGCACGTCCGGCGCCAGCCCGCGCTTGCCGTCCCAGTCCACCAGCGAGGCCACCCAGCGCTCGGCGTCCAGCGGGCGCAGCGGGATGGAGGCGATGGCCCCGACCGCGCACCGCACCTCGCGGCGGGCCGGGTCCAGCACCACGGCCACCGAGGCGGTGGCCCGTCCGGGCCCGGTGCGGCCGGTGGCCTTGAGGAAGGTCTGCGGAGCGTGCAGCAGCGGCACCCGGACGTAGGCCAGGAGTTCGCCGGCGCGCAGCCGGTCGCGTCCGGCCAGCAGATGGCTGACCGGGATCTCGCGGTTGCCTCTTCGTGCTCCGGTGACCATCAGCACCGCCTCCAGGGCGGCCAGCACCGGCAGGGTGTCGCCGGCCGCGGCGGCGGTGACGATGTTGCCGCCCAGGGTGCCGGCGTTGCGCACCTGCGGCGGACCGGCGGTGCGGGCGGCGGCGGCCAGCCCGGGCATCAGCACCGCGAAGTCGGGGCGGCCCATCCGGGCGTGGGTGAGGCAGGCGCCGAGCAGGGCGTGGCCGTCCTGGTACTCCCAGCCGCGCAGTTCCTTGAGCCGGGCCAGGCCGACCAGGGCGGCCGGGCGCAGCCGTCCGGAGTTGACCCCGCACATCAGGTCGGTGCCTCCGGCGACCGGGACGGCGGCGGGCTGTGCGGCGAGGGCGGCTACCGCTTCGTCCAGCGTGGCCGGGAGCGCGACAGGCTGCGCCGTGCCCGGTGCATGCGGTGCGTGCGTGCTCAATCCAGCGCCCCTTCAAGCGGTCGGCCCGGCTGTTGAGCCGTACGGTACGTGCTCCCAGTCGGAGAATGGCAACTCTGGCATATTTTCCCGGCCGACCGGTGTGCGGGGCGACCGCCCGCGGGGAGCCGGCCGCCGGAGCCGGACCGGCCGGCTCCGGAGGTGCCGGGCGGCATGCGCGGCCGGGCGGCGGGATGCCGGGGCAGGGGCGGAAAGAGGAGAGGGGTACGGGTCCCGGCGAGTGGTTCTGCGCACCGCTCGGCGGGCGGGCCGCTCGCTGCGGGCCGGCACGGCGGAGGGTCCGGCCGGGGCGCGCGGCGGCGGTGGTGTTCACCCGGGTCCGCGCACCGGAGCGGGGCCGCCGGGGAATCCGCGTCCACGCGGCCCCCGGGCCTGGTCTCCCGGCCGTCGCCGCGGCACGGCCGGCCGGCGTGGGT
>NZ_WTLH01000375.1 GCF_011421595.1 Streptomyces sp. YIM 98790 | reverse complement strand
GCGGTCCGCGCCGGCTGAGCAGCAGCAGGTGGCGCACGCCGTGGGCGGTGACCAGGTGGCGGGCGAACAGTGCGCCCAGGGCGCCGGTACCGCCGGTCACCAGGACGGTGCCCTCCGGCGCCGGGACCGGCACCGCGTCCCCCGGCTCCGGCTCCGCACCGGCCACACCCGCCGGACGCGCCCCGGCCAGCCGGGGGGTGCTCGCCCGTCCCGCGCGGAGGGCGAGCTGGTCGTGGCCGGACGCGAGCGCGGCGGAGAGCTGCCCGGCGCTCGCCGGGCTGCCGTCCGTGTCGATCAGCATGATCCGGCCGGGATTCTCGACCTGCGCCGACCGGACCAGACCCCACACCGGGGCCGAGCCCGGGTCGACGTCCTCGCCGTCGTGGGTGGCGACGGCGTTCTCCGTGACCAGCACCAGCCGGGAGGTCCCGGCCGCCAGCGCCTCCTGCACCAGCTCCAGCGCCCGTACGGTGCTCCGGTGCGCCGCGTCCGCCGCGTCGTCCCCGGCCGCCGTGCCGAGCAGGGCGACGAGGACGTCCCCGGCGGCGTCGGCGACGTTCTCGACGCGGTGGCCGAGGCCGTCCGGCGGGGTGTCCCGGAGCACGGCCCAGCGGGTGGCGGTGAGATCCTCCGGGTCGGGCAGGCCGACCGGCGACCAGACCAGGTGGAACAGCGAGCCGTCCGCCGCGCCGTCCAGCCGCCGGGCGGGGGTCACCGGGCGCCGCAGCGCGCGCGCCTCGGCGACCGGCTCGCCGGTCTCGTCGGCCAGCCACAGCCGGAAGGCGTCCTCGCCCCTGGGCCTGATCCAGACCCGGAGCGAGCGCGGGCCGACGGCATGCAGGTGGAACCCGTGCCAGGACAGGCCGGCGGTGTCCTGCCCGGCGGCGAGCAGCGGGTGCAGCGCGGCGTCGAGCAGCGCGGGATGGATCCCGAACGCGTCCGGGTCCGTGCCGTCGGGGAGCTCCACCTCGGCGAACAGTTCCTCGCCCCGCTGCCACAACGCCCGCAGCCCCTGGAACGCCGGCCCGTGCGTGCAGCCCTTCTCGTCCAGCCGCCGGTAGAAGCCGTCGAGCCCGGCCGGGGCGGCCCCGGGCGGTGGCCAGGTGCCCAGGGAGACCATGGGCGCCGGTGCGGCCTCGGTGAGCAGGCCGGTGGCGTGCACCTGCCACGGCGCGCCCGGGTCGTCCCGGTCCGGCCGGGAGCTGATGGTGATCCGCCGGTGCCCGTCCGCGTCGGCCGGGCCGACGGATGCCTGCACCTGGACTCCGCCGCTCTCCGGGACGGTCAGCGGGGTGCCGACGGTCAGGTCGGCGATGCCGGGGCAGCCGGTCTCGTCGCCGGCCCGGACGGCCAGCTCGGTCATGGCCGCCGAGGGCAGTGTCACGGTGCCGCCGACCCGGTGGTCGGCGAGCCAGGGGTGGGTGTGCAGCGCGAGGCGGCCGGTGAGCACCGCGCCCTTGCCGTCGGCGAGTCCGACGGCCGTCTTCAGCAGCGGGTGACCCGTTGCGGTCAGGCCGGGCCCGCCGGTGCTCCGCGCGCCGGGGGAGATGCTGTCCAGCCAGTAGTTCTGGTGTTGGAAGGGGTAGGTGGGCAGGTCGGTGACGGTGGCGGTGGTGCCGGTGAACAACGCCGCCCAGTCCACGGTGTGCCCGCGGGTGTGGAGCCGGGCCAGCGCACCGAGCGCGGTCTCCACCTGCGGACGGTCCCGCCGCTGCAGCGCCACGAAC
>NZ_WTLH01000374.1 GCF_011421595.1 Streptomyces sp. YIM 98790 | reverse complement strand
GGTGGGCGATACTGGGTTCGAACCAGTGACCTCTTCGGTGTGAACGAAGCGCTCTCCCGCTGAGCTAATCGCCCGGCTGCGGTGCCCTGCGGCACGCGCAGAACTTTACCGCACTCCCCGGACCGTTCCGCACCGGCTTTCCTCTCCCGCCGGACGGGCGCCGGCCGCGCCGGGAATTTCCGCCGGACCTTGAATTCTGCCCAGCTCTCCCGGGTACCACACGCTTCAACGACATATCCACCTCCTCCATTCGAATGAGATCAAACCCGGCAAACCTCTCAGACGTGTTTACAACCGGCTGGTACGTGGCATGTCGATGGGGCCGACGTGCGAACCCCCGAGCGCACACTGAGCGAAAGGCCCTGGCGCTTATGAACACCACGGTGAGCTGCGAGCTGCACCTGCGCCTCGTCGTATCGAGCGAGTCCTCACTGCCCGTACCTGCGGGGCTGCGGTATGACACGGCGGACCCCTACGCCGTACACGCCACGTTCCACACCGGAGCCGAGGAGACCGTCGAGTGGGTTTTCGCCCGCGAGCTTCTCGCCGAGGGCCTGCACCGGCCCACCGGCACCGGTGACGTCCGGGTCTGGCCGTCGCGTAGCCACGGTCAGGGTGTCGTCTGCATCGCGCTGAGCTCTCCCGAGGGCGAAGCCCTTCTGGAGGCGCCCGCCCGGGCACTGGAGACGTTCCTGAAGCGCACGGATGCCGCGGTGCCGCCCGGCACCGAGCACCGCCACTTCGACCTCGATCGCGAACTCTCGCACATTCTCGCGGAGAGCTGAGGGGAGGGCAGAAGACCCGTCCGGTTCTGCGTGCCGTCTGACTCGGGGCGACGGCACGGAACCGGCGGTGAGCACCGGAAGGGCGTCGCCGCGGTCTCCACCGCGGCGGCGCCCCTGTGCCGTGGAGCGGATACAGTTCCGGGGACGGAATGCCTGCCCATCCGGACCGGGAGCCAGCGAGGTGCTCATCAACCACGACACGCGGTGCGCGCTCGACCACGCGGTCGATCTGCTCAACACCGCACCTGACGAGGGAGCTCCCGAAGGGCTGCCGGACGTGGCCGCGCTGCGCCGGTTCGTGACCGCCCGCGCGGTCAGCGGGGTCCGGGTGGAGGCGCTGGACGACGGCGACCTCGGGGCCGTGCGCCGGGTGCGCGGCCGGTTCGCCGAGGTGTTCGCGGCCCGCTCGGACCGGGAGGCGGCCGAGCTGATCAACCGCATGGTGGCGGAGGCCGGCACCACTCCGCAGCTCACCGACCACGACGGCCACGACTGGCATGTGCACTACTTCGCGCCGGGCGCCTCGGTCGCCGACCATCTGGCCGCGGACTGCGGGATGGCGCTGGGTTTCCTGGTGGTGGCCGGGGAACGGGAGCGGCTGCGGCGGTGCGAGGCGCCGGACTGCGGCCGGGCGTTCGTGGACCTGTCCCGGAACCGCTCGCGGCGCTACTGCGACAGCCGGACCTGCGGGAACCGGCTGCATGTGGCGGCCTACCGGGCCCGCCAGCGGGAGTCCGGCACCGCGGTCGGCGGCTGAGCCGCGCACACCCGCGGGTTCAGAGCAGCAGCAGGTCGTAGGCGGCGGAGAACAGCAGCAGCGAGCCGATCAGCGCGAGGAAGAACATCAGCGGCGGCTGTGAGAGCGCGTAGAGGCACCCACGGGCCTCGGGCCGGTCCGCGGCGGGTCCGGCGGCCTGCGGCCGCGGCCCTTCCTGCGCGGCGGCGGCCGGTGCCGCCGCGCGCGGCGGG
>NZ_WTLH01000373.1 GCF_011421595.1 Streptomyces sp. YIM 98790 | reverse complement strand
GCCGGCCGGGGCCGGGCCGGGAGGCGGCGGGTGCGGTGGCGGAGGCGGCGCCGGCGGCCAGGCGGCGCCGGCGGTTGACCAGATGGCGGGTGGTGGAGGTGGACATGGCGCGTGCGCTCCTTGCTGTGGCCGGCACCGTCACCGGCGGGCGTAGCCCATCGGGGCCTGGGCGAGGGCGCTGAGCTTCCAGCCCTCGGGGGTGCGGCTCAGCTCGCCGAGCATGCGGCTCTCCTTCACCGCCGGGGCCTGCTCCGGCTCCGCGTCCGGGGTGCGGACCGTGATCCGCAGCGCGATCATGATCCGGGCGGTCCCGGCCCGCTCGTCCAGTTCGGTGACGGCGCCGGAGAGCACCTCGGCGGTGGTGACCGTCCCGGCGCGCCGGATCTGCTCCTCGAAGGCCTCCCGGCCCTCGGCGAGCTGGGTGTGCAGTTCGCCGGTGGTGGAGTCCAGCCACAGGCCGATGCCCCGGTCGGTGTCCCGGTGGTCGAGGGTGTTGAGGTTCTGCACGGCCTGCTTGCCCGCGGCCAGGGCCTCGTCCCGGGCGGCCCCGAACGCGGTCCGCTCGTCATGGGCCGCCGCATACCAGGCGGTGCCGGACCGGGCGGCGAAGCCCGCGGCGGCCAGCAGCAGGATCACGGCGGCCAGCAGGGCGGCCCGCCGGGCCCGGGCGCGGCGGCCTGTGCCGGGCGCGGCGGTGGAGGCGGCGGTGGAGGCGGTGGTGGAGGCGGTGGTGGTGGGCATGGTGTCCTCCTCAGCGGGAGGCGATGGCGGTGATCCGCCACCGTCCGTGGTCGAGCCGTGCGGTGACGGCGAGCTGCGCCGCCGCGGTGGCCGGCGGGCCGCCATCCGGCCGGCGGCCGGTCTGGTCCAGGAAGACCAGCAGTTCGGCGGTGTCGCCGGTCAGCCGGACGACCCCGGCGCGCACCACCCGGGTGGTGACGGCCAGCCCCTGGCGGTCGATCTGGTCGCGCACCCGGGTGAACAGGTCCCGGTGCTGGCGGGCGGCCTCGCCGGTGAGCAGCGCGGCGGCGGCCCGCTCGGTGTCCCCGGCGGTGTCCGGGGAGTAGGAGAGGACGGTGTCCAGGGCGGCGGTCACCTCCTCGATCACCTGCCGGGTGGCGGCACCGTCGGTCAGCGCCCGGTTGCGGCCGGCGGAATCGTCCAGCCGCCCGGCCAGCACCAGCAGTACCGTGCCGGCCAGCAGCAGCACGCCGGTCGCCGCGAGTGCCGCGGCCCGTGCGCGGCGGGCCGCGCCGGTGGCGGGGGCGGGGGCGGCGGGGGTCATGGGGTGCCCCCGGTGGGCTGCGGGGTGAGCGCGGTCAGGTCGGAGAGCTTCCAGCCCTCGCCGGTGCGGCTCAGCCCGGCCTCGTAGCGGCGGCGTTCCGTGACGGGTCCGGGGACCGGGCCGGCCGGGGTGAGCTCGACCTCCACCGTGGCGATCAGCCGGGCGGTGCCGGCCCGGGTGTCGAGCCGGGTGACCGCGGCGCCGGTCACCGTGCCGAGCGCGGCGCTGCCGGTCCCGGCCAGGGCCTCGGCGGCGGCCTGCCGGTCGCGGACCAGTTCCCGGTGCAGCGGCCCGGTGGTGACGGACAGCCAGGCGGCGGTCTCGGCGTCGGCGCGGGCCGGGTCCAGGGTGGTGAGGCGGGCGATCTGCCGTTCGCCGGCCAGCAGCACGGCGTCGCGCTCCCGGCCGTACGCGAGATCGCCGTCCCCGGCCGCCCGGACGCAGCTCCAGGCGGCGACGGCGCAGAACAGCGCGGCGGCGGCGAGCAGCGCGGCGAGCGGGCGCGGGCCCCGGACCG
>NZ_WTLH01000372.1 GCF_011421595.1 Streptomyces sp. YIM 98790 | reverse complement strand
CGCACCGGCCGCCGCTCCCCGGGCCGCGCGGCCGGCCGCAGCTGCGGAATCCACACGGCGCCGTCCACCGTGGCCCGGCAGACGGCACCCTCCCGGGTGGCGATCAGCTCGCCCGGCCGGCCGCGCAGCAGCCGCTCGGGGTGCCCGCCGTACAGGAACCAGGCGGAGCCGAGGAGGGTGTCGCGCACCCCGGGGCGGGAGTCGGCGGCGCGCAGCTTGCGCAGCACCGTCGCGGTCGGGTCCGCCGCCCAGTCGATGCGCCGCCCGGCCTGGCGCAGCAGCGGCCGCAGCGGCCCGGGCGGCCCGGGTTCGGGCCGCCCGCCGGCCGCGAACCGGGCCACCGCGGTGTGCACCGCGCGCAGCGCCGCGTCCGCCAGCTCCCCCCGGTACAGGTCGCTCTTGCCGGCGTCCGGCGGCACCGGGAACCGCTCCGCGGCCCACACCGGTCCGGCGTCCAGCTCGGCGACCGCCTGCAGGACCGTCACCCCCCAGTCGGTGACCCCGTCCTGCAGGGCGCGGTCCAGCGAGGACGGGCCCCGGTCGCCGGGCGGGCCGGGATGCACCACCAGGCAGGGAACCGCGGACCACACCTCGGGCGGGATCGCCTCGGTGAGCATCGGCGCGATCACCAGTTCCGGGCGGTGGGCCCGCACCGCCGCCCGCATGCCCGGGGCGCCCGGCGCCGTGTGCACCGCCACCCGGTGGCCCCGGTCGTCCAGCTCCGCGAAGACCCGCTGGGTCAGGCTGTTGAAGGCACTGGCGATGAGCAGGATCCGCATGGTTCCTCCCGATTCCGGCGGCGGACGCTGGCGATCCTGGCCCGCCGCCCGCCGCGGCCGGTCCGGGCGCGCGGAGCCGGCACGGGGAGTTGCGCCGGACGGGTGACGGCCGCCCGCCGCGGCGGCCTGCGGGCGGCCTGCGGGCGGCCTGCGGCGCCGTACCGCCGGATTCCGCCGGACGGGGGAAACCGTCGGGCGGCGGCGCCCGAGTCGGCCCGGTGCCCGCGCGGGTGTGCCTAGCGTGGGGCCGCATGCCGGAGCCCCGGCCGCCGCCCTCACCCGCGAAGGGACCGTGCCATGTGCCGCACCGTCGATGTCCGGCAGGCCGTTCTGGCCAAGAACGACGACCTGGCCGGCCGGCTGCGCGCCGATCTGGCCGCGCGCGGCGTGACCGCCGTCAACCTGCTCTCCAGCCCGGGCAGCGGCAAGACCGAGCTGCTGCACGCGGTGCTCGGCACGGCCGTGGCGCGCGGAGTGCCGGCCGCCGCGCTCACCGCCGACCTGGCCACCGAGAACGACGCCGAGCGGCTGGCCCGCTCCGGTGCGCCGGTGCGCCAGGTGCACACCGGGGGGCTGTGCCATCTGGAGGCCGCGCAGCTGAGCCGGCTGCTGGCGGACTGGCTGCCCGCCGGAACCCGGCTGCTGTTCCTGGAGAACGTCGGCAACCTGGTCTGCCCGGCCGTCTACGACCTCGGCGAGACCTTCCGGGTCGTGCTGATGTCCGTGACCGAGGGGGAGGACAAGCCCCTCAAGTACCCGACCGCGTTCGGCGCCGCGCACCTGGTGGTGCTGACCAAGACGGACCTCGCCGGGCCCGCGGGCTTCGACGGGGCGGCCTTCGCGGCCCACGTCGAACGGGTCAATCCGGGTGTGGAGATCCTGCGGACCTCGGCACGGGCCGGGGAGGGGGCCGGAGCCCTGCTGGACCGGGTGCTGGCCGTCGCGGACGGCACCCCGCCGCACCGGCCGCTGCTCGCCGCCGAGCACCTGCACCGCCACGCGCACCACCACGACGGGGGCGACGGGACCGGCCGGGGCGACCACACCGGGCAGCGCGGCGGGGCCGGCGGCCCGGAGCCCGCGGAGCGCCCGGG
>NZ_WTLH01000371.1 GCF_011421595.1 Streptomyces sp. YIM 98790 | reverse complement strand
GGCTGGGCGGGCAGACCGGGCGCTGCCGCGGGCGCGGGCACGGCTGCGGGTGCGGAGGGACGGTCGGCGCCCTCGGGATGGCCGGACCGGTGCTGCGGAGGGCGGAGCCGTGCCGGGCGGGTCTCCCACCCCGGCTGCGCGGCGGCCTGGGCCGCCGGGCCCGCGGCATGCCCGCCATGGGCAGCGTCGTTCAGATCCCTCACAGCAGCCCCCTTGTCGTCCCCTGGCGTGCCCGGTCTGGCGGTCACGGCGTTCCCGGTGCCGCGCCGCGCTTCTTGTGCAGGCTGATGCTGACCGTGCGGTCCTCGGCGACCGTCGATTCCACCTCGCCGGCGAGCGCGGTCAGGACGGTCCAGGCAAAGGTGTCCCGCTCCGGCGCGCGGCCCTCGGTGGTGGGCGCCGAGACGGTGACGTGCAGGGCGTCGCCGTCCAGGGAGAACAGACAGCTGAGCGTGGAGCCGGGGATCGCCTGCTGGAGGAGGATCGCGCAGGCCTCGTCCACCGCGATGCGCAGATCCTCGATCTCGTCAAGGGTGAAGTCCAGGCGGGCTGCCAGCCCGGCCGTAGCCGTCCGGAGTACCGACAGATAGGCTCCCGCGGCCGGGAGCCTGACTTCCACGAAGTCCTGCGATCCGCGTTCCCCTGGGATCTCGGTCACCCTCACCTCCACGGTGATCCACACGGATGAGCGCCGCGCCGGGGCGCCCTTGCCATCATCCAACGAACCGTGGTGCCCGATGGTTCGCCGGTCCGTCCGAGACGCTACCCCGATCCGCGGCACACTGTCGCCTTATCACTCATCGTATTGCATTCGGTGCAATCTGTGGCCAGCGGTGACGGTCAATTCCCGCAAGAATCCGATGGGTTGATGTGTGATTTCCGGTGCTTTATGCCGAATGACCGTTAATGTGCGGTCAGCCGGTGATCACCGCGGCCAGTACGGTGCCCCGGGGGAACGCGCCCTCGGCGGTGAGTGCCGTGAGCGCCCAGAGCAGCTTGGCGACATAGACCGGCTCGGGCACCGGCACGCCGTGCCGGGCGGCGAAGTCCTCGGCGAAGCCGGTGAGCTCGGGCGGCGTGCGGGCGTAGCCGCCGTGGTGGAAGCGCTCGTCCAGGCGCCAGTCGCCGCGCGGCGCGCCGTACGCCTCCCGCTGCAGGCGGCTCACCTCGGCGGCCAGGAAATGACCCCGGAGCACCGGGATGCCCAGCGCGGACTGGTCCGGGCCGAGACCGGCGGCCAGACCGGCCAGGGTGCCGCCGGTGCCGCAGGGCACGGCCGCCACGTGCGGGCGCAGCGGGGGAGAAGCCGCGTCCAGCTCGCGGCCCAGGGCGGCGCAGCCGTGCACCGCCGGGGCGTTGCTGCCGCCCTCCGGCACGACGTACACCTCCTCGTCCGGGGCGAGTTCGGCGCGCAGCCGGCCGGCGAAGCCGGGACGGTGACGGTCCCGGTAGGCGGCGCGGCTGACGAAGTGCAGCCGCATGCCGTCGGCCGCGCAGCGGGCGAGCGAGTCGTTGAGCGGGCGGCGGGCGAGCTCCTCGCCGCGCACCACCCCGATGGTCGCCAGGCCCAGCAGACGGCCGGCCGCGGCGGTGGCGCGCAGATGATGGGACCAGGCGCCGCCGAAGGTGAGCAGGGCGGGCGCCCGGCCGCCGGCCAGCGCGGCGTCCAGATTGGGCACCAGCTTGCGCCACTTGTTGCCCGGTATCTCGGGGTGGAGCAGATCGTCGCGCTTGAGCAGCAGCCGCACGCCGTGCCGGGCGAACCGTTCGTCCTCGATCTCCTGCAACGGCGACGGCCCCCGCGCGCCCAGCGCCCGCTCCGCCGCGCCCGCGGTGCGGCCCGCCGCCCGTTCCCTTCCGTCCCTGCTCATCGCCCCCATCCTGCCCTGTCCTGCCGTCAGCCGCCGCCCGCCGCCCGCCGCCCGCCG
>NZ_WTLH01000370.1 GCF_011421595.1 Streptomyces sp. YIM 98790 | reverse complement strand
TGGGTGACCCGCTCCTCGTCGGGGACGGTGCCGCGCACCAGCGGGACCGCGCCGCGCGGGGCCTCCGCCGGGGGCGCGGGCAGGGCGGCGGCGGCCGGCTCGGGCACCGGGCGGTGGTCGGCGGCCTCCAGGTCCAGCAGTTCCAGCGGGGCCAGGCCGTCCAGGGCGGGCAGCAGCTCGCGCAGCCGGGAGGCCAGTTCGGAGGCGCGCAGCCGGGAGGCGGGGGACTTGGCCAGGCATTGCTGGATCAGCTCCCACAGGGCGGGCGGCAGGCCGGGCAGCTCGGCGGCCTTCTCGGTGACCTGGCGGCGCAGCACCGCTCCGGAGTGCCCGCCGCCGAAGGGGGTGAAGCCGGCCAGCAGCTCGTAGAGCACGGTGGCCAGGGCGTAGATGTCGACCGGGGCGCGGGAGGGCAGGCCCTCGATGATCTCGGGGGCCATGTAGTCGGGGGTGCCGACCACGCCGCCCGCGGTGCCGCGGCGGGGCTCCTCGATGAGCTGGGCCACGCCGAAGTCGGTGAGCAGCGCCACCGGCTCCGGGCCGGAGGTGTCCAGCAGGATGTTCTCCGGCTTGACGTCACGGTGGACGATGCCGGCGGCGTGCGCCACGGCGAGGCCGCCGGCCACTCCCGCGACGATGGCCACCGCCTCGCGGGGGGCCAGCCGGCGGCGGGCGGCGAGGTGGCTGCGCAGGTCGGGGCCGCGCACCAGGTCCATGACCAGGGCCAGGTCGCCGCCCTCGGCATCGTCGCCGAGGACCAGATCACGGACGCCCACGATGTGCGGGTGCTCCAGGCCCAGCAGGGTGTGCCGCTCGTGGGCGAAACGCGCCACCAGGTCGGCGTCGGCCGCGAGATCCTCCCGGAGCACCTTGATCGCCACCGGGCCGTCCGGGCCCTCGCCGAGCCACACCGTGCCGGCACTGCCGCGGCCCAGCACCCGGTGAGCGGTGTAGCGGCTGCCGATGTTGCGTGCCATGGCGCGAGGCTACGACGACCCGGGGGCGGGGCGCGGTGCCGGTGATCCGCATTGCCCGGATTCGCCGGGAACACCGCGCCCGAATTCACCACCGATTGTCGATAAATCCCCCCAGCGACCATCCGGTTCGGGCCGGGTGGCCGGAGCGGGCCGCCCCCGGGCGGGGCGGTTCAGTTGCCGGTGCCGGGGACATTCTGCTCGACGTCGTTGACGGTCTGCTGGGCCTCCTCGATCAGGCCGAGAAACTCCCGCACATCGTTGAACCAGTCCTTGGTCGCCTCCCAGAAGCTCTTCCCCTCGGCGATCCAGTCCTGGACCGGGGTGAAGTTCCACACCAGGAAGCCGGTCACCACCAGGATCAGCACCATGAACAGGCAGCCCTTGAGACAGCCCAGGCCCGGGATGCGCATCGGGTTCGCGCTGCGGCGCGGCTCGCGCGGCGGGCGCGGCTCACGCGGCGGACGGGACTCCCGGGGCGGCGCGGACCGGCGCTGCGGCTGCTGCTGCGGCTGGGGATAGGGCTGCGCCGGAGGAGCCTGCGGCAGCTGCTGCGGCTGTGGCTGCGGATAGCCGTAACCGCCGCGCCCGGGCGGCTGCTGATACCCGTAGCCGGGCTGCTGCTGAGGGTAGCCGTAGCCGCCCTGCTGCTGCCGGGCGGACTGCTGCGGGGGCTGGGGACGGCGCTGCGGACGGCGCTGGGGCTGCCGGTACAGCGGGTCCTCGGCCGGGTCGAAGGGCTGCACCTGGGTGGCCTCGTTGCGTTCCCGCGCGGCCCGCATCTGGTTCTGCCACGGGTGCGGCTCGTCCGGGCCGGATTCGCGGTGGCCGGCCACCGGCATGGCCCGGGTCGGGTCCACCCCGCTGCCCCGGCCGCCGGGCCCGGCCGGTCCGCCGGGCCCGGTCCGGGGCAGGGCCGCGGTGGGGGCGAAGGGGTCGGCCGGTGCCGGCCCG